>CAYTTC010000143.1:0-6635 GCA_964440525.1 uncultured Propylenella sp. | reverse complement strand
TTCACTGCGGCATTGAGGTCGCCGAACCCGATCGCCATCCAGCGGATAACCGCAAATGCAGCGATGAGAAACCCGACCGCGAAAAATGCGCCACCGACCAAGCAGAACCGATCAACCGACAGGAACTGGTTCATGCGCTCGTAGCGCGGACTGGCGGGAAGCAATTCTGTTTCAACCGCAGCGACCTTCGCCACAGCATAGAAGAGCACGAGCTGCGTGCCGACGAGGATGGCGGCGACGGCGAAGAGCAGCGTCGCCGCGTCGAGCGTCAGGCCGCCGATCTCGAGTGGGCCTGGGATGAGCGCCACAGCGATCAGCGCGCCCATGCTCGCCAGCGTCCCGCCCGGATAGAGAAACAGCCAATGCGGGGCGAATTCGAGAAGCAGCTTCAGGTGCCGCCAGCCGTCCCGCCAGCTTCTGAGATGCGGTGCGCGCGAGCGCCCATCCGGCGACAGCGTCGTCGGCACCTCGGTGATTCTTAGCTCGGCGATCGTCGCTTTCACCACCATCTCGGAGGCGAACTCCATTCCCGACGAGTCGAGGTCGAGGCCGAGAACGGCCTCGCGCGAAAAACCGCGGAGCCCGCAATGAAAATCGCCGATCGCGCTTCGGAAGAAGAGCCGGCCGACGAAGGAGAGGACCGGATTGCCGAGGTAGCGGTGGAGCCGCGGCATGGCCGCCTCGGCGATCCCACCGCGAAAACGGTTGCCCATCACGACATCGTAGCCTTCGCGAAGTTTTTGCATGAAGTGATCGAGATTGGCAAAATCGTAAGAATTATCGCTGTCGCCCATGATGACGAATCGGCCGCGCGCCGCCCGGATGCCGGCGATCAGTGCCGCGCCGTAGCCGCGGCTCGGGACGACCACCACGCGCGCGCCATGTGCCCGCGCGATCGCCTGGCTGCCGTCGTCCGAGCCATTGTCGGCGATCACGACCTCGCCATTGATACCGGTCCGCCAGAGGAAGGCCTTCGCCTTGTCGATGCAGATGCCGAGGGTCTCGGCCTCGTTCAGGCACGGCATGAGGATGGAAAGCTCGATCGGGCCAGCCTCGGCGAACGTCTTCTCGACACCCGCCAGCGCCGCATGGACCGGGTTTTTGCTCGGCGATTCCAATTCCATGCTGATTCCGCTCAATAACCTCCGAGTAAGCTAGCCCTGTGATGGTTGCTCTTCGGTGAATCGCTCCTGAGAAAAGAGCCGCGGTGGCGGAAAGCCAGTCAGACCAGGGCGCGGCGCAGCCGGGCGCGGCCGGTGGATTGTTGAGGCGTCAGCTCGTCGTCTGGGGCCTCGCGCTCCTTTGCTTCGCGATCTTTCTTCTCGGCGAATACCGGGGCTTCGGGCGCCTCGCCGATCTAAGCACCCTGGATGCGGATGACGGGCTGCGTCTGCAGGAGGTGCGGGACCTCGTAGCCGGCCAGGGCTGGTTCGACACCCGCCAATACCGCTACTTCCCGCCGGACGGGACCCTGATGCACTGGTCGCGGTTGGTGGACGCGCCGCTCGCGGCGGCGATCTCCGTCCTCAGGCTGGTGGTTGGAGCGACGCTCGCCGAGAGGATCGCGATCACCTTGTGGCCGGTTTTTCTGCTTTCGATCTATCTCGCCCTAGCGATCGGAGGGCTGGCACGGGCCTTCGGCGCCAGAGCGGCCGCCCTTGCAGTCATCGTCGCGGTCAATCTCCTGGCCTTCCGCGACCTCTTCGGCGCCGGCGCGATCGATCATCACAATGTGCAGATCGTGCTGCTCCTTGCCTCCGTTCTCTCCTTCGCCGTCGCATCCTCCAGACCCCTCCTGGCGATCATCAGCGGCGTCGCCGCGGCGCTCTCTTTGGCGGTCGGGCTTGAGAGCCTGCCCTTCGTCGCAGGCATCGGAGTGATCTACGCGCTTGCATGGGTCTTCGACCCCTCGCAGTCGCGCGCGCTAGTTTTGTTTGCTGGCGCCTTTGCGCTCGCGTCATTTGCGGCCTTTGTCGCCCAGACAGCGCCGGCGCTCTGGCTCGCTCCGGCCTGCGACGCACTTTCTACGCCCTGGCTGTTCCTCGCTGGCGGGTCCTGGGCCGTAGCCTTTGTCCTCACCAACCTTGGGCCGCTCTCCAACACAGTTCGGGTTCGGCTTGCAGCGTCGATTGTCGGGGGAGCCTTACTCGCTGGCGCGTTCGCCGCTTTGTTCCCCCCATGCCTTGACGGCCCGTACCACGCGGTCCCCGAGGCCTTCCGCGCCGCATGGCTCGAACTGACCGGCGAAGCGCTCTCGCTTTCGGAAATGCTCGCCGAAACTCCAATCAAAGCCGCAGTCGTTTTCGGGCCGACGCTCGCAGCCACAATCGCCGCTTGGATAGGCGCAATGCGAACCGAGGGGGACGGAAGGCGCCTCCTCCTCGCGTGCGCCTCGCTTCTCACGCTGACGCTTGTCCTGTGCCTCTTCCAGATCCGGGCGATCTATGTTGGTTGCGCGCTGACCCCGATCGCGGCGGGATGGGTACTCGATCGCATCCTGGCTCAGGCTACGATGCCCGCTGCGCGCGCCTCCCGCGCGGTCGCTCTCCTCGTCGCAGGGTTGCTCTTCTTCGAGCTGCCGTGGATCTCTTCGGCGCTATTCGTCGAGCGGCTCGGCATCACGACACCCGTCGCATCGCATGACCCGGATGCGATGCGCTCCTGTCTGAGGGAGGTCCCAGAGCTCCAAAAGCCGCCCAAAGGCGTGATCCTTGGCCCTATCGATCTCGGCGCCCACATTTTGTTTCTCACCGATCAGGCCATCGTCGCGGCTGGCTACCATCGAAATGTCGAGGGAATTGTCGCCGGGTTGACTGCATTCGCCGGCACGGAAGTTGACCTCAGCGCCGTCGCGGTCCGCGACCAGGCCGACTACGTCGCGCTCTGCCTGCCCTGGATCGACGCCTATCAGGAGCGATATGGCCCCTTCGCCAAGGCTTTGGCCAAAGGCGCGGCGACTGTGCCCTGGCTGGAGCCGGTCCCGCTCGAGGGGGGCGCTCTCAAGCTTTGGCGTGTCCGCCGCGAGGCGATCGCGCCGGCATCATAGTCCTACCGGTCGCGGACGACGCGCCAGGCCATGAGCGGGCCGGCTGGGAGGTGAAGCGGCTGAAGCCATGCCACAGAGCGGCCCTCCGCGAGTTCCCGGGCGAAGGGTTTCTGCGCAGCGTTCGCCCCGGGCAACCAATTCGGACAGACGACGACATAGTCGACATGGAACTGGTCGACGTGACGGCGCATATCGGCCTCGCTGCCGGAGAAGGCTTCGACTCCAGCGATGATACCCGCCGTCGCCCGGTGATAGCCGGCGACAACGATCGAATGCGGCGTGTGGAGGAGGATGTTCGGGCCGAGATCGACCTGGCCAAGCACCAAGCCCGGTGGAAGAACAGCGAGCGGAGCGACGTTTTGCGGGTCGTGGCACGCGACGCGCGAAGGCGGTGCGCTCCCCTCACCTCGCCTGAGCGCTTCGGCAAGCGCCACACCCACCGCCCAGGTCAGCCCGAACATTAGGATCGCACAAACGACGGAGAGAGAGCGCACGAGGATCGACCTCCGTTCTCGCGCCGTGGCGAGGAGCCGGTCGAGAAACCAGCCGGCAACGAGGGGGTAGAATGCCGAGGTGATGTAGGCGGTCCGGATTTGATATTGCGCAAGCATGACCCCGAGCCAGAGAAGGCTCGCCAAAAGCGCGAGCATCGCGCGCCCCTCGCCTCTGTCGCGCCAAGCGCCAAGCGTCGCCACTATCGCGCCGAGCAGCATCGGTGCGATCGCCTGCATCGCGGCGCTGGGATTGACCATCAGGAAGCGCCGAAAGGAATACGCCTCCAGAATGTCGCGCAGCCAGATGCTGCGAAACGGCTCGGGCACGATCTGGTACGGGCCGCCGAGGCATGCGGGGGCCCAGGCCGCGAAGGCAACGAGCGGGAGGCTCCCGGCGAGCACCGCCGCGATCAGCCGCGCTTGCCATGACGACAGGCGCGGCGTTGCGACGACAAGCACCGCCGCCGCAATGCCTCCGCCAGTAGTGAGAAGAAGCCACGGGCCGGATAGCGCATCGCAGGCCGGCGTCAGCCAGAGCCAAGGCGCGGTCTGCGCCGCGAAGGCAACGGCCGCAACGATCGCCGAGCTTACGCCAAAGAAGAGAAACGGCCTTGCCGCGCGCTCACCTGCGACGACCCAGGAGAGCGCGAAGGCGATTCCGACAATTGCGACGACCGGAAGGGTCTCGAGCCCGATCGCCAGCGAAAGAGCACTCGCAATCCCGCTTGCTATTGCGGCTCCGGCATGGCGCCGGGAGAGGCCAAACGCGATCGCCGCCAACGAGACGAGGATGATCTGGATGTTGTGATGGTCGACCCGTCCGGGGGCGAAGAGGTCACCGAAGACGATCATCTGAGAGGCGATCAGCACCGCGAGCCCGCCAGCGCGCGGACCGAACAGCCGCCACGCCCCCCAGAAAATCACGCCGGCATAGACCACGAAGAGGAAAAGCGGCCACGCGGTGACGAAGATCCGCTCGGCGAGGCCCGCACCGAGGAGCGGCGTCAGTGCGAGAATGCCACCAGCGAGCGGCACGTCGACGAGCCGCGACCAGTGCATCGAAACACCGTCGGGCGCCAGATAGCGATACTGGGTCATGTCGAACCAGCTTTGGCCCGCCAGGAGATCGCGCGCGCCAAGAAGCCGGATCGCATCGTCCCTGTCGGGAAGTGCGAGCCGCATCGCGTCGGCGATGCCGATTGGCTGGCGCCAGAAGAAAACGAAAAGGCCAATAAGAACGAGGGTCCACGCGACGGTCGGTTCAGCCCTTCGGAAGCTGGAGTGGGAATCGTCGGAAATCATCGCCAGCGTATCGGGTGCAGCTGGGTCGGCACTTCCATGACGGCCTCTTCGCCAGCTTCGACACGAATCCCGGAGCGCTCGTTGAGTCTCCGAAATTCGTCTACTATTGCGTCGGTCATTTCCGCGCGATGTGGCCGATTTCACGCTGGCTGCTTGGCGAGGTCACCGGCAAGACTTGAGCGCCGCCGCTCATCCATTGAACGGCGCGCCAGACGAGCGGCGTAAGGATGATCGAGGCATAACCGTCGATCGCGTAGTGCCAGCCGAGGCGGACCGATCCGACCAGCATAACGGCAGTAAAGAGCACGCCGAGCCAGCCGAACCGCTGATCGATCGACCAAAGGAACAGCGTCAGCAGCATGCAGATGCTGACATGCATGCTGGGAAAGGCGGAAATGCCGGTGCCGAGGCTGACCGTCTCCTGCTGAGAAAACTCCCATAGATAGCGCGCAGAGGCTTGCGACATGGTGCCGTCGAGCGACGCCTCGAGAACCGCGAAACGCGTATGGTCGCCGGTCAGATCACCGAAATAGACAGGACCGCCCGACAGAAAGAGCCCAGCCAGGACATTGCCGAGAGCGATCCAGCAGACGAGGAAGGTCATGAAGAACTGTACCCGGAGATGGGCATTCCGCGTCGAGGTGGCGGCCCAGGCGGAAATACCAAGGAGCAGGGCAAACCAGATCCCGCCATAGACATAATCGATTGCGAGCGTGACTCGCGGGCCGATCAGCTCGGCGAGCACCGTGGCGGGATCGCTTCCCCAATGCAGCGCTCTGCCGAAATTGGCGAGGCGGACATCCCAATTGAAGTCGAAGAGGTGGGGCAGCAGATTTTTCACCGAGGTGAATGAGCCGTAGAAGATGACGATCGCGCAGAACAACAGGAAGCCCGCCATCAATCGCGGACGCATTGCGCCCGCCAACTCGCTGCAAAAACCGGAAAGCGGCGCGATCGGCCGCCGGATTGCTCCGGCGATAGCGGCGCGGATGATGATGCATGGAATAAGGAGGCCGAAGGCGACGGTTATCCATTCGCCGAGGTAGAGAAAGGGCTGGAAGCCTTGGCTCCTGCCGAGCGCGGCGGCGAGCAGTCCTGCCGCCACAGTGTAAATCGCGATGCCGACATAAAGCCAGCGGTCGGCGCGGACCTCCTTCAGGACCAAAGCGAGGAAGCTAACGCCCCAAGCGGCAGCCGCGTGCGAGCGCGGGGCTGCCAGCTCGACCGTCGCCGCCGAGCCCGTCCGGGTGACGTTCCGGCTTTGCGCCGCCACGCCTTGTGTCGCGATTTCGCTCATCTCCGGCGGCCACTGTCCCTGCGCCGCTTGATCCTTGTAGCGCCGCCCCTAACTCCGCCTTAACGGATCGCCACTTCGCCTTGTGCAAATCGGTCGCATCTCTTAAGTAGCCGGTCATTCCCTGAAACAGCTTCCTTTGGGTTGCGGCAACCATGGCGCGCCAGTTCATCTATCATATGCAGGGCCTGACCAAGGCCTTCTCCGGCGGCAAGAAGGTGCTGGAGAACATCAACCTTTCCTTCTACCCCGACGCCAAGATCGGCGTTCTCGGCCCGAACGGCTCCGGCAAGTCGACGCTCCTCAAGATCATGGCCGGGCTCGATACGGAGTTCTCCGGCGAGGCCTGGGCGGCGGAGGGCGCGCGCGTCGGCTATCTGCCGCAGGAGCCCGAGCTCGACCCATCGAGGGACGTGATGGGCAACGTCATGCTGGGCGTCGCGGAGAAGCAGGCGGTCCTCGACCGCTACAACGAGCTGATGATGAACTACTCCGACGA
>CAYTTC010000142.1:0-6687 GCA_964440525.1 uncultured Propylenella sp. | reverse complement strand
TCGAATACGACGAGGGATTTTGCCGGCATCTTCAAAAGCGCTTCCCGCGGGTGAACGTGCTGCAGGGCGACGCGCTCGATCTCGGCACTGCCCTTGGACCCTTCCGCGATGTGATTTTCTCGGCGGCGATGTCCGGTATCCCGCTCCTGAACCTGCCGAAGGCAAAACGCGCGCCCTATCTGGAGAGCGTCCTCGACCGACTGGTGCCGGGAGGCATCGTCACGCAGCTTTCCTATTCGCTGGTGCCGCCGCAGGAGGCGATTGCGGGTCGCCTCGCAGTCGACAAGTCGAAGTGGGTGGCCTTCAATCTGCCGCCGGGGCGAGCATGGATTTATAGAAGGCCGTAACTCGCTCGGCCGCTCGCGCAAGCGATTCCTAGACCAAGCTCCTTTGTCGATTGCCCCCGTCAGCCGCGACGTGCAACGTCTGACGATCGACTTGCCGGGGCTTGAGGATGCCGCTCACTTTCACTCCGTCGCGCGGCAATATCCTGATCTGCGATTTCGATATGGCCTGCGTTCCGCCGGAGATGCGGAAAGTGCGACGGGTGTGGTGGTATCGAACCGAAATCGAAACAGTTCGGGTCGTCTTATTGTAGTTCCTTTTTCTGCCACTTCGCCGAGGATGTTGTTGCCCTCGCACGTGCCCTTTCAATCCGGTTCGTATCGAGGCTTCGCCATGCCGGTGTGGGCCATCTGCGATTGCGTGGCGCACGTTTCGTTCAGACGCTTGGATCGCGTCCTGCACAAAGGCAACTACATCGTGGATTCCTTGACTGGACAAGACATGTCACGAATTGAGATGGGGCTTCGTCGGGCGCTTGGGATGTAAGGTCCCCTGATCCACTTGTTTTCTGGGGGCAAAGCCGCCATATAGGTGTCACACCCCTTCGGGGCTTGCGGGCGCGCCTGTTGCTTCTTCGGAAGCCGGCGCGCCTGAATGTTTCGGCGGAGTGATTTTACTCCCGAAACGCGTCCACCTCTCTCCGCCGTCCCACCATAAAAGCGTCGGCGACGAGCTGGAACGGCGCCGCGTCGATGTAGCTCCGTCCCTCGTTCAGCAGGCGATCAAAGTGGTCGTAGATCGCCTCGTATTCGGCTGGCTTCTCCTCAACGACGGTATTGCCATCGACGGCAAGCTTTGCGCCTCCCGCCGAAAGCTTGAGCGCCGTGCCGTCCGCGGTTTCGATCGAAATCTCCCAGATGTCCTTTTCGATCGGGCGCCAGTCCGTTTCAGCACTGAAGCCTTCCGTGCGTCCGCCGCATGAGAAGGTGAGGTTCGCTGCGATGGGCGCGTCGGCGTTCGCCGGGAAGAAGAGTTCGGCCCCGGTAACGGCGATCGGCTCCGGCATGATTTTCGTTACGATGGACAGCGCGTTGATGCATGGATCGAAAATTCCGAAGCCGCCGGCGCGAAAAATCCACGCCTGGCCGGGATGCCATTTGCGCACGTCCTCTTTCCACTCGATGAAGAGCCGCGTGACGGTCTTCCCCTGAAGAAGCCGCTTCGCCTCGTCGACGCCGGAATTGTATTGCGAGTGCCACGTGGTCATCAGCACAAGGCCCTTCGCCTCGGCGAGGCGCTGCAGGTCGGAAAGCTCTGAAAGTGTCGCGGTCGGCGGTTTTTCCAGCATCGCGTGTTTTCCCGCGTTGAGCGCATCGCGGGCGATGGCGTGGCGCGCTAGCGGCGGCGTGCAGATGGCGACGGCTTCAAGGTCGGGCGTCTTCGCGAGGAGCTCGTGGTAGTCGCGAAAGCCGAGCGCGTTTCCGGCCGTCAGACCGCGCTGGCTTGAGACCGCGGCGAGTTCGAAGGAAGGGCTCTTCGCGATGACCGGCAGGTGCTGGTCCTGCGAGATCTTTCCGAGCCCGATCACGCCGATCCGATGCTTCGTCATCTGCTTCCTCAACGGTTCTACGGTTCTTCGCGCGCGACGCTATCGCATAGACGGGTGCCGGCGACAGGCGAAAACTGGCCCTTTTTGCCTCTCTTTAAGACGGCGCGCGTCGCGGGCGGACAAAAGGACATAAACATTCCTTTATATGTTCTTGCCGGACTGGGCAGAGGATGCTACCTGCCCGCCAAAGCTGACAGGAACAGGTGCCATGAGCGCGCGTGCAGGATTGAAGACGGTCGCCGGCGACTACGTTGTGAAGGACATTGGCCTCGCCGACTGGGGTCGGACCGAGATCACCATCGCCGAGACGGAGATGCCCGGCCTGATGTCGATCCGCGAGGAGTTCGGCGAGAAAAAGCCGCTGAAGGGCGCTCGCATCGCCGGCTCGCTCCACATGACCATCCAGACCGCCGTCCTGATCGAGACGCTCGTCGCGCTCGGCGCCGAAGTGCGCTGGGCCTCGTGCAATATCTTCTCCACGCAGGATCATGCTGCCTCTGCAATCGCCGCGCGGGGAATTCCGGTTTTCGCCCACAAAGGCGAGACGCTCGAAGAGTATTGGGATTTCGCCGACAGGATCTTTGAATGGCCTAAAGGCGAGACGGCCAACATGATTTTGGACGACGGCGGTGACGCGACGCTTCTCGTGTTGCTCGGTTCTCGCGCGGAAAACGATCCCTCGCTCATTGCCGATCCGAAGAACGAGGAGGAGGAAGAGCTCTACAAGGTGATCAAGCGCCGGCTGGCGCAAACGCCCGGCTGGTTTTCCAAGGTGAAGGCGGCGATCCGCGGCGTCTCGGAGGAGACGACGACCGGCGTGATGCGCCTCTACGACCTGCAGAAGAAGGGTGCGCTTCCCTTCCCCGCCATCAACGTCAACGACTCGGTGACGAAGTCGAAGTTCGATAACAAATATGGCTGCCGCGAAAGCCTCGTCGACGGCATCCGCCGCGCCACCGACGTGATGATGGCCGGAAAAGTCGCCGTCATCTGCGGCTATGGCGACGTCGGAAAAGGCTCGGCGCAATCGCTGAAGGGCGCGGGCGCCCGCGTCGTGGTCACCGAGATAGATCCGATCTGCGCGCTGCAGGCTGCGATGGACGGTTTTGAGGTGAAGACCTTGGAGAGTGCAGCTCCGACCGCCGACATCTTCGTCTCAGCGACCGGCAACAAGGACGTCATCACCATCGAGCACATGCGCGCCATGAAGGACATGGCGATCGTGGCGAACATCGGCCACTTCGACAACGAGATTCAGGTTTCGGCGCTCCGGAACTACAAGTGGCACAACGTCAAGCCGCAGGTGGACATGATCGAGTTCCCCGACGGCAAGCGCATGCTACTTCTCTCCGAGGGCCGCCTGGTCAATCTCGGCAACGCGACGGGCCATCCGAGCTTCGTCATGAGCGCCTCGTTCTCCAACCAGGTGTTGGCGCAGATCGAGCTATGGACGCGGCCGGGCGAATACCAGAACCGCGTCTACGTGCTGCCAAAACACCTCGACGAGAAGGTCGCGAGCCTGCACCTCGCCAAGCTCGGCGTCGAGCTGACCAGGCTCACCGACGAGCAGGCCTCCTACATCGGCGTCGCCCACGACGGCCCCTACAAGGCCGAGCACTACCGGTATTGAGGCTTCCCTCTCCCATAGGGAGAGGGTGTCGCCCCCCGGGTCCGGCCTTCGGCCGGCCCGAGGACAGGCTCCGGCGACGGGTGAGGGGATGCGGCGTCTGCTGGTTCGCTCAATACCCTCACTGCCGCAGCCCCTCAACCGGCTGCTTCGCAGCCACCTTCTCCCCATGGGAGAAGGGTCTCGGGCTGCGGCATGGTTAACGCTTCCTTTCCTTCTCCACCGCTAGGCTGAACCTCGCCTTTTCCGCCTTCGGCGGAGCGAGTAAGTTCGACTGATTCGTCCGGAAGAGTGGCGGTCCGGATGCGGCGGGGCGGATGGCGAAGAAGAGCGCGGAACGGATATCCGATCCTCATCGAAAGACGCGGCGCCGCGCCGCGCTAGGGGCGGCTTCGGCCCTGGCGCTCCTCTCGCCGGCACAAGCGCAATCGGGTCTTTCTCCCGCTGCCATCGACGGAGCGCTCGGCGATCTCGTGTGGTGGGCGGTGACCGCCGGGACGGCGCTCGCTGCGCTGGTCGCCTTCGGCCTTCTCCTCCGAACGCGGCGAGACGATCGGATTGCCGCAACCGAGCGTGAGGCCGTGGCGCTCCGTTCGGCGCTCGACCGCGCGGGCGCGCTCCTCGACGCCGACGATCAGAGAACCGTCGTCTGGGACACAGCGGTCGCGGAGCCGCAGGTGTTCGGCGGCCTGCCGGAGCGGATTGGAGCCCCCGCCGACAAGGCAGCCTTCCTGGCCTTCGCAAAATGGCTGAGCGCCGAAAGCGCGCCGGCCGTCGAAGCGGCGGCCGACAAGCTCCGCCGCGAGGGTGAAGGATTTCAGATGGCCGTCCGCACGATGGGCGGCGCGCTGCTCGAGGCGAGCGGCCGGACGAGCGGGCGGCGCGCAATCCTGCGGGTCCGCGAGCTTACTGGAGAGCGGCGGTCTTTCGCCGAGCTGAAGGAGCAGGCGGTCTACGTCATCAACGAGATGGCGGCGCTGAGGGCGCTGGCCGACATGCTGCCGATCCCGCTCTGGCGGCGCAATCGCGCCGGCCGCCTCACCTGGGTGAATGCCGCCTATGCGCGCGCGGTGGAGGCGGAGAGCCAAGAGGCCGTCCTCACATCGGGGATCGAGCTGTTGCCGATCCGCACGCGCGAAGCGATCCGCGAGGCGACCCGCGCCGGCAAGCCCTTCGACGACAGCACGTCTGCGATCGTCGCCGGCGACCGGCGGCAGCTCAAGGTGCTCGACATGCCGATCGAGGACGGCACGGTTGGCGGCGCGATTGATGTCTCAGAGGTCGAGACCGTGCGCCTTCAGCTGAAGCAGGCGACGGACTCGAGCGCCCGCACGCTCGACCAGCTCGCAGCCGGCGTTGCGGTCTTCGGCAAGGACGGCCGCATCCTCTTCCACAATTCCGCATTCCGAGCCATTTGGGGCCTCTCCACGGACTGGCTTTCCTCGGGCCCCGAGGAGAGCGCAATCCTCGATCAGCTCCGCGCCGATCGAAAACTGCCAGAGCAGTCGAACTACCGCGACTGGCGCTCCACGCATCTCGCCGCCTATCAGAGCCCTACGCAGCGCGAGGAATTGTGGCATCTGCCGGACGGCCGCACGCTGCGGGTCGTGGCGGTGCCCAATTCAGGCGGCGGCATGAGCTACATTTATGAGAACGTGACCGAGCAGATCACACTCGAGAGCCGCCTGGCCGCGCTGTCGCAATTGCAGGGCGAGACGCTCGATCACCTCCTGGAGGCGGTGGCGGTGTTCGGTACCGACGGCAGGCTCCGCCTTTTCAATCCCGCCTTTGCCGACATCTGGCAGCTCTCGCCCACAAATCTTAGGGCCGAGCCGCACATCGGCGAGATCATCGGCAATTGCCAGGCAATCTATTTTGACAAGGCGGCCTGGGACGCGATCCGCGCCGCGGTTACCGACATCGACCACGCGGACCAGGCAATCGGCCGCATGACGCGGCCCGACGCCAGCGTCATTGACTACGCGACGGTCGCGCTCCCCGAAGGCATGACGATGCTCACCTTCGTGGACGTGACCGATTCCTCCCGCATCGAGCGCATGCTGAAGGAGCAGAACGAGGCGCTGGAAGCGGCCGACAGACTGAAGTCCGAATTCATCCAGCACGTCTCCTACGAGCTCAGGACCCCGCTCACCAACATCATCGGCCAGGCCGAGCTTTTGGCGAACGAAACCTTCGGCGCTCTCAACGCCAAGCAGGGCGAATATATGGGCGATATCATCGCGTCCTCCGATGCGTTGCGCGCGCTCATCAACGACATCCTCGATCTGGCGACGGTCGACGCAGGCATCATGTCGCTCGATATCCAGGAGGCGGACATCGCGACGCTCGTGTCGTCATCGATGGAGGGGCTGCGCGATCGGTTGAGCGAGCAACGGATCACGCTCGAATTCGCGGTGCCCGAGGATATCGGCACGTTCCACGTCGACGCCCAGCGCGTGCGCCAGATCCTCTTCAACCTCCTATCGAACGCCATCCGATTCTCCAATGCGGACGGGCACATTCGCGTCGAGGCGGCGAAGCAAAGCAATTTCGTCGTCTTCACCGTGACCGATGACGGCATCGGTATACCGAAAACCATGCTGCCTTCGATTTTCCGGCCCTTCGAAACGCACGCGACGCATGGGCGGCGGGGTGGCGCGGGGCTTGGCCTCTCGATCGTCAAGAGCCTGGTGGAGCTGCATGGCGGGGAAGTCGAGATCCGCTCCGAGGAGGGCAAGGGAACGACCGCAATCGTGCGCCTTCCGGTCCTGCCGGCCGCTGTCTCCGTCGCCGCCGAGTAGAGATGCAAACGCCGCCGGCGGAGGTCCGGGTGAGCCTCCGGCTTCCCGACGAGCGGGCGACGGCGCGCCTCGCCGAAGATGTCGCGGCCGTGCTGAAGCCCGGCGACCTCGTGGCATTGTACGGCGGCCTTGGCGCTGGAAAGACGACATTCGCGCGTGCGCTGCTCCGCGCGCTTGCCGGCGATCCGGCGCTCGACGTCCAAAGCCCCACCTTTCCTCTCCGCCTCGACCATGCACTTCCGCGAATGAAGGTTGTGCACGCCGATCTTTACCGTGTCGGCGCTTCGCGCGAGCTCGAGGAGATCGGCCTCGACGAGGCGATCGGGGAGGGCGCGCTTCTGGTCGAATGGCCGGAACTCTTGCCG
>CAYTTC010000141.1:0-6776 GCA_964440525.1 uncultured Propylenella sp. | reverse complement strand
TGCGCGCCGCCGGCTGCCGCCAGGCGCAGGGCTTCTACTTCGCGCGGCCGATGCCGACGGCGGCGCTCATGAACTACATGGCCGCCGCGCGCGATCGCGCGGGCCAGCCGTTGCAGGCGAAGGCGGGATAAGCCGCGTTCGCAACCCGTCTCGATCGAGCTGCCCTAAGAACGCGGCTGGTGACGCGGAACGCGCCGCCGCCGCGCTTAAAGGCATCGAAGGCAAGCGCCTTACCTATCGGCGGATTGGTGAAGCCCCGCACGCTTAGGCAGTTGGCGCGCAAGCTTTACCGAAAGCGGAAAGCCGCTCGAATCAAGTATCATTCCAAATAGGTAGGTTGCCGCCGGCACCTTCCCGGAAACCACCGTGCTTTCCGATCGCGGAAAGTCGGTCCTGAACGCCGGCCTCGCGTATCCGTGAGGCGAATGCGGCGGTGTGCTCCGCCGGGTTTTCCGGAAAGGAATGCCACATGGTTAGCGCCATGCGGCGAAGACTTGTGCTCGTTCGGGCGTATCCGTGCTTGCGGAGGGAGTTGCGGGTTTGGGTGAAAGCCCATTTCCGCCCCGTGAGCTACCGAAACGATCCCGATCAACTGGTCTTCGCGTTCTAAGCAAGACCGGCGGCGACCTATCTATTCAGAGGGGAAAAGCGATGAAATCTAAATGGAACGAACTAACCAGCGCAGATAAGGAAGCACTTCGGCAAATGTCCCGAGGGTCTATAGCGCTTAACAGGACTAAAGCTACAGAAGACCGGCTAATATCCCTAGGCCTGGCCACACAGAAACTTGGCGGCGCGGGCATAAACAAAGCTGGTCAAGAACTGCTTCTCCGCAACTACCGACGGTGACCGCCCTGCTGGTCAGGGACGCGGCTTTCGCGTTCTGAGTTTCAGTTCGCGTTGAAGGTGAAGCGGATTTAGGTCCGCTAGCCTTTGCCTTTCGCGGCTGAGCCGCAGTTTCCGGGGTATATCCTTTCTCTGTGTGCGGGGCCTTACAGCCCCGCGCAAGGGCGGCTTGGAGACGCTGTTCGGCCTCTTGATGGCTGTATTGGTCGTCGCGGGTTTCTGCCATTATCTGATCTCCGCTCTGTCCAAGGTTGTGGCAAGCTCCCATGCTATCTGCCGCATCATTGCGAACTCAGCACCAAGAATCGGCTCTGAACTGTCTCCGTCGCCAAGGGCCCAGGTTGTGGGCGTCCCTTTGGCTAAGCCAATGTGGTTCGGATTTCTTATGATCGGCTCGAAGTGAGAAGCGCCGTCCTGATTACGAAGCGCAAATACCAAGCGCTTGCGCGTTAGCCTGAGTCTGCGATCGCCGATAGGTCCATCAACGAAGATCGGCTCCTCTTCCCACCATTTGTGGAACTGTTCCCATCTCACCGCCTCTGGCGAGTCGGCCAAGTAGGGCAGATACCTCGCCGAGATATTCCCCTTCCCATCGCCGCTTACTTGCATATAGGCCAAGGCGGTATGATGAAAGGATTGCTCCATCATCTGGAACGATCCGGCGGAAGCGAAGCGTATTCGTCCTCGAATACCAAGCAAAACTAGAAGCGATTTATCCCTTCCTCCGTGATGGACAATTACGTAGACCGGATTTGCCAATCGTATTGCTTCTGATTGGTCTCCTCGGTCGTAGGCCTCGCACGAGGAACTAATCCATCGCCTCTGCGCTTCAAGATTCTTCAGAATCTCGGATCGATCGCGGTGCCACTCCACCCGCTGAACTCTCCCCAAAGGCCACCGAAGCGGCCATCATCCGCCTAAATACCTCCGAGGCAAGTTCCCCTGCATACAACTCCCCGATAACGCCCCACTCATCAGCGAGCACCACCGCCCCCGCTTGAATCATTTCCGACGTGATCTCAATCTCTGATTTCTGATCGTCGGCGCGCGCCGCCGTCCGGCCTGTCATGCCCCATATCTACATCTCGCGGCTTGTGGTGTCAGACGCGGCTGGTAGGTCAAGCGCATCGGGGAAAAGGCCCGCGGCAATGCCGCGGACCCTTGCTTTTGCCGAAGTGCTGAGGCGCGGGAACGCTATTCCTCCGCCTTCTCTTCCTCCGGCTCGTCGTCGTCGGTCTGCTGCTTCTTCAGGGCAGCGCCCAAAATGTCGCCGAGCGAGGCGCCGGAATCGGTGGAGCCGTATTGGGCGACCGCCTCCTTCTCCTCGGCGATTTCCAGCGCCTTGATGGAGAGCGAGATTTTTCGGGTCTTCTTGTCGATGTTGGTGACGCGGGCATCGACCTTTTCGCCCGGCGCGAAACGGTCGGGCCGCTGCTCGGAGCGCTCGCGCGACAGCTCGGCGCGGCGGATGAAGGCGGTCATGTCGGAATCGGCGATCTTCACCTCGATGCCGGACTCCATCACCTGCGTCACCTCGCCGGTGACGATGGCGCCCTTCTTGAGGCCGGAGACGTTCTCCATCGGATCGCCGCCGACCTGCTTGATGCCGAGCGAGATGCGCTCCTTCTCGATGTCGATGTCGAGAACCTTCGCCTTGACCATCTCCCCCTTCTTGTACTGCTCCATGGCTTCTTCGCCGGAGCGGTTCCAGTCGAGGTCGGAGAGATGCACCATGCCGTCGACGTCGTTCTCCATGCCAAGGAAAAGGCCGAACTCGGTCTTGTTCTTGACCTCGCCCTCCACCTCTGAGCCGACCGGGTGTTTTTCGGCGAACTCCTCCCAGGGATTGCGTATCGTCTGCTTCAGGCCGAGCGAGACGCGGCGCTTCGCCGGGTCGACCTCGAGGATCACCACCTCGACCTCCTGAGAGGTGGAGACGATCTTGCCGGGGTGCACGTTTTTCTTGGTCCAGCTCATCTCGGAGACGTGGATCAGCCCCTCGATGCCAGGCTCCAGCTCGACGAACGCGCCGTAGTCGGTGATGTTGGTCACGCGGCCGGTGAAGCGGGAGCCGATCGGATATTTCGCCTCGATGCCCTCCCACGGGTCGACCTCGAGCTGCTTCATGCCGAGCGAGATGCGAAACGTCTCCGGGTTGATGCGGATGATCTGCACCTTCACGGTCTCGCCGATATTCAGAATCTCTGAAGGGTGGTTGACGCGCCGCCATGCCATGTCGGTGACGTGCAGGAGGCCGTCGATGCCGCCGAGATCGACGAATGCGCCATACTCGGTGATGTTCTTGACGACGCCGTCGACGACCTGGCCCTCCGACAGGCGCTGGACGAGTTCCGAGCGCTGCTCGGCGAGCGTATCTTCGAGCACGGAGCGGCGGGAGACGACGATGTTGCCGCGGCGCTTGTCCATTTTGAGGATGCGAAAGGGCTGCGGCGAATTCATCAGCGGGCCGACGTCGCGCACCGGGCGCACATCCACCTGGCTGCGCGGCAGGAAGGCAACGGCGCCGTCGAGATCGACGGTGAAGCCGCCCTTCACCTGGTTGAAGATCTGCCCGGTGACGGTTTCGTTCTTCTCGAACATCACCTCGAGCCTGACCCAGCTCTCCTCGCGCCGCGCTTTTTCGCGCGACAGCATCGCCTCGCCGAGCGCGTTCTCGACGCGCTCCAGATAGACCTCGACCTCATCGCCGGGAACGAGTTCCCCGTCGCGCCCGCGAACGCCGAATTCCTTCAGGGGCACCCGCCCCTCGACCTTGAGGCCGACATCGATGACGGCCATGTCCTTTTCGATGGCGATCACGCGGCCCTTGACGACGGTGCCCTCCGCGAGGTCGGTCTTGGCAAAAGACTCCTCCAGAAGAGCGGCAAAATCCTCCCTGGTCGGCTGCATTTCGGCTACTTGCATCAAAACTCCTTGAGACCCACGGGACTTGAGTGATGTCCCCAAGCCCGGCGCCGGGCTGTTAGCGTTGCACCTGCCGTCCCCTGCCTCCCCGCTCGAAAAGAAGCGGGCCGGCGCGTCACGAAGCCGAGGGCGACGATTCTTGGGTTCCGAGCGGGCCGTGCCGATGGACAACAATGGCGAACGGCAAACGGGCGCTCCCTGAAGGGGCGCCTATCGGCGGCTCGCTATCTTGCGGCTCACATAGTCGACGGCCGCCTGGAACGCGGCTTCTATATCCAAATCGGTGGTGTCGAGCAAGTAAGCGTCCGCGGCGGGGCGGAGGGGGGAATCGGTGCGCGCCATGTCGCGCGCGTCGCGCCGCAGCAGATCCTCCAGCACCGCCGCCTCGTTGATGTGGGCGCCATCCGCGCCGAGTTCAAGCGCGCGGCGGCGCGCACGGGTCTGCGGCGAGGCGGTGATGTAAAGCTTTGCCGCAGCGTCTGGAAATACGACCGTGCCGATATCGCGGCCGTCGAGAACGGCGCCCGGCGGGGCGACGGCGAAGCCGCGCTGCTTTTCCCTCAGCACCGTGCGAAGCCGCGGCATTACCGCGACGCGGGAGGCGGCCTCCCCCACGTCATGGCGCGCCAGCCGGGCGCTGTCGAGCCGCGCAACATCAAGGTTTTGGGCGGCCGCCACGGCGGCATCCTCGTCGTCGAGATTTTCCCCGGCGAGGATAAGCCGGTCGGCGACGGCGCGGTAGGTCAGGCCCGTATCGAGATGTCTCAGACCGAAATGCTCGGCGAGCCGACGTGCGAGTGTGCCCTTGCCGCTCGCCGCCGGACCGTCGATGGCAATGACGACGGGGGCGTCGCTCACGCGGCCTCCGCGCCGTCGGAAAAGTCGGCGCCGAGGCCTTTCAGAAGCTCCACGAAGCTCGGGAAAGACGTGCCGATCGTCTCGCTGTCGTCGACGGTGACGGGGCGTTCGGCGGCAAGCCCCATGACCAGAAAACTCATGGCGATCCGATGGTCGAGATGGGTCGCGACGGTCGCGCCGCCACGCACACGCCCACCCTCCACGGTGAGGCTTGTTTGGCCCTCACGGCAGGCCACACCGTTGGCCTCGAGCCCGCGCGCCACCGCCGCGAGGCGGTCGGATTCCTTCACCCTCAGCTCCTCCAGCCCCTCCATCACCGTGCTTCCTTCGGCAAAGGAAGCGGCGACGGCAAGGACCGGATATTCGTCGATCATGGAGGGAGCGCGCGCGGCCGGCACGGCAACGCCCTTCAGCCGCGAGGCGCGCACGCGCACGTCGCCGATCGTCTCGCCGCCGGAGAGGCGCTCGTTATCGATCGTGAGGTCGGCGTCCATCTCCTTCAGCGTGGCGATGAGCCCAGTGCGCGCTGGATTGAGGAGGACGTTGCCGACAGTGACATCCGAGCCCGGCACCAAAAGCCCCGCGACGATCAGGAAGGCGGCGGAGCTCGAATCGGCCGGAACCGTGATTGCCTGCGGCGTGAGCTCCGGCCGCCCGACGAGGCGGATGATCGTCGCGCCGTCGGCATTGCGTTCGGTGGCGATGTCGGCGCCAAAACCCTTCAGCATGCGTTCGGTGTGATCGCGCGTGGCGACCGGCTCGATGACGGTGGTGATTCCCTCGATGTTGAGGCCGGCGAGAAGCACCGCCGATTTCACCTGCGCGGAGGGCACCGGCACGCGGTAGACGATCGGCGCCATCGGATCGGCGCCGCGGATCGAAAGCGGCAACCGGTCGCCGGAGCGGGCGATCACTTCGGCGCCCATCTCGCGAAGCGGATCGAGCACGCGGGCCATCGGCCGGCGCGAGAGCGAGGCGTCGCCGACAAAGGTGGTGGCGAAGGCATGCGCGCCGGCGATGCCGATTACGAGCCGCACACCGGTGCCGGCATTGCCGAAGTCGATTACGCCCTCCGGCTCCAGGAGACCTCCGGTGCCGAGCCCATACACGCGCCACGCGCCGTCTGCGCCCAGTTCGACTTTGGCGCCGAAGGCGCGCACGGCGGCGGCCGTCGCCATGATGTCGGCGGATTCGAGCAGCCCGGCGATGCGCGTCTCGCCGATCGTCAGCGCCCCCAGCATGAGCGCGCGGTGCGAGATCGACTTGTCGCCCGGCACGACGACCCGGCCGCGAAGCGCCCCGGAGGGCAGCGCGCTCAGAGGTTTTGCGAAGGCATGCGTCATGGCTGCGCGGGGGCTTTCGAAGCTTTGCGATGGATCCAAGGAAAGCGGCGCGGTTGGTAGCACAGCGTCCCGGCGCGGTCACCTCCGCTGTCGGGACAATGGCCGGCGCATGGAACGCTCAGAGGGGGGAGGCTCAGAAGGGGTTTGACAGAGGTGCGACCCGTCGCTAGGCACGCGGCGCGTTCAACGACGAGGCTGAAGAGACGTGGCGAAGCCAGAACTTGGCACGAAGCGGGTCTGCCCATCTTGCGGAACCAAATATTACGACCTGAGCCGCAATCCGATCGTCTGCCCGAATTGCGGGACGATTTTCGTGGTCGCCCCCCCAACCCAGCGGGCACTTGAGCGGAAGCCGGAGCCGGCCCCCAAACCGAAAGTCGAAGCCGTCGCGGAGATCGAGCGCGACGCGGACGTGGTCTCGCTGGAGGAAGTG
Organism: uncultured Propylenella sp.; assembly: GCA_964440525.1. GTDB lineage: Bacteria > Pseudomonadota > Alphaproteobacteria > Rhizobiales > Afifellaceae > DASWJZ01. The sequence goes on along the minus strand of CAYTTC010000141.1, from coordinate 371 downwards.
GAGGAAGGGCCGGAGGCCGATGTCGGCCCGGACGTCGATGTCGAAGACGAGGAGCCCGTCGTTCCCGATGTCGAGATCGAAGTCGAGGCCGACGATCCGGCGGTGCCCGATCCCTTCCTGGAGGAAGAGGAGGAGGGCAACGACGTCGCCGGCCTGCTCGACGTCGACGCGGAGCCCGAGGAAGAGCGCTAGGCGCTGCCGTGGCGGCTCGCCTCGTGCTCCGGCCCTTGCATTTGAGAATACTGGCGCATAGGTAGCGCGGCCCGCGGAACCCCATATCCGCGGCATCTGGACGGGGCCGTAGCTCAGTTGGGAGAGCGCGTGAATGGCATTCACGAGGTCAGCGGTTCGATCCCGCTCGGCTCCACCAC
>CAYTTC010000140.1:0-6844 GCA_964440525.1 uncultured Propylenella sp. | reverse complement strand
AGGTGGCGGAGGCCGATCGATTTGCCACCAGCGTCCTTCCAATCATTCGAGCCATTCAGGCCACGGGAGCCGCAACCCTTGCCGAGGTGGCGAAGGCCCTGAATGCCCGTGGCATCAGATCGGCACGCGGCGGCAGATGGCATGTGTCCTCGCTGCAAAACCTGCTCGCGAGATCCGAAACACTTTTATAGGCGGGAACAAACGTCAGCCGACCGGCCGAGCATTTCCGGGTTGCCTTCGCCGCCTGCCCAGTCGAGTTCGATCGCGAAGGGCTCTCGCGGGCTATGACCCGGCTTGGAACAACGGGGTATAGTCAGGCAAACGTTACCACGGGCGGCTCCCCCGAGGGAGTGGTGCATCCCTCCTTGCGGTTCTCCGCTGTTGAAGGGCTTAAGGAAAGCGTTTGCCATAAGAATGCGTCTCGCCCGAGGGTTTTTCAGGGACCGCTTGCTCGGAACTCACATCAATGATGTACTCTCTGCAATGATGTTTAGGCACAAAGGAAGGAAAATGCCTAATCACGCTATTCCGACCACCCCGATGTAATTCACAAAAGGATGATGTCGTGACGAAGCAGCAGGAACGTCGCAACTGGTTCATCCGCCCCCTCTTTCCACGGGTCGAGTGGCCCGCCTTTCGCACTGACCGGCAAAGCGCCGGGTTGTCCCTGCTCCGTCGATCAATGCGGAGGTGGAGACGCCTATTCGTTTGTATTCTAGTGACGTTCGCTGCCCCGGTGCCAAGTGCAACGTGGGCTGCGTCGGCGGATCCCTTGCAGTCATACATCGAAGAGCGGGACCGAATCATCGCCGGTTTCCGCATTGACGGCCAACTGGACCTCCCGCGGCTTGCCGACCTGGAAAAGACCCTTCGAAGTCTCTCCGATGGCAGCTCCGGGGGTACTCAGGTGCGGGCAACGCTGGAGCTCGGACGGGTTCAGCGGCTCAGGAGCGACTTCGCGACAGCCCTGACCACCCTGACCCGGGCCGCCGGTCTAGCCAGCTCGCAACGCCTTTCGGACGTTGTTTTCGATGCATGGATTGAGATCACACGCATACACCTCAACAATGCGCAGGACCACGGAGCGGCAGCGGCGGCGTTCGAGCTTGCCGAGACCGCCGCAGGCGTCAACCCAACACCCAAGCAGAGGTTCAATCTCATTGCGTACCAGGCGCAACTGCTCGCCGCGCGTGGCGAGGTTGAGGCCGCACTCGTCGACACGCTTCTGGAACTCGATAGTGCGCCGACGCCGGAGGACCGCTTCTTCGCCGAATTGGATGCAGCCGATGCGGTGCTGAAGGTAGCTGCGACCTGCGACTATCGCAAGCTGCAGGATGCGCGCAGCGTTGAGGACAACGACGGCTGGGGTGCATGTCGCCGCGCCTATCAGTCGGCTGCAGGAGCTTACGAGCAGGCGGCACGGACGGCCGAGAATCTCAACTGGCCGTACATGGCAGATCAGATGCTGCAGTTTCGGGGGGAAATTGGACTCCGCCAGCAGCTCCTTGAGTCCCGCGCGCGAGGGGAAAGCTTATGGAGCGATGTCTCGGTGTTCTCTCCTCGCGAGCCGGGAGATGTCCTCGTGAGCACCGACTTTTCCGCCGGCGCAGAGGCTCTGCCTGAATTCACGATCCTGGCTGATCTCGCCGAGCACGCGGCTGCTGCGGACGAAGCCCGGAGAGGTGGCCTTCCGGACGCGCGTAATCTCTACGTGAGAAGTCTTGCAGCCGATATCCGGGCCGGATCCGGCCGCGAACCGGATCTTCTGGTCCGTGCCGCCGACCTGCTTGCCGCCGAACGCGAATCCTTCCTCGACCCTCGCCGCCGCGGCACCGTGATCGAGAGCCGCATCGGCATCATCAACACTCTTGCTCTGCGTCTACTCGCCCTCGGCAGAGAGGCCGAGGCGTTCGCCGCCTTCGAGTCCGCGCGGGCGCGTGGTCTCGAAGAGCTTACGCAGGCCCTTGCACGCCCGGAGGTGACACAGGCCGATAGAAGCTGGCTGGCGAAAGTGTTCACGCTGGAGGCACGGGAAAGCGAGATCGAAACGGCAATCGTTGAGGACGTCGTTGCAGGTGGGGACCTGAAAGTCCCGGCCGACCGGTCGAAGGACCTCGAAGCCCTACGGGCGGAACTCAGCGTTGAACTCGGGAACGGTGAGGCCATTCTATCTCGGATCAGCCTTCCCGACTTCGAGCCCACGAGCCTCGACGAGCTTCGCGGGGCATCCGCCGCTGCAGGAATTCCGGTCATGCTCTACTGGACCACGCCCACGGCGGTGGTGGCGTGGTATGTCGGCCCGCACGGCTCACAGGTTCGCTCGATCTTTCTGCCCGAGGAGGTGCTCGCCGACAAAATCGATCGCGTCCTGGCGACCAGTGTCGATGACAGTCAGGCCTTCGATGAAACAGCAGCGCGGGAGCTTTACTTTTATCTCGTCACTCCTTTCGAGCACCTGCTCGATTCGCAACAGGTCCTGATCATTCCCCAGGGTCCGCTGTTCGTGTTGCCGTTCGAGACGTTGATCGGCCCGGAGACCGGAACGCCTCTCATCGAACAGTGGACTGTGTCCTATGCTCCGAATGCGGGGCGGGCACTCGCGGCGCTCACGCGAGAGATTCCGCAGATCCGTCAGGTAACCGCAGTCGTCGACACCGAAGTCGATGATGCTACAGAGGAGACGAAAGGGATCGCCGCTGCTACCGGCCTGAAGCTCAGAATCCTGCCGTCGATCGACATCCCGCCCGCAGGGCTCGCCGAAAGTGTGACAGGCGCGGAGAGCCTACACCTTCTCATGCACGGCGAGTTCAACCCAATCGAGCCGCTCCTTTCGGAACTCAGACTGGGCGGGCGCGATCCGATACTGGCTGCGGAACTTGTCGGCCTGCCGATCCAAGGCCTCCGCCTGGCGGTGCTGAGTGCTTGCGAGAGCGCCCGGGTGGGACAGCGCATTTCGAACGAGATTTTTGGCTTTACGTGGGCGCTCCTCGCTGGCGGTGCGGAGACGGTGGTTCTGTCGCGCTGGCTTGTGCAGGGAGATAGCAACGGAATCTGGATGCGCCTCTTCTATGCCGCGCTGGAGGGCGGGAGCTCCCCCGCACAGGCCGCTGCGGAGGCCATGCGCGGAATGCGGCGGGACGGGTTCACCCACCCATACTATTGGGCAGCTATGCAGGTGAGCGGTCGTTGATGGCGGGGCCGGGCGTGCGCATCGCCGAGGTTGCCACTCAGATCGGCGTTGCCGTCACGGCGCTATCCGGTATCGCCTATGCGTGCGGGTACCTGTCTAGAGCCGCGCGTGCGCGGGCCCTGGGAACAGAACCGGACCTCGTTCTGATCAGCCAGGCTTATGTATATGGCGGTTTCCGGTTCGGGCTGTTCACGTTGCTTGCGTTTCTCGTCGTGCTTCCTCTGGTAGTCCTGTTGCGAGCAATGGCAGCGCGGATATCTGCCGCGCTCCGTCCCGTCATGCTCGCCTGGCTCCAGTCGGCCTCGGTCGCCGTCCTCGCCCTCCTGACTCTGATCTGGTGTTCGATCACGTTGCGGGCCAGCGACGTGCTGCTGCTGCAGCCCGGGTCCGGCGCTCTGTCGCCCGGGCTCTGCGAGGCAGTTCTCGGCCGCAATGACCTTGGTCTTGCTCTGATCATCGGCGCAACCACGCTGGGGGCGTGTTCCGTTCTGCTGCTTCGGGCACGCTATGCAGCGAAGGGATTCGACACGGTCTCACTGGCCCTGGGCATCATCGCAGTGGTGCACCTCGTTCTGATGCCGATACAATACGGAGTGTTCTATGCAGATCGCACCGCCCGGCAGCTGGAGCGAGTGCCCGAGGCCATTGCCGGCGCCGCGGCGCCCGTGTGGCTGATCGATCGGGGAAGCGAAAAGGTATCACTCCTCGCGCGTGATGCCGAGGGTCGGCTGAAGTTGATCTCGATCAGGTCGGATCGGCTCGACGGGATCGCTGTGACCCGATCCGTCGGCCTGGGAGAAGTCGTCAGCACCGGAGGAAACTCACCATGCGCTCCGCTACCGCATTCTTCTGGCTGATGCTGCTCGCCTCGGCGGCCGCCGCTCAGACCCAGCCGGCGCCACAACCCGAAGCCTCGATTGTCGCACGCATCTTCTGGAGGGGTGTCGAAGAGCTCAACCTGATCTTCAAGGCCGTGGGAAGCCTCGGCGGGGTTCCTAATGCCGGCGAGGTCTGGATCGTCGATCTCCGTGACGGCAGCCAGCGCCAGGCCGGAGCCGCCGATCTAACCTGGCCGGTGCTCGCGCCCGACGGCGACACCGTGTTCGCGGTCCGCGACGGAAAGGTGATTCAGTTCAGCCTGTCCGGAGGCACGGAGAGGACAATAGAAGATACCGCCGCGTGGCGGAAGTTGATAGGGGTTAGCCTGGACGGTTCGATCCTGGGCATCGTTGCGGGCTCGCCCCGAGCGAGTCCGGCGCTGGTAACGCCCGACGCTGCGTTGCAGCTATTGCCGACGCCGGAAAGCGAGCGGGACAGGAAGAACATTGCCCTCCTGCTACAGGAGAACCGCGCCTATGCAGATGGCAGGACTCTTCTGGTGAAGCGCTCGGCGCGAGGAGGACGCGGCTTCGACGTTTTTCTGGTCACGCCCGAGGGAGAACGCAACCTTTCGGATTGCGGAGACGAGCGTTGCAGCCAGCCTTCGCTTTCGCCTGACGGCAACCGGGTGCTCTATGTCCGAACCCCTCGGCGGTGAACCTTCAGGCGGCCTGTGTCAGTCCTTCACGGCGGCGATCGAGTCGTCCGCGCCTCTGCCGTTCTCCGCTTCCACGAACTCGACCGCGACATCGAAACCCCTGTGCCCGGCGGGCCCATCGCACCCCGTCGCCTAGCGCGGCGGGGCTTCGCATTGACGGGGATGGATTCCGCCCTACCATCGGGCCTCACCCGTCGGCGGATTGGTGAAGCCGCGCACGCTTAGGCAGATGGCGAGGAAGCTCTACTGCCGCAGAAAGAAATTCCAGTGACATTGGGACATGAGGCAAGGTTTCACCGCTAACTGAGATTACAGCCGGCGGGTTTTTCCCACGATTTGATTGGTCTGGAGTCCTTGTTCACGGCCTCGAAAATTTGCCCTGTGATCTTCTCGACTACCGACACCGACTCTATCCATTGATCCAAAGTGTTTCTTGGTGCTGCTCCGTTCGGGACAATCCACGCAATTGCCTCCCGATCATCGGTGCGTATCACAACCTTCCAGAAGGCTGCCGGCGTCTGAACACCGTGGCTTTCCACGAACAGATCGTCATCGAAATTGCTGCCCCAGATCGGTCCGCCCCATACCTCTAGCGACACCTCGTCCCGCACGCATTCGATGATCTCTTCGGTCGCAAGCCATGCGCCGCGATTCATCGACTTGGTCTGAGGCAGGAGGTTCGTCCAGAAGTTCGTTTGCGCGATGGCGTTCAGAGAGTGATCGAAGTGATTGGCCGGCGCTTGGTGCCCGACATCATATTCGATTCCGGGTTCGGTAATTACAGACTGAAACGTCTCATTGCTCTTTGACTGGCACCGCGCTTCAACGTTCGTGTCTACGGCGTAGTCCGATTGCCTCGGAAGCGTGCCTACGTCCCGTTCCGCGACGTAGTGAAAAAGGACCGGCCCCCGGCGGTCGCAATCAACCCATGTCGTGAAGCCTTCGTATTGCAGTTCCAGGATTTCAGCCGGTGCACTGCCAATCGAAAGCGCAATCCCGAAGGCAGCGCCAATGACCAATTTCGCCAGCATGGTCCCTCTCCCGATAGACCTCCGCCCTTTGTACCTGCGAGTTGCAATTTATGCAATCACACGTTTAAGTGCATTCGCGAAGGGCTGGGGGGCTCTATGCCGGATCGTGTGGCGGCGGCACGTATCGCTGCCAAGCTGTATTATTTGCGCCAGCATGCGCTCGAAAATGACTTCGAGATGCTCGCCTACATTCTGGACATGGCCATAGTCGAAGCCGAAGCACCGACTATGACGTCGAAAGGGGCGCCGCTGAAAGTGTGGGCAGACCGCCGACGCGGGGGCAGGCGCTAGCCGGTCGATGTTTTTACGGGCTTCGGCGAGCGCCATATCATTTGCGGGGCCTGCGCGACTCACGAGAGCGAGCGTGCGCGCTCCTTCAACGCAGCGGCCGCCTTGTCGGCCTTCTCGCGGCTCGGTCCCGCAACCTTGATGATGCGTCGCCTGCGCATGCGTCAGCTTGTGCTTCTTCGCGAAATACGCGACCTCGTATTGCTCGTCCGCGGACACGCGGCTTCGGTCTGGTCCGCCTCGTTTCGACTTGTCGTCGGGCATGGTTCACGCTCCCTCATCCCTGCACCTTTGGCGCGCTCTACGCGGCCAGTCTCATCCGGCCAATCGCTTATTGCGCACCAGCACGTCCGTCTCGAATATCTCAACTGCCTCGAAATCCGGGAGCATCGCCAAAAGCTGCTTTAGACCGATCTGGTTCTCGTAGAGGCCGTGATCGGAGTATTCGAGATGCGCGAGGCGCGTGTGCGCCAATGCCTCTCGACCGCCTAAAACCATGTCCTCCTCCGCGCCTGCAAATCGGCCCAGATGAAGTCGATCAACTCGACCGGACAAACGTCGCGGAACCACTTGTCGAGACTCATCAGCGGCGCGGTGATCTGTTCCTCGAAGGTGACCTCGGGAAAGTATTCGAGGTGTACCGTCGGCTTGCGAATGGAGCCGGAGAAGGTCCAGCCCTCGGGCTCGGCACGCCGCTTGAGCTCTACAATTATCCGGCCAACCTCTTTGTCGCCGGATTCATTGGCTCGCCGCGGATGAATTTCATCACCGGCGAGGTCGCGGAAATCAGGAATGGCG
>CAYTTC010000139.1:0-6866 GCA_964440525.1 uncultured Propylenella sp. | reverse complement strand
CATCGCTCGACGCAACGCAAGGCGCCGCGGGGCCCTGAAGACGAGGAGCGGCTGAGCGACTCAAACGCGCCGTCCTTCACAGGGGACCCGAAACGCGATTCCAGAAGCACGTTTTCTGAATCAATTTACTCCACGACGGGGTAAGCCGGGCTGGGGAAAGAAACCGATTCCTCCGCTTTCAGGTGACGGGACCTGTCGAGAGTTTTTCAACACAATCCGCCATAAGCGGTCGTTTTGTTTCCGTCCCCGAGATCAACGCCACCGGTCGCCGACACAGGCTTTCGGTTGCTCGCCGCGGTCCTGGGCGAGTGATGGATAGTCGGTGTATCCTTTCTCGCCGCCGCCGTAGAACGTGGAGGGGTCGGACTCGTTGAGCGGCGCGCGGGACTTCAGCCGTTCCGGCAGGTCCGGGTTGGCCAGGAACTTTCGGCCGATGGCGATGAGGTCCGCGCGGCCTTCTTCCAACCATGCCTCGGCGCTGTCGCGATCGAAGCCCCGCCAGCATCAGGGTGCCGCGATACTTGTTGCGAATGAGCTCGACAATCCGCAGCGCGCGAGCTTCCGAGGCGACGGACTCTGTCAGGCGAGATTCGCCTTCTGCGGATCACTCTCCTAAATTCCCCACAGTGCATGTGGTGTAGGTGCGCGTAAAGCGGCCATGACCTACGACTACGCAACCCCTAATCAGCGTTGGCAAATCAGCGAGACCGCCGAGCGCATGAGATGCCCGCGCCTCAGAATTTGTGCTCGACCGGAAGGTAGGTGTAGGGCACCTGGACGTGGTGCAGAAGACCTTCGATGGCGAGGGATTCGCGTGAGTTGTTGTTGCCCATCGCCCGGCGATAGATCTCGGCGACATTCAGGCCGACGCCGGCGTAGAGATTGTGCTCACGTTTCGACTTGGGCTCGTCCTCTTCATATCCCCGCGCGTAGTAGCCGACCTGAAGCTCTAGATAGCGAAGCGGAGAATCCCTGAAGCGCTCGAAGCCGGCGGGTTTCAGAGCGAGAACGAATTTCTGCCCCATGTAGTCGCTGGCGAAATCGAGCGGGCTGCCGTGCCCGGAGGGCAGGTACTCCATGCGGAAATCCACCTTCTCCGCCAGTCCTGGGACCCGATTGCGCAGGACGGAGAAGCCCGCGCCGGCAGCGCTCGCAAGGAGGTTCTCGTAGGGGTAGTAGCCGCTGGAAAAATCCTCGGCCACGCCGATGCTGACCATCAGACCCATCGACAGGGCGGCGGCTGTCAGGTCGGCGTTGGCCGGATTGGAGGCGTTGTTCTCTATCCGCCAAGTCAGATAGTCAGAGAGCGCATAGGCGCTCCAGGCGTGCTCCAGCTTGTCCATGCCGCCGCTCTCGCGGAGGATCTCGGAATCGTCGTTGAAGCCCGATCTCCCGCGCAGCACGCCGACCGCTCCGATGGCGAGCACGTCCCACTTGACCGCGGATGTGTGGCTCACGAAGCGGCGAAAGTCATAGTCGCGCCACGACGCCTGCGTCGCGACGCCGTCGTCGATCACCCCGAGTGAGGGTGAGTAGTCCGATTCCGGCGGCCGCCGCGAAGCTTCGGGGCCAAACACCAGCCGGCCGATTATGCCGAAGCTTGGCTTGCTCATGTCGACATACGGAAGGATGACGACATTGCTGTCATGCATGTCGGTCATCAGAAAGGCGCTGCCGTAGCCGATCGCCGCTCCGGCGATCACATCGCGGAGATGGTGCTTGTCAGATTCGATCCTGGTGTATCCGGCGAGGGATGCGACGGCCGCGGCAGGAAGGCCGTATTGCCATCCGTAGCGGAAATGCAGGTACGCGGCGCTCGAGAATGCCGAGGAAGTGTGGCCGGAGGGAAAGGAACGATCCTCGCCGTTCGGGCGCGTGCCCCAGCTCGTATTCTCGAAAGCACTTTTCAAGCCGTAGGTGACGCCGTTGCTTACCCCGTAGGTCCCGCCCAGCTGCCAGAGGCCGGCCGGGTCCTGCTTCACGAACGTGGTGGTAACTGCGGCCGCCGGGAGGGCCCAGACCAGGGCGTCCCCCAACGCTTTCAGGTCATTCGCCTCCGCCGAATCGATCGCAAACAATGCAACGAGGGCCAGCGCTCGCAGACGGAAAGTCGGCATACGCGTAATCGCCCCCCGGACGCATTACTTGTCGATCAGACTAGCGGGTCGGCGAAGTTGCACGCAAGGGGCTCTCGGAGCGTGTGCCCGCTCAACACCTGGCCGGGGCCGTCCTGTCGATGCGCCTGATGACCGGCATCGAATTGACGAATGGGCTTTCCGCCGACCACGGCTTCTCCTACCAGAACCTCATCATGGACGCTGCGGGGGCAGGTTTCGCGGTCGTTCGCAACCACTTTCCATTTCTTGCCGACAAGGTCGATTTCCGGTCGAATACATTCCATCCGGCGAGGGTAGCGCAGCGGGTAGCCAATCCGTTGGTGGGAGCGCGCTTCCCGGATTATGCTCTTGCGATGCGCGACATAGATGACCCTACCCTGAGGCAGGAGCTTGCCCACACCATCGGTGAGGCGGCCGACAGAGTAATTGCAGCCTGGGACGCTTCAGGGCAGTCGCTATTGGGAGTGGAGGGGTTCAGCGGCGCGGGGAAGGGGCGGCTCTCTAGATGCATCGCAGACCGAGCAACTGTCTGAACGAATTATATGCATTGGTCTGACGCCCGGTGAGGCCCACGACAACCGGCTGTGCTCGGTTTTCCTAAGCGGGCCGTCGCCGGACCAATCAGGTTACGCGTGGTTGGCTACCGATCTGGTCCGCAGTTTGCATGGGATTACCATGGCCTTCGGGTCTGTCGGGACAGTTCGGTTCCCCCCTCAAGGAACGGCCACGGAGAGAGAGAGGGACAGCGATCGACTAAGGAAGTCAGGTTCCTTTGTCGGCTATAAAATCCGAGACTCACCACGGCTAAAAATAAGCATCGCGTCGACGTTCTTCGAAAGGGTGCCGCTCAACGCACGCCCCCTCTGTTTTCGCTTATCCTGCCTTGAACAGTCGTGATCAAATCGCGCTTTTCTTTTGACGAGGGCCGTGCACAAATAGCCTCCGCGGACGGCGGGGTGCGGCGTGTCGGAAATCCTTGTCGAACGAACGGACGAGCTTGGGACAAGGCTTCCGCTTTCGCGAATCAGCCCCGGAAGCAGCCCATCGTCGCGGGCCATCGCAACACTGAAGAGTTTTCTGCCCCTCGGGCGCGACCGCTTCGAGCAAAGGTTCGCTCTGGCGCTTCAGGAGGCCGCGGACGATTGTAGCGGCTTCGTACTTGAGGGTTACGCGGCACGGCGCGCACTTGGCCCGAGCCTCGTGATCGATATCGACCCGAGCCAACTAGAGCAAAGAATGAAGCACCGGATCGGCACCGCAACTAATCGGGTGTACCTGCAAGACAAGTTCATCGGCTCCGGCCACTGGCAGCAGATGCTGCAGCCAATCTCGGCCTCGTCGACGCATCGCGATGTGCAGGATGTCATCCGCGCGGGCTTCGATTATCGCAAAACTGATGCTTACCGCCACGCATTGAAGGAGGCCAATGGACCAACTCCAGTACGCCGCAATTTCGTGGCTCTGAAGTCGCCGCATCTCGTGGACCGCTATTTCCGCCAGGTTGCTGGCCTGTGTCAGTCCATCCGTGAAAAGGGAATCAGGCGGCGTTCGGACTTCTGGCAGATTGCCGACGCATTCAAAAATCTGGACGTACGGCTCCCATGGGTGGAATTGGTGGAGTCGGACATCGGCATGGCGATAGGGCGGAACGGGGAGCAATATCATTTCGGATCCGGAAAGCACCGGATCGCCGCGGCACAGGCACTGGGGCTGAGCGTCGTTCCGGCCGAAGTCCGTCTCGTGCACCTCTCTTGGCTTCAGCGCCAGATGACGAGCGGGCTCGCGCCGACTGATGCTCTCCTTCAGGGGATCCGATCTCTCGATTTGGGCCGACGCTGAACTCCAGCGCGGGTCCGAAGGAAGAGCGATGAGAATGCACTCTGCGGTGGGCTGCCGTCGCTTCGTAGGTGAAAAATTCGATGTATCGTAAGCTAGTTCGTATCGTAAGGTAGGTGTCGATCATGATGCGCCGTTTCGCTCTTGTAGCCCTCGCGTCGGTCGCGTTTGCACTCCCTGTCCAAGCTCAGACCCTGACGTCGCTTAACGACGCCCGAAGCGTGTACGATTGGTCCGGATTTTACATCGGACACCAGTTCGGGTGGGGCTGGGCCGATCAGCACGTCGAAGACAATGCCGGACTTGACGGCGAGGTCAGTCTCAATGGCGGCTTCTTCGGTCCGATCGCGGGCCTCCAAAAGCAGTGGAACAATTTCGTCTTAGGTGCGGAGGTTGAAGCCAACTGGTCAGACATTGATGGCCAGGACACCGTTCCGGGAGCCCCCGGAAGAACCTTTGGCAACATCGAGATTTTCGGCTCTGCGGGCCTGAAAGTGGGCTACGCATGGGATCGGCTGCTCCTTTATGGAACCGCAGGCGTAGCCGGCGCGGAAACGGCCAGCCAGGAGAGGAACGGGCCGGCCTCGTCCGATGATCACGATGCATCGTTCGGCTGGATGGCAGGCGCCGGCGTTGACTATGCGCTGACTGAGAATGTCATCCTCGGTCTTCTCTATCGCCACTACGATTTGGGTAAGCCTGACTACGATATGGGCTTTCTTCCCAACCGTTCGGGTGACGTCGATCTGGATACCGTCACCGGCCACCTCATCGTCAAGTTCGGCCGGCTTTAACACCTGAGTCCGATCCAGAGGACCGTCCGGCTAAAACCGCGCTTAGTCAGAGCGCACGAAGAGGTAGCAGAAATAACGGACGCTTCGCGTGGTGACGAGCGGCTGCTTCTCCGCGAGCGTCCATCCATTTGTAGCGAAGATATCGAGTAGCTCCGCCTCCTTGTAGACCCGTTTCACCACGGCTCGATAAAGGTGCGAGCGGAGACTACCGACCGAGTGTTTCCATCCGTTCCCAAAAGGCCGCCGCGGTCCCTCAAGGGCGACCTTGGTGCTTGCGACTAGGAGCGGCGCGCCGGTGGCGGCAAACTTCCGCAGCATGATCGCAAGCTCATGTGGCCTCAGCCAGTAAAGGAAGCGCATGCAAACAATCAGGTCAAAACCGCTGCCAAGCGGAGACGGCTGCCGAAGGTCAAGAATATCAGCACGTGCAAGCCGGATGTTAGCGCCAGGAGGAATCTTCCTGCGAGCTTCATTGAGCATGTTTTCAGAGATGTCGATGCCAAGTACCTCAGCGTTGGTACTCAGATAAATCTCGAAAAACCGACCCGTGCCGACAGGGAGATCGAGGACCCTTTTAGGATTGATGCGCGTGTAGACCCGCTCGAAAGCTTGGGCCTCCGCAGCCCAGCGGACGCTTTGACGACGAGACTCGTAGCGCTTTGCGCCACGACTCGAATAGCGGCGAAAGAGGATATTGCGTATCCGTACGGCGGCGACAGCAAAGAATTTGGGGCGAGAAAAATCCTGCACTCACGTCACCATCGCAGTGGGCGAACGAATTGGACCGACATGATAATGCGTGAGAGCGCGCGGACTGTCTAACGTAGTCCCGGCGGGAGCATGAAGAATGGAGTCGGATAAGAGCGAGATTGCCAGAGAGCTCGCCTCGCTCCCTGCGACGGGCCGAAGGGTCGCGCCTCTTCAGATCGGCGGAAAACGAGTTTGGCTGAAGGACTTCGATCGGCCGTCGCCGGCTAAATGGCATCAGGTCCAGCGGGTGCTCTTCGCCGGCACCGGTCTTCAGATTCTGCGGTCGGTTCCGTCGCATTCCGGGATTACGGGAGCGGAGAACGAAATCGCGGCGATGCAACTTTTCCGGCAGATCGATGCGCGCGTCCCTGAACTGCTTTGGGTGGAAAATGCGCGCATTCTCATCTCGGACATCGGGGAAACGATGCGCGACCTGCAGCATCGCCTCGGGCCGTCGAAAATCGCTGCCGCCGCGACGATGGGGGCACGGGAGCTGAGCCGCATCCATGCCCAAGGTGTCGTGCATGGTCGTCCAATCCTCCGCAATATGACGTGGGATGGTCGGACGGTGGGATTCCTGGACTTCGAGGAACGGCCGGCTGAGGTCATGCCGCCAGAGGCCGCCCAGGCGCGTGATGTGCTGCTCCTATTGATGTCGATCGCGCGGCGGTGCCAAGACGACCTGCTCAGCGTCGCTTTTGCAGAGTACGCCGCGGAGATCCCGCCGCGCGTCGAACGTGAGCTCCAACGCGCGGTTCGCGCGTCAGGACCTCTCATCGGAGGTCTGGGCCGCGTGCTCGCAAGGAGCGGAAACCGCAACTTGCGCGGCCTCATTGGAGCGCTGACAACGGTTCATCGAGACCTCGCCTAGGGAGTCGGATCGGATTGACCGCGCTTGGTTCCCTTGCCGCGGGGGCTGCCGCGTTGGTGAGTGGCTCACCTCACCTAGAGACATCGGCGAAAAGGTCATCGACTTCAAGGCGGCTCTCGGCGCTACACTGAGCTTAACGGCCGGGAATAATCGGCGCAGTTCGCTCTGGTGAGATAGGACCATCGCCGCGACCGTTCGCCGTTGGAACACAGTTGGGCGCTTTCAAGCTGGCATGGAGCACTGGCACGCCCGCGTGGAACTCGCCGTTGGCCAAATTGCGGGGCCCCCGCTTTCACCTCGGCGAGGTGCCGCTCCTCGGTGCCCCGCGGACCCCGCGTGTGATCCCTGCCGCAGCGGGCGCCTCGCCGAGAAGTTGCTGCGTTACGATCTCATCGTCATCGATGAGCTCGGCTATCTGCCGTTCAGCCAGTCCGGCGGCCAGTTGCTGTTCCACCTGATCAGCAAACTCTACGAGAACACCTCGCTGCTCATCACCAC
>CAYTTC010000138.1:0-7083 GCA_964440525.1 uncultured Propylenella sp. | reverse complement strand
TACCTCGCCCGATCTCCGACATGATCCCGAAGTGGCCGGAATGACGCTCGACGATGTCTTTTGATAGAAGCCTCGCGCGGAACCACCGACGAATTCGACGGGGCCTCCAACGACCAGGCGCGTTCACGTGTGTCGTGCCGTCGCTCGAGGCGGCGCCTTATGATGCCTGGCCGTTACTCGGTTCAAACGCGACCAGGGTCCAGTCGCCTAGCGTCTTAAAAGCAACATCAAGAGACTTGCCATCACTCCCCGTGACTGTGCCAGCACCTTCGTCGGTGCCGCCGACGGCATGCTTGACCTCGTCGAGCGAGAGCCCAGCCACCAATAGTTGCTCGAAGTAGTCTGCGGGATCATCGCTGTCGCCGACCTGCTCGATCGGAATATCCCTGCGGGTGTCGAAAATAACCCATCCGTCGCGCGTGGCCGTCAACAGCACACGGGCTCCGTTCGGATCGACCCCCGCATCCAACGTGTGCTCGTAGAAATCCAGTCCATGCTCGTAGTGCAAAATCGCCTTCTTGTCTCCCTGAACAACCACGGGCGTCGCATACGCCGCCACCCACCGATGTACGTCAGGCGACACGTAGATCGGCGCGAGAAACACCTGCCGCGGCTCTTCCGCGAAGGTAGGGGCAAAGAAATTGGCACTCGCCTCCTCGCTGGACAAATCATACGCAATTTTCTTGTTCACAACCCGCGAAATCTCGGTGCCAGTCTCGTCTATCAGGCACATTTCCTCGACGGCGAAACGGCTTTGAACAGCGAGCGAAATGTGATCGATGCGCTCACGCAATGCGCCGCGCTCAGCGTCGGTCTTGGCTTCGAAATATTGCCGAAACGCCTCGTCCTGCGCGGCCGTGACGAGAGCCCTTTCGGCTTTCGTGTGAAGAAGCTCAACAACGCCTGCTTTCATTGCCACTAGGGAACGGAGGGCCTCTACATCCGCTGCTGCAGGTGTTGCGCTCGCGAAGAGGGCCGCAGCGGCGAAGGAAATAGGCCAGTTTCGAGATGTCGTTCTTGTCATCTTCTCTGCTCCTTCATGATTATGACGCGAGCTTCCTGGATAGCCCACTGAGTCTAGTCGGCTCGCTTCCGTGCAGCAGTGCAGTCGCTTCTGACATTGGAAGGGGTCGTCCGAGGAAATAGCCCTGCACTTCGGTGCAACCCTCGTCGCGGAGCCTTTGCAACTGTGCAGCGTTCTCTACCCCCTCAGCGGTGGTGGCGATACCAAGGCTGTTCCCAATCGTGGTTACGGCGCGGACGATCACCGCCGAATCGTTATGGGTCGCAAGGTCACGGACGAACGACTGATCTATTTTGATTTTGTCAAAGGGGAAGCTGCGCAAGTAACTCAGTGACGAATAGCCTGTCCCGAAGTCATCCATCGAGATGTGTACGCCCATGTCGCGCAGCTGATGCAAGGTCGCAAGCGTTGCCTCGCTGTTCTGCAGCAGGACGGTTTCCGTGATCTCCAGCTCAAGTCGATTGGCGGGCAGTTCCGATTTTGCCAGCGCGTTGAACACGCTTAACACGAGTTCCGGATTTTTGAATTGCACCGGCGATAGATTCACGGCGACGCGGATCGGCGCGGGCCACGAAGCGGCCGCTAAACAAGCTCGGCGAAGCACCCAATCACCGAGCGGGACTATGAGGCCGATCTCCTCGGCCAAGGGGATAAAATCACCGGGAAACAGCATGCCGCGTTCGGGGTGATGCCATCGCACAAGGGCTTCGAACCCCGTGATTTCATCTGTCTCCAGATTGACGAGCGGTTGATAGTAAAGCTCGAACTCTTCTCTAACCAACGCCTTGCGCAAATCGATTTCGAGCGCCCGTCTCGCCTGCATCTTCGCGTCCATCTCAGGCTCGAAGAACCGATATCTACCGCGGCCGTCACTTTTTGCGCGATAGAGCGCCATATCGGCGTTCTTTAGGACCTGATCGGGATCGTTTCCATCCGCCGGAGCAATAGCGATCCCAACACTTGAGCCGATTACAATCTGATGGCCCTCGATCTCGTAGGGCACGCTCAGCGTATCAATCACGCGCTGGGCGAGCACAGTGGCGCTGGTGGGTTGCTCGGCCCCAACCTGAATGATTGCGAACTCGTCTCCTCCGAGCCGCGCGACGGTATCGTTTTCCCGCAGGCACTCACGAAGTCGGATAGCACACGCGCAGAGGAGGGCATCGCCAATCGGATGGCCGAGCGTGTCGTTCACGCTCTTAAAATAGTCCAAGTCGAGACACAAAACGGCGACAAGCTCTCCGCGCTGGATCCGTTTCAAGGCCTCTTTGATTTCCTGTCGGAAGAGAACACGGTTCGGCAAGTTAGTTAGGGCGTCATGCCGCGCCATGTGCGAAATCTGAGCCTCCGCCCGCCGCCGCTCTGTTACGTCCTCGTGTGTGGAGACCCAGCCTCCGCCAGCCATCGGCTGATTCGAAATTGCGAAGACCCGACTATCACGCAAGTCCAAGAGATCGTGCGGGCGCGCTCCTTTATCCGTGTCCGAACCGTGCCCGTGATAGTATAAGGCAGATGACCTGTCATACAAACCGATCGACACTCCGTGCTCAACGATCTCCTGCTCTGTGGCCCCCGTCTCACATAGTTGAGTGGGAAGTCCGTACATTTCTCCGAAGCGTCGATTGCAGACGACCAATCTGGCGTCCGCGTCGAACATCGCTAAGCCATGAGACATGTTCGAAAGTGCTGCGTCGAACCGAACATTTTGGACGAGCAGAGTCTTCTCACGTTGAAGAATACTGTCCCGAAACAAAGAGATGGACTGAAGCATTTCGCCTATTTCATCATTTCTCTCCTGCCCAGGCAGATCGATGTCAACGTTCCCGCGAGAGACTTTTTTCATCGCCCTCGTCACCGCGCCGATCGGCCTAACAATCCAGTGGGCAGACCCGAAGGCACCAGCCGCAAGCGCGGCGGCCAGGACTGCAGCCGAAAGCCAAGCAATTCGATTACGCAGCACAACAATGTCGCCATAGGCGATGTCGGTTGACACCATGGCGTGTAGCACCCAGCCCGGAAGCGAGCTCCCTTCAGGGGGAGGAGCTACATCGGTTCCCACCACGAAGGGCCGGCCGCCAATATCAAGGATGGTCACACCGTTTCCGACCGGCAGCAAAGCGGAGGCATTGCCAGCTTCCGCAGGACTTTCAAACAGGACGTCCCCCGCGGTCGTTGTCAGAATTAGTCGGTGGTCAGTGTCCTGCGCCGCTCCCCAAATCCTAATGGAACGCAGTTCGGCCTGGACGCGGGGCCAGTCAATGATGCCGACGAGAACGCCAACAATAATGTTCGGATCATACTCAGCGCGAATCGGGGCAGCTATTGCAATGCCCGGCTTGCCGATCAGTTCCTGCTGACGGACCAATCCCTGGAAAACCGTGCCGTCGAGTGCCGGCCCGAAAGACTCTGTCTCCGCAAGACTCCTGCCTTTGTTCGGTTCAAATGCGGCGGCAACAACGGTCCCAGTTGGATTGAGGACAAGCAGATCACCAAAGTTACTATACCGCTTCTGCAGCCCGACGAGTTCGTCCTGAATCACCCCATCGATATCGTCGATCAAGACATTCTGCATAGTATAAAGCGTGCTCCAGGTTTCGAGATTGGTCTTTGCACGCTGTAAAGAGGATAGGAGCTGTCCCATCTGTTCCTGGGCGAGACCTGAGAGCTCCACTCGCACGCCTTTCTCCAGCGCATCGCGCGAGGAATTAATAGCGAGCAGCGAAATGAGCGCCGAAGGAAGCACAGCGCTTATCAGTGCCAAGAAGATGACTTTTGGGCGGATTCCGAAGCCCACTCGAGACAACCCTCGGGCTGGCCGACGCAGCATTCCAACGCGACTCATTCCTTCACGCCTGCCCGATTTCGACCCCGAATTGTCCTGCGGGGGAGCAGAGTAGCGAAGGGAGATGAACACCCCGTTGACCCTGCCCAATCCAGCTCAGACGGTTAATGATTTAGTTGAGCTGGCAGTTAGTCACGGTTAACCCTTGAGGTGACGATGAACATCCACCCACGGGTAACCGGTGCGCTTATGCTGATAATAAGAAGGCTCGTCGCGGTCAGCGGTGCGCTCAGACGGCCCACCGGAGCCTCGACGATCTTGCGGGTCACCTCGTCCTGGACTGCGAAAATGTCCTCCAAGCTTCGGTCGAAGCGTTCTGCCCAGAGGTGGTCCCCGCCAACCGCATCGATCAGCTGGACGTTGATGCGCACCCGCCCCGCGGCCCGTCTTGCGCTGCCCTCCAGCAGATAGCGAGCGCCGAGGTCTTGCGCGATCCTGTGCACGTCCATGGATTTTGCTTTGTAAGCAAACGTCGAATTGCGCGCGATCACGAACAATCCGGCGTTCCTGGATAGATCTGTGATCAGATCTTCGGTCAATCCGTCTCGGCCGCGCCGTCCATGAAAGGATCGACGATGCACCCGCTTGATCGCCGCTTGGCTCGATTGGAACCGCCACCTGCGGGGCATCGTATGCACGTTATCGAGGCCGCGAACGATGAGGACGCGGCGGCAATGTTCAAATCGATCGGAGAGAAGCCCGGCGACCTGAGCATCTGGATCAAGCGATATTCAGAATCAGAAACGCCGCTCCCGGCCCGGCATGTCTATTCGGTGGATGCGAGCGTTTCCTATCGCGGGGAGCGTATCGTTCTCAGCGGGGCCGACGCGGACCTGTGACGGGTATTTTTTCGGTGCAGGGAAATTCCGTCTGCCGAATCAGATTGAGAAGTTCTGCGGCGGCGACGGCGGTAATCCCCGGTTCCGTAATTCCGGGAACGGGGAGCGCGCCGTCCATGTTCGGCGGCGCTCCATCGATCCCGCGGCCGGGCGGTTTCATCGATCGCATCGGCAGGAGCCGAGGAACTGTACTGTTTCGAAGGTCGTCGGCATTTTGCGCTCGCACGCCCCTGTAGGTCGCTAATACCGGCGCACGGATAGCTGCTGCCGACACAACTCGGCGACGCCGTTTTTCGGCAACATGAGATTCCCACCCGCTGACGTGCAGATCGGCCCATACCCCTCGGTCCTTATCCTGCGAACCAATTCAAGAAGCTGGATCGTCGGAATCGTCACGTCGATGTCTTTGTCGATCCACTCCCAATATTTCGCCTCCGCGAGGAACTGGCGAGCAGCCGCCACAGACCTTTGCCCCCACACGCCATTGACTACGACAATCAAGGAGGGGTCGCGGCACAATCGCAACTCGCTCTGGATTTGAAATGCGAGATTCCCCTCGACCTCGCAAATCTTGATGAAGACCTCATCGGGCGCCATCACCTGATAAAGAAGTTTGTCGAAGGTGGTCAGTGCATCGTAGGCACGAAACGCTTCCTCCGAATCGACGTCCGAGACATCCGCTGCAAATCTTGCCAGCCGCGCTTTGCTCTCCTCGACCTCACCGACGAACTGAGAAATTCTCGGCGCCAAAGAGCCCGCATTGGCGCGGTCGTCGTCCGTCAGCTTCACATAGGCATCGTATAGCGCTCTCAACGGCGATGTGAGTGGCGGGTCATGGCGAGCGCTCTCCTGCTCTCGCTGATCGAACTCCTGCAGCCGGCGGGCTGAATCTGGATCGGCGGGAGATGGGGATTGCTGCGGTTCGTCGCTTGCGCACAAAATAAGTACGGCGAAGCGGCGTGCGATATCGGCGATTTCCGGCAAGTTTTGTTTTTCGCCTCTTGATGCGTTTTGGAATCCAACGTTGTGCGCCTGAAGAAAACTGACGACGACGCTCGATTTGATCGCAAAGTTTACGTTTTGAGGGAACTCGCCACTCATCTCGCCAAGCATGGATTGGACGATCCCGACTACGTTCCCTGCCTCATCGAGAAGAGGTCCACCGCTGTTGCCATGTTGGATGGGGGCAGTGAATTGAAAAAATCGAACGTCGTCACCAGGACCGGCCAGAGCGCTTATGTTTCCGCCAGTTATGTTTCCTGTTGGGGTGAGGATATCGGGCATCGGAAAGCCGAATGCAGCGACTGTTTCACCGTTTCGCACCGGTGGAGATGTTCGAATTCTGGCAATATCCTGATCCGCGATCTGCCCGTCGAACTTGATTAGCGCCAAATCATTTGCTTCGTCCGCGTAAAGTAAAGTTGCCTCCGCGCCATAACCGTCCGCAAGCCCCACATCGATCCTACGACACCCCCCAACTACGTGATTGTTCGTGAGAACTTGAGCTTGCGCAGAAACCAAGATGCCGGTGCCAGCAGATAACACTACGCCCGATGTATTCGGGGCAGCTGGCTCTTCAGCAAATGCAAATTCCGGGTCGGTAACCTGAATGCTCGCAACGGCAAGAGTAGCGGCAAAAGACTTGAGCACCGCATGCCTGCACATAGCTTGCATGTTCAGCATGTCCATCAACCGGGTATCGAGGCCGCAAATTGGACCATTCGACATTCTGCGGCAAGGCTAACCCCTGTCGGTTAGTCGGTCGTGAGACCGCCGCGGTAGAGACTTAACGTCTCGCGCACCCGAGCGAATCGGAGACGGAATAACAAGGCGCGCCCATAAATGGCGGGCCGGGAACGGGCACTCTCGGCGAAGGGCGAGCAAGCCGATTTCGGGCGCGTGATCCTCAACTGGAGCATCGTCCAGTGCGGTGAAGCCGGCGAGGGCGAGATGTTCCAAGCCGCGAGGCGCGTTCTGGAGATGAGCACCAAATCGCTGATGCGCGACCTAGCTAAGCGGAAAAAGCTGTCAGCATAGCGCCCCGAATTTTCCCCCGACCGGCGCGCTCTGCGCTGGTCCTCCTTGGTCCGCTGGCGGATCGCTCCCCGGCGGGCTCTTCATTCAAACAAGCGTCGGCTGTGGAGGGCGTCCAACTCTATCCTGTCGCCGGGCGTGGATCTGCCGGTGATTGATACGCCGCGGGAGCCCCATAGGGGTCCGCTCGAACGGTGAATGTTCGCTGTCGGCCACAGCTAACGCAGACGAAAATTTCGCTTTGCCTCCCAAACTCTCGATCGGCCAAATCAACCTGCTTAAGCCGCAGCTCGCCACCGCACTGGTTGCAGTGCGAAGCTGGCGGGGGCGCAACGAGGGGGCGC
>CAYTTC010000137.1:0-7098 GCA_964440525.1 uncultured Propylenella sp. | reverse complement strand
CTGTCTCCTACCAGATGCAAAGCCTCTTCGGAGACCGCTACCTTCGCATCGACGGCCCGCTCGACATCGCCTCCGACGACCTTGACGACGCAAGTCCCGGAAACGTCCGCGCTCTCCGCCTCGAAGCGGAGAAGCGGATCGCGACGCATTCCGCCGCGATCGACCGCTTCATCGGGTTGATCTGAGGACGACGCTTCGCCTACTCCGCTGCGTCGGCGCGTTTTAGAAGTCCCTCGGCCTTCATTTCGTCGTGCAGGGCGATCGGATCCCAATCGTAGCCGTTCGGCCAGGTGAGAGCGCCGTCATCGATGAAGACACGGGCGAAATAGGCTGGATCCTTCAGTGGCGCGGCCATCGACCCGGTCTTTTGCACGACAAACGCAAAGTCTCGAGCACCGACAGTGCCGTCGGAGAATTCGATTTCGAGCTTGTGGCCGCCGAGAGGGCGGACACCGATCACGTCGACCATCATTCCAAGCCTCCGATCCGCTCAAGCTCTCCGTCGGATCGAGCCGCTTCCCAGTTTCGCATCAGTGCGTCGCGCCGCAGGTTTGTCCATTCCTTCACGAGCCGTGCAGCGGTCGGGGGGAGCCGGCCGTCGACAACATTGCCGTCCGATACTAGCACGCGCGCGCGAAATCCCTGATAGCGCACATGAAAATGCGGTGGCGAATGATCGTTGAAATACATCCGGACGGTAATACCGAGGAAGTAGGCGACTGTCGGCACCTGGCCCTAAGCCGCCGCGCCTTGCTGAATAGAGCGGGTCAGGTTGGCAGTTCGGGACTCAGCCGCTCACCACGCCGCCAGTTGCAGCACATTCGCCGCCGTCGCCTTTCCATCGCGGCCGTCGACTGCCATCGGCTTGCCCTTGTTGTCGAATATGCGGACCGTCAGCGTCCCGGCGGCCTTGTCCACATCGATGCGGCTAAAATTGTCCTCCTGCGTAAATCCGAATGCGCGGTAGTTCATCTCCGCATCCGTGCCGACGATCGGGAACGGGTCCTTCTGCCCGGGTTTTTTGGAATCGTGCACATAGTTGTTGGGATCGCCGTCGGCGAACGGGAACGGCCAATAGAAGGCCGATGATGTGACCGAAAACGCCTTCAGGTCCTTGCCGGCGTTTCCGCTGAACTCGATCTCGGCGACGTTCGAGCAATGGATGTCGCCGGACAAAAACACGACGTTCTGTATGCGATTTTCGATGATGTGCTTGAGCAGCGTCAGGCGCGTGGTCGGATAGGCCGGCCAGCTGTCGCTCTCCCCGCGTCGCTTTGCATTCATGCCGTACAAGGGATCGGTCGACTCGTCCTTCAGGGTCACATCGATGCGCTCGCTCATGTCGTTCGGCGCGAACACGCTCGACGTGACGATGAATTTCGGCACGTTGCCGCGGTCGCGCTGCTGCGCCGAGAGCCATTCGAGCAGCCGCTGCAACTGTCCCGGATGGTTGATCGGGTCGAGCGAGGGGCGGCCGAGCAGGTGGTTGTCCAGGAGCCCGATCGCATCATCGATGTAGCGCTGGGTGCGGGTGTCGAGGATGAAGGCCGGATAGCCGGCGCAGTCGAACGTCGAATAGAAAAGCTGCTTCCAGGTGCGCGGCCCGTGGCTCCATTGATAGCTCTGGTAGGTGCTGATGGCTAACGTGAAGAGCTGATGCTGGCTTTCCAGGCGGTCCTGGGTCCAGTTGTCCTCGATCTCGTGATCGTCGAGCACCATGTAGGTCGTCGCGCTTCTAAGCAGATCGTGGAGGTTGGGCGCGCCGAAGGCGGTCAGGTAACGCTCCTGGAACTCCTTGAACGTGTCGGCGCGGCCGATCGGAATCATGCGGTTGAACTCGTCGGCGTAGATCTGATCGCCGCACATCACCGTGAACCGCGCGGCGTCGCCAAAGGCGTTGCCGGGCGTGAAATGGGTGAGCATCGGAGCGAAGATTCTGTCCGCCTCTTTGACCTTCCAAAGCCAGCCGGGATAGCGGCACGAGCCCAGCAGGAAAGAGAGCTTGTCCGCGACGACGTCCGAAGCCGGGAACGTGTGGAAGGTCGCTTCGCACTGTTCCGCTTTGAGATTGAGCAGCTCGTTGCTGATGTTGTCGATCTTGGGCAGTCGCTTGAAGAGCTCCCGGTCCGACAGGCTCGCGGAATTCGGCATCGGATCGTCAATGGTGAGCGAGCCGACACGCACGGTGTATTCCGTGTCTGGCGTGAGCGGAGTGGCGATCGCCTCCGCCGGCGGCTTTGCGGGGACGCCGTTCGGGCCCTCGTAGTCGTTCGGATAGTAGCAGCCGAGCTGCACGTCGGACCCGAGCACGAAAGTGCCGGTCCGGTCGTATTCGCGCTGCAGGCGGAAATACCAGGCGTGACCCGGCTTGATCGCCTCCTTCCGGCCCTTGGTGACCAGTCCGATGACGCCGAGCGTCCGCCGGTCCTCGTCGAGGTCTTCCCTGTCATCCGCCGGATCGCCCGCCCGCATCCAGATCCGGCAGGTTTTTTCGGTCGTATGTCCGATGATCGGCCCAAGGCCGGGCGCGCGAATGGATGCCATTCTTTCCTCCCTGCATCTCGAGCCGGGATCATGTCACAACCTGTAGTAAGTTGCAGCAGTTGTGTTCCGGCGGCTACCGATTCACTTCCGGAGCTGAGGAAGACGCTCCGGCAGCCGCTAGTGTCGAGCAAGCACGCTTTGGCCGCGTCACTCCCCCTTCGTCACCGCCACGATCAAGAAGATGCAGAGCGCGCCCACGGCGAGCTTCCACGCATCGGCGCGTTTCCTGAGCCCCGGCAGGCCAAGGGGCCGGATGATCTGCACGATCACGACAAGGGTCGTGATCATGGAAATGAGTTTGGTCATGCGCCCGGCTTAAAGGATGTCACGGCGCCGCGGCAGGAAAAGACTCGGCGCGAAGGTGCTCGAATCTGGGGAATAGAATTGCTGAGGATCAGGCCGCTTGCTTCGCAGTGACCCGCGGTTCCTCCTCGCCCCGCGCCTTCGTCGAATAAAAGCTCGCGTTTTGCGTCCCGGCGAGCGCCTCGCGGGTGAATTTTATGAGGTGGTGCGCCATGAAGGCCATGCCGAGCGCGCCGTCGATCTGCCCACGCTTCGTGGCGTAGAGGAAGGCGCGCCAGAATTCGCGCCGGTAGTCGGCGCGGATGCCGAGCTCGATGATCGAGTTCACGAGGAGCGTCAGGCCGCGCTTCAGGTTCGCGCCCTTCAGCTTGCCGCTTCCGGGTGTCTTCATGCGATTCACATAGGTCGCGTCCACCTGGTGACGAAAGCGCTCGAAGACGTGCTCGGGCGTGTAGGCGTAGGCGATGGCGCGGCGCCAGGTGGCGAGCACCTCGTCATAGGGCCGGAGGAACCGCACGTTCGACTCGAGCGAAGAATCCTCGACGATGCGGCCGTCGCGCTTCAGCCGGTCCCATAGCGGCGTCTTCGGCAGCGCCTGCAGCAGGTTGATCGTCAGCATCGGAATTTTCGAGCGATCGATGAACTCGATCAGGCGATCGACGGTCTGATCCGTATCCGTGTCGAGCCCGACGATGATGCCGGCGGAGACATCGAGCCCGTAGGAATTCAGCGTCTCGATCGCTTCGTACATCGGGAGCGAGGCATTGTGCTCTTTTCGCATGTGCATGAGCGCGTCGAGTTCCGGCGTCTCGATGCCGACAAAAATGCTGGTAAAACCCGCTTCGCGCATGAGCGCCAGGATCTCCGGCTGCTTGGCGATGTTAAGCGTCGCCT
Organism: uncultured Propylenella sp.; assembly: GCA_964440525.1. Classification (GTDB taxonomy): domain Bacteria; phylum Pseudomonadota; class Alphaproteobacteria; order Rhizobiales; family Afifellaceae; genus DASWJZ01. The sequence continues at coordinate 3,357 of CAYTTC010000137.1, read as the reverse complement.
CGCAGGCGAAGCCGAGCGGATAGCCGTTCTGCTTCTGCCATTCGATGAGATGCGGCAGCATCTCGCGCGTCGCTTTCTTGTTGCCGATAAAATTGTCGTCGACGAAATAGATGACGGGCGGGTGCCCCTTCTCCGCCACGATGGCGTCGAGCTCGGTCGTGAGCTGTTTTGGCGTCTTCAGCCGTGGCTGGCGTCCGTAGAGCGCCGGGATGTCGCAGAATTCGCAGCGATAGGGGCAGCCGCTCGAAAATTGGAACGTCCCGATCAAATAGTCGCTGAGCTTCGCCTTGGAATAAGCGGGCGTCGGGAAATCGGAGAGCGGCAGCCGCTCCTCGGTTTTGAGCTGAACCTGCGCCGCCGGCCGCGCGACGCTCTCGTCGAGGAGCGTGATCAGCCGGTCGGTGGCGTCGCCGAGCTCGCCGACGTGGAGATAGTCGAAGCCTGGGTACATTTCCGGCGCGCCGGACACCGAGGGGCCACCCAGCACGGCGACCTTTCCAGCGCTCTGGGCGCGGGTGCGGATGTCGTTGATTTGCGGCGCCTGGATATGCATACCGCTTACGAACACGGCGTCGGCCCAGGCAAAATCCTCGGGCGTCGCCCGAGCGATGTTCTCGTCGACGAAGCGGGCGTCCCATTCCTCCGGCAGATAGGCGGCGATTGCCAAGAGCCCCTGCGGCGGCATGAAGGCGGTGACGCCCATCAGCCTGTAGGCATGCGAAAAAGTGCCGAAGGACGGCGTATAGGCCGGGAAGACGCAGAGCACGCGACGTCCGTTCCTGACCGCGCCACGATATTGCATGGCTCAATTCCTTAGACGGTCCAGCCGTTGCGGGCAGCCTTAGCCGCTCGCCTCACGTTCCGGTGAATTCTCTACCAAAATTGTCCGCTTGGCGAATCCCGCCTGCAAGAGGCGCCCCGGAACCCAACCTTAGCACATTCGCAGGCGCCGCACGCCCAAGCGGGCATATTGGAATTGCCGCCTGGCACGGATATCTTTGGCTGAACGGAATTTGCGCAAGCCCGGCGGGGCGAAGAACGCTGCATTTGCCGCGCACCGGCCCAAACCTGTATCATCTGCCCAGGGAGGCGGGAGGCCGCCCAATCCGAGGAGTTTCCCAATGCCAATGCAAACTTTGGTCATCGGCGACGACGCGCCGGACTTCGAAGCCGACACCACCGAGGGAAAAATCCGCTTCCACGAGTGGCTCGGCAATTCTTGGGGTGTGCTCTTCTCGCACCCGAAGGATTTTACGCCCGTCTGCACGACCGAGCTCGGCACCATGGCCCGGCTAAAGCCGCAATTCGATAAGCGCAACGTCAAGATCATCGGCCTCAGCGTCGATCCGGTCGACAAGCACAAGGGCTGGTCGAAGGATATCGAGGAGACGCAAGGGGTCGCGCCGAATTTTCCGATGATCGGCGACCCGGAGCTGAAGGTCGCCAAGGCCTACGGCATGCTTCCGGCGGGCGCCGGCACCACGGCTGACGGCCGCACCGCGGCCGACAATGCGACCGTCCGAAATGTCTACGTGATCGGCCCGGACAAGAAGATCAAGCTCGTCATCTCCTATCCGATGACGACCGGCAGGAACTTCGACGAGGTGCTCCGAATCATCGATTCCCTGCAGCTCACCGCCAAGCACAAGGTGGCGACGCCGGCCAACTGGAAGCAGGGCGAGGACGTGATCATCGCCGGCTCGGTGTCGAACGAGGATGCCAAAAAGACCTATCCGAACGGCTGGAAGGAGCCAAAACCCTATATCCGCATCGTTCCGCAGCCGCAGGGTTGAGCCAGATCGCGCCAGCAGGGCGACGCGTCGGGCCGCCCGCTAGGCCGCCCGACGCGTCGCTGACGAAACGCAGTTAACTCCGCTTTCACGATTTTACGAATTTTTCGCCGGTTTTTGAGCGCCTTCCCATCGCAGCTAAGCATTTCTTCGCCAAATTCTGGCAAGAGGCGCATGGAGAAAGCCATGCGCTCGCTGCTTATCACTTGTATCCTGATCGGTGTCGCCGCCGTGGCGGCGCCTCATCTCTTCACCCAGTATTTGCAGCGGCCGGAGGCGGGCGACGTCGCGGCGGAGATGCAAACCCCGCCTGAGGGTAACGAAGCTCAGCCGGAAGGCGATCAGCCGACCGCGCCGCGTCAGGTGGAAATCCAGGCCGAAAGCGACGGACACTTTTACGTCGACGCGGAAATCAACTCCCGCCCGGTGCGGCTGATGGTCGACACCGGGGCGACGGTGGTGGCGCTCAGGATGTCCGACGCCCTGGCGGTAGGCATCCGGGTGCAGCCGTCGGACTTCACCAATCCGGTGCAGACGGCCAACGGCACGACGATGGCGGCGGAAGCCGTGCTCGATCGCATCTCGGTCGCCGACATCGAGGTCCACAACATCCGCGCGCTGGTAGTCCCGGACGACCAGCTTTCTCTCAGCCTGCTCGGCGGCTCCTTCCTCAACGGCCTCGAGCGCTTCGAGATCGCCGACGGAACCTTGATCTTTGAGAATTGAGCGGGCTGGGGCATAAATGGGGCGACGTTGCGAGGCCCCATGTTCCCGATCCCGAAGCCGTCTCTCAAACCCAACACCTTCGCCTACGAATCGGAGCCCATGGTCAAGGCCACGGGTTTTCGCGAATACGACGCGCGCTGGCTGTTTGAAAAAGAAATCAATCTCATGGGGATCCAGGCGCTCGGCCTGGGCCTCGGCACGCTCCTGCATGAGATGGGGGTGAAGCCGGAGATCGTGACCGGCCACGATTTTCGCTCCTATTCAGCCTCGATCAAGCTCGCCCTCGTCACCGGCCTCATGGCGGCCGGCGTCAAGGTGCACGATATCGGCCTGGCGGTGACGCCGATGGCCTATTTCGCCCAGTTCGACCTCGATGTTCCGGCCGTCGCCATGGTCACCGCCTCGCACAACGAGAACGGCTGGACGGGCGTCAAGATGGGGGCCAACCGTCCGCTCACCTTCGGGCCGGACGAGATGGGCCGCCTACGCGACATCGTTCTTACCGGTAAGTTCGACGGGCGGGGTGGCGGCTCCTACCGCTACGTGGAGAATTTTCGCGACCGCTATATCGCCGATCTGACGAACCGGCCGAAGCTCAACAACAAGATCAAGACGGTCGTTGCCTGCGGCAACGGCACCGCCGGTGCTTTCGCGCCGCGGGCGCTGGAGGCGATCGGCGCCGAGGTGGTGCCGCTCGACGCCGAGCTCGACTACACCTTCCCCCGCTACAATCCAAACCCAGAAGACCTGAAGATGCTGCACGCCATCCGCGACGAGGTGCTGAGGACCGGCGCCGCCGTCGGGCTCGGCTTTGACGGCGACGGCGACCGCTGCGGCGTCG
>CAYTTC010000136.1:5986-7110 GCA_964440525.1 uncultured Propylenella sp. | reverse complement strand
CCGCCGACCGTCACGAATTGCACGAGCATACGCTTCGGCGATCCGGGCATGCCGGTCGCGGACAATCCGCCGCCTCCGATCTTCTTCGAAAAGCCGGACAGCGATTGCGTGAACACCAACGTTACCGACGGCTTCGACCTCGAGGTCGCCAAGCTCGGGCCGGCGGAGTGCTACGAGGGCCACGTCTGCGACTACCAGATCAGCGTCACCAATAACGGGCCGCGCACCATCGCCGCCGGCGACGTCGTCGCAGTGAAGGACACGCTGCCGGCCGGTGCTTCGGTCGAGAACGTCTCGGTTGGGTGGAATTGCTTCCCCGGAGGACCCGGTGCGACGAACTGCGTGAAGAATTACGCCGCATTGCCGCCGGGCACGACATCGATATTCACGCTCAGCGTCCGCCTGCCTGACCCGGTCATCGGCTTCACGGTCGAGAACTGCGTGTCGATGGAATGGGATAGCGCTTATCCGGGCGGGCCGGATCCGACCTACACCGGCGACGACAACGCGGCGACCGACGGACCGGCCTGTGTCACGACGCCCGTGCTCGCGGCCAACCTCGCGCCGTTCGGCGGCACGGTTTGCGAGAAGGGCGCGATCTGCACCCTCGACGTCAGCATCGACAATCTCGGCGGCCGCCTGTTCAAGGGCGCCGCCGGCTTGCGCGGCATGCTCGATCCCGCCGTTCGCATCGACAGCATCGAATCGCTGACTGACGGCATGACGTGCGAGGTGACCGGCGAAGGCTCCTACGCGTGCGACGCCGCGATGTTGATGCTGAAGCCCGGCGAGAAGGCGCCCTTCCGGGTCATGATCGACATCCCGGCCGATTTCCCGCAAAGCCGTATCGTCCACCAGAAGCAGATGGTCTGGCCGGACCAGGATGTGAAGGACGCCAAGCCGGAAGACGATCGGCACGTCAGCATCATCGTCATCGCACAACCGGAGACGACGCCGCCAAGCTGCGAAGGCGGGGATGTCGTCAACGGCGAATGCGTCTGCCGTGAGGGCGCGGCGCGGCATCAGACCGGCGACAATGCGTACGAATGCGTGACGCTTCCGCCGCCGATTACCTGCGAAGGCGGACGCGTCCAGCGGGGCGAATGCACCTGCCCCGAGGGCAC
>CAYTTC010000136.1:0-5886 GCA_964440525.1 uncultured Propylenella sp. | reverse complement strand
TTACCTGCGAAGGCGGACGCGTCCAGCGGGGCGAATGCACCTGCCCCGAGGGCACTGAGCAGCATCAGACCGGCGACAATGCCTATCAATGCATCGCACCGCCGCCACCCGAGATCATCTGCGAAGGCGGACGCGTGCGGCGCGGCGAGTGCGTCTGTCCCGAGGGCACGGAGCGGCAGCAGACCGGCGAAAATGCGTATCAGTGCATCGCGCCGCCGCCACCCGAGATCATCTGCGAAGGCGGACGCGTGCGGCGCGGCGAGTGCGTCTGTCCCGAGGGCACGGAGCGGCAGCAGACCGGCGAAAATGCGTATCAGTGCATCGCGCCGCCGCCGCCCGAGATCATCTGCGAAGGTGGACGCGTGCGGCGCGGCCAGTGCCAATGCCCGGAGGGCACGGACAGGCAACAGATCGGCGACAACGCCTATCGGTGCGTGACGCCACAACCGCCCGAGATCACCTGCGAGGGTGGACGCGTGCGGCGAGGTCAGTGCCAGTGCCCGGAGGGCACGGAGCGGCAGCAGACCGGCGACAACGCCTATCGATGCGTGACGCCACAACCGCCGGAGATCACCTGCGAGGGCGGGCGCGTGCGGCGTGGCCAGTGCCAATGCCCGGAAGGCACGGAACGGCAGCAGACCGGCGACAACGCCTATCAGTGCATCGCCCCGCAGCAGCCCGACATCACCTGCGAGGGTGGACGCGTGCGGCGCGGCCAGTGCCAATGCCCGGAAGGCACGGAACGGCAGCAGACCGGCGACAATGCCTATCAGTGCATCGGGCAAGAGCCGCAACAGCCCGAGATCATCTGCGAGGGCGGGCGCGTGCGGCGCGGCCAGTGCCGCTGCCCGGAAGGCACCGAGCAGCAGCAGACAGGCGACAACGCCTACCAGTGCGTCAGTTCGGGGGGACCCGAGGGTGAAGAGTCGCCCAATTCAGACACCCCCGTAATTCCGAGGTTCCAGCTTCAGGTGCCGCAGTAACCGACGGCTCTCTTACAGCGCGACCCCGCCGCCGCTACCGCGGCGGCCGGCAATTCAGCAAGCCTCCAAAGCGCGTGGCCCGCGCTCGAACGGCCCGCTATTCGGCGGCGAGGAATTTCTCGCCGCGAAAATCGGGAGCGCTTTCGCCGTCGCGCGGGCGGCTGACCTTGACCGTCGGCAGCTTCGACACGCCGGAGGGCTCCACCGTCGACACGTCGATGTCGCGCTCGGCCGCCTTCAGCGCCTTCAGAAAAGTGTTCAGCTCCGACAGCGTCATGCGGAGATAGGCCTCCGATGATTGCCGCTTCTTGGTCTCGTCCAGCACGGACAGCGAGAAGCCCATGCGCTCCAAATCGAAATCGCGGATTTCGACACCGATATTGAGCTTACCCATCACCCCATCTCCTCAGATCGCGAGCCGCCCAATCTCGTCCACCTGCCGGCCCCGGGTTGATGATGGACTTAGCTGACTCTTAACCAACTCGCCAGGGATTGGTCGGCAGAAGGTTAACCATGCCGGAAGCAACCCTTCTGCTCGGCCTCCCGAAAACCGGCCGCTGATCTTGTAGAATCGAGTTGATTAAGAATCTTCGACTGCGCCGGCGAGATGCCGCGCCGGAATGGCGGTCTCAGCCGATCCCCTGCATCAGCCATTCGCGGTAGCCGGCGTTCATGCCAGCGAGCGGTAGAACCAGGATAGCCGGCACCTCATAGGGATGCTCGCGCTCCAGAAATTCCTGCACGCCTGGCGTCGCAGCGGCGGTCGTCTTGGCGATCATCACGACTTCCGCCGCCTCCTCGCGCTCTCCCTTCCAGTCATAGAGCGACACCATGCCCGGAAAAATGTTGATGCAGCCGGCGAGCCGCGCGTCGAGCAGCGCATTGCCGAGCCGTTTTGCTTCCTCGAGGCTCGGGCACGGGCAATAGACGAGCGCCATCTCGGCACTGTGTTTGTCGGTCATCGATCTCCTCCGAAAACGCATTCCATTCGCTATTCGCCATTGGCCATATTAGGAGGTCTTCGGAGAGGAACGCGACTACCAGCATGACCAAGATCGCCATTCTCGCCAGCGACACGCCGGAAGCCCAGGCGGCGGCGGCGGAGCTGCACGCCCGCTACGGCGAGGTGCCGCAAAGCGAGGCCGACGTTATCGTGGCGCTCGGCGGCGACGGGCTCATGCTGGAGGCGCTGCACGCGACGATGAGCACAGGCAAGCCGATCTACGGCATGAACCGCGGCTCGCTCGGCTTCCTCAGCAACGAATACCGCCCCGACGGGTTGATGCAGCGCCTCGCCGCGGCGAAGACGGAAACCATCCATCCGCTGCTGGCGACAGTGAAGAGCGTCGACGGCGAGACGCACGCCGCCCGCGCCATCAACGAGGTGTCGCTGCTCCGCCAGTCTTACCAGGCGGCAAAGCTCAGGATCACCGTCGACGGAAAAATCCGCCTCGACGAACTGATCTGCGATGGCGTGCTGGTGGCGACGCCCGCCGGCTCCACCGCCTACAACCTCTCCGCCCACGGGCCGATCCTGCCGATCAACGCGCCGCTTCTGGCGCTGACACCGATCAGCGCCTTTCGCCCGCGGCGCTGGCGCGGCGCGCTCCTTCCGAACCACGCCAAGGTCACGATTACGGTGCTGGAGGCGGCGAAGCGCCCGGTCAACGCAGTCGCCGACCATGTCGAGTTCAAGAGCGTCGCGGAGGTTTTGGTGGAAGAGGACAGGAGCGTCGCCTCGCTCATCATGTTCGACGGCGGCCACTCCTGGGACGAGCGCATCCTCGCCGAGCAGTTTCTTTATTAGGCAGCATGATCCCGAAAAGTGAAAACCGCTTTTCGGAAAAGATCATGCCCAAACAAATCGAGCCGCCGCGCTACCAGCCGTTGCTGGCGAGGATGATGTCTTCGATGCTCGCGGGCGGCGGCGAAGCAGGCACGGCCGCCGCCGCGACGGCGATCGGGCGGGGCCGCACGATCGGTCGAACGATGTGCCCGACCGCCGCGAGCCCGGTTCCAGAGGTCCAGCCGGAGGCCGAGATGGAATCCCGCGGGCCAGCCTGCGCGATCTGGGTGCGCGGAATGTAGCGGCGGCCGCCTGTCGGGCGGCGCTCGTAGAAGGCGTTGCCGCCCTCCACCAGCACGTAGTGCATGTTCTCGAAGCGATAGGTGCGGCCAGCCGTATGGAAGAACATCGCCTTGCCGACGCCGCGATGCCGTTTTCCGGACAAAACCTGCCCGGCGATGCGCTCGGCCCGCGCGCGGCTCTTCGCATCCGTCATCGGCTTGGAGAGCACGCCCGGCGCGAACTGGTTTTTCTGGCCGACGACGCCGCAGACGCTTTTCGGATACTTTCCGGATTGCAGCCGGTTCATCACCACCGTGCCAACCGCCAGCATGCCGTCGTCGCTCGAACGGATCGACTCGAAATACATCGCCCGCGCCAGGCACTGGCGGTCGCTGCTCGCGGAGGAAATGGTACCGCATGCGGCGAGCCCGCCGACAAGGGCCGTGAGAACGGCGCCGAGCACGGCGAACTTCAGTCGAAAACGCGAACGCGGATACGCAACCATGCAGAACCGGCGGAAATTCTTAACCACGGCATTTTGCCGGAAAGCCCGGAAACGAATGGTAAAGAAACGGTCGATTCCGCCCGGTGTGGAAATTGGCTATTTAGGGCAAAGGTTTAGCGATACGGCTGGGTCCAGCCTTCTAGCCCGGCCAGCCGCTGGGTCTCTGCCAAAGCCAGCCGCCACAGCCAGCGCCGCGCCGGAAGAGACACGACGCGCCCCGCGAATTTGCTGGCGCACGCTCCCCATGCTCAACTGGGCGGCGCAGCAGCCAGTTTTTTCACGCAAAGCTCAATGGGGGTAATAAAATGATCAAGCGTCCGTCACCTTCGATAGTCGTCTCATTCCTCGCACTTGTGGTGGCCTTGGGGGGTGCCGGCTATTCGGCCACCGGCGGAAACTTCATTCTGGGACAAACCAACACCGCCGCCACGCAGACGAAGTTGTTGGCGCCGATCGCCGGGGCATCGTTTCGCGTCGACAATACCAGCACCGCGGCGGCCGCCACCGCCATGACGCTGGTCGTAACATCGGGGCGTCCGCCGTTCGCCACCAATTCCGCCGTGAAGGTGGCCAACCTCAACGCCGACCATCTCGACGGCGTCAGCGCGAACGAGCTGCTGCGCGCCGGCCGCGCCTTCAACCTGGCCGCGGCCAGCCCCCTAACGTTCGCGGACCTGGTGTCGATCACGCTCAACATCCCGAAGGCGGGATTCGTTTTGCTCAGTGGCCAGGTCACCATAGGCACTACGGACGCAGCCTGCATTCCCTGCTTCCTGCATGTTCAGTTCGAAGACCAGCTGACGAACGACGTTTCCCCGGTCCTCGTAAGCAGCGTGGAGGACGGCGGCGCCGCCTCGAGCAATGTCACCGTCTCGACCAGTTGGCTTTTCCCTGTCACTGCCGGGACACGGACATTCGCCCTGCAATCCGGAGGGTTTCCGGTTGGGGCCGCTATCAGCAAGGAAAACCCTGCCATGACGGCGCTCTATGTTCCATTCGGCCCGACCGGCACGCTTGCGCTGACTGGCGGCACTCCGAGCTCCGCGCCGTCAATGGCTCTGAGGCTCGGTCCGCCCAAGCGCGACGGGACGAGAGCGGTTTTGCGCTGAAGCGCATCTAGGCGGATTCTTCCGCTCCCCATGCTCAACTCGGCATCGCATCAGCCAATTTTTAATCAAAGCTCAGGGGCACTCATGATCAAGCGTCCGTCGCCTTCGATAATCATCCCTTTCCTCGCACTTGTGCTGGCCTTGGGGGGCGCCGGCTATTCGGCCACGGGCGGTAACTTCATCCTTGGACAAACCAACACCGCCGCGACACAGACAAAGCTGTTGGCGCCGATCGCCGGGGCATCGTTTCGCGTCGACAATACCAGCACCGCGGCGGCCGCCACGGCGATGACGCTGGTCGTAACATCGGGGCGTCCGCCGTTCGCCACCAACTCCGCCGTGAAGGTGGCCAACCTCAACGCCGACTTCCTGGACGGTCTCACCTCGACGGCCTTCGTGCCGGCGGCCGTGGGCGGGTGGCACTTTGTCGGCGACCCCGGCGAGCCTGCATTCCAGAGCGGGTGGGAGGACGGAGCGCCCATGGGGTATCAGCGCCCCGGCTTCAGGATCGACAACAATCACGTCGTGCATCTGACCGGTCTGATTGAGGGCGGCACGGTCGGCTTTGTCGCCTTCACCCTGCCCGCCGCTTATTGTCCAGCCTTCAACAAAGAATTCGCCACAACCACGAGCAGCGCTTTCGCGAAGATCGGCGTCGCGTCGTCTCTCTTTGGGTGCGGGGTCTTTGTGTTCAACGGCAGCAACTCCAATGTCTCGCTCGAGGGCATAAGCTTTCCGGACGCCACCACCGACGTCCTTGTCGCCGCCGGGCCCTAGCGTCGTCCGCCAAGCGGCGGCTTACCGGAGGGGCTGACCCCACGTCGGATCGTGACACGTCAAGACGTGAAAGGTCGCGGGCGAACCCCCTCCCCTACGCCGCCTGTCTCACCTGCTCCGCATAATCCCGCGCGGCCGAGCGCTTCGCATCTCGCGCGAAGCGGCGGAGCAGCGCCAGGATCTGGTCGAGCTCGCGGTCGGGCCGGCGCTGGTAGCGGGTCACGATCGTGTCGATCAGGTGCGTGGCGCGGCGATAGTCGCTCTCACCGCCTGGGAGCGGATCGCCGCTGCGGATCACGTCGATCGCCGCGGCGAAGGCCGGGAAGGTCGGGCGCGGAAGGCTCGCCTTCTGCAAGAGGGCTCGGAGATTGGCGGTGCGCCCGGAGGCGATCAGCGCGGCGACCCTCTCCTGCGGCACTTTTGCGAGCATGGCGAGCGCCGTCT
>CAYTTC010000135.1:0-7239 GCA_964440525.1 uncultured Propylenella sp. | reverse complement strand
ACCTGTCGACCGTGCTCGTTGATGCCTGCTTATTGGGGTGAAGCAGACTGAACGCAGAGATGCTTTCTTCTCGTCTGCTCCGAACTGGGAGCCAAAAGCCGATCGACCGGCGCGGTAAGGCGCCGGTCGATGATGAACGCTCGGTCGGCTACTTCGAAGCCGCCTCGACGTTGTCCTTGTTGTAGACCGAGAACGGCCCCATCAGGATGCGCAGGCCTTTGTCGCGGGTCGGATCCTTGGTGATCGTGTAGTCACCCATGCGGCCGGCCTTGAAGCTCGCCCCCTCCTCGGCCTTGATGGCGCCGCTGGCGAGGGCATAGGCCGTGTAGTAGGTGAGGTAACCGAGGTCGACGAAGCTCCACAGGGCGAACTCCGGCGCGCAGCCGTTCATCGTGTAGGCAAGCATTTCGCTCGGCACGCCCAAACCGCTGACCTTGACCTTCTCGCAGAGGCCTTCATCCTGCAGGGCCTTGGCTGCCGCTACGATGCCGACCGAGGTTGGCGCCATGATCAGCTCCATGTCAGGATACTTGTCGACGAGCGCGTTTGCCTGATTATAGCTCTCTTCCGACTGGTCATTGCCGTAGACGGTGTCGAGCAGCTCGAGCTTGGCGTATTTCGGATCCTTCAGCGCATTATTCATCGCCGCAATCCACGCGTTCTGGTTGGCCGCATCCGGCGAGGCGGAAAGGATCGCGAACTTGCCGCCGTCCTCACCGAGGATGGACAGCGCCATGTCGGCCATGACCGTGCCGGTCTCGGAGAAATCGACCTGCGCGACGAAGACGTCCTCGCCCTCGGCCGAAGGAATCGGCGAGTCCCACGTCACGACCTTGATGCCCTTCGCCTGCGCCGCCTTGGCCGCCGGCACGATCTGGTCGCCGGAATTGTTGGAGATCATGATCGCCGCAACGCCCTGCGTCGTCGCGTTGGTAGTGATTTCGATCTGTCCGGCGACGCTGTTCTCGGGGGTTGGCCCGAGGAACTGGAGCGGCTTCGAGTTCTGCAATTCCTTTTCCGCCTCGAGGGCGCCCTCATGGGCTTGGTCGAAGGGCAGGATGCCGAGGAATTTTGGCAGAAGGACCATGTCAAAGGCCTTGCCGGGCTCGAGCGCTGCCTGCGCCATCGCGGCGTGATTCATCGCAACGACGGCCAGAAGGCTGGCGCCGGCGAGTAGGTATTTTCTCATGTTTCTCTCCCTTTCCACATGTTGCCTATTGTCTGTGCGAGGTTCGGAATCAGGACCGACAGGATCAGTAGAGCTCCGATTACGCTTGTCTGGGTGTTGCCGGTTATGTTGACGAGACCCATTCCGTTGCGAAGGTTCAGGATGACGAGGATCGACAGTCCGACCCCCGCAAGGTTTCCCGAGCCTCCGAAAATACTCACGCCGCCAAGTAGGACGATCGTGATGATATCAAGTTCGAAGCCTTCCGCCATGTCGCCGCGCACCGAGCCGAGTCGGGCGGCGTAGAGAAGGCCGGCCAGGGCGGCGAAAGTGCCCGACGCGCCGAACAGGACCATCTTCACCAGTTGCACGCGCACTCCGGAATACCGGGCCGCCTGCAGGTTGTTGCCGATCACGTAGACAAGCCTACCGAGCGCCGAGGCATGCAACGTGATCGCGATGATGACGAACAGCACCACGAAGATCACGATCGAGATTGTGAGTGGGCCGAGGAGAGGCTGCTGGCCGAGAGTGTTGAACCATAGGGGAAAGCCGCCGATGGCGCGATCCTCGACAAGGATGCGGGCGATGCCGCGATAGCCGATCAATCCGGCAAGCGTGACGGCCAGCGACGGCAGGCCGATATAGGCAACCCAGAACCCGTTGAACAGTCCGGCTGCGAGGCCTGATAGGAGCGCTGCGACGATCGCCACCGGCACCGGCGCGCCATGCTGAAAGAGCCACGCCAATACGCAGGCGGCGAGGCCCATCACCGACGCCACCGACAGATCGATTTCTCCGTTGATGATGATCAACGTCATGATCAGGGCAACGATGATCTTCTCGATCGAGAGCTGGAACAGGTTCACGATGTTGCCGACGCCGAGATAGAAGGGCGAGCGCGTCACGTTCATGGCGATGATCGCAATCAGGACCAGGAGCAGCAGTCCCTCCCAGCCCCGAAGGCGGCTGAGCGCCGTCACGGGGCTGCCCCTTCACTGTCGGCTCTCAATGCGGCACCTGGCGGCTTCGCGATGAGCTTCAGTTCGGCGCGCGTCCACAGGAGGCGCAGCCGCTGCAGGATCACGGCGTCGCTCGCCACGGCGAGCAGGATGAGCAATCCGAGAAGCGCGTCGCGCCAGAACTCGCTGATCTGCAGCCTGAACAGGCTCTGCTCGAGCGTGCCGATCATGATAGCGCCGAGCATGGCGCCGACAACCGTGCCTGACCCGCCGAAGATGTTGACGCCGCCGACGACGACAGCCGCCACGACCTGCAGCTCCAGACCGCGTGCGGCTTCTACGGTGATATTGCCGAAGCGCGCCAGCAGGACGAAGCCGGCAAGCCCCGCCAGTGCTCCTGAGAGCACGAACGCGACGAAGACGAGGCTGCGCGTCGGCAATCCGATGAGTTCGGCCGCGTCGGGATTGGAGCCAATTGCGTAGAATCGGCGCCCGACGGTCAGATAGCTGGTGCCGAATTGGAAGATCACCACGATGGCTAGCGCCAGCATGAACATCGCGCGGATGTCGAAATCGCCGATGGAAATGAAATTGAGGCGCGGCAAGTCGATAAGCCAGGCAGGCAGGCTATCGGTGGTCACAGTTCGCGCGCCCGAGAGGTCGACGAGCATCCCGCGATAAATCGCCAGCGTGCCGAGCGTAACGATGATCGACGGAACACGCCCCCAGGCGACGATGGCGCCGTTGAGGGCCCCCATCAGGCCACCCAGCCCGACCGCGCAGAGGACCGCGAGCAAGGGATGGAGGTCGTTGTTCCGGGCCAGAAGCGTGCCGACGAAATAGGCCGAGCACCCGACGATCGAGCCGACCGACAGATCGATATTGCGGGTCAAGACGACGAGGGTCTGGCCGACCGCGACGATGGTGATGATCGCCACACTCGAAGCGATGCGGTTGAAGGTTCGCGACGTGTAGTAGTTGTCGATGAGGGAGCCAAAAATCAGGACCGCTGCGATGATGAGAAGCAGCAGGCTGAACTCGCGCACCTGTTCCGGACGCACATGACGCTGCAGCCAATTCACGCCGCGGCCCTGTCATTTGGTTCGGCGGCCTGCCCCATGGCCGCGGTCATCACCGATTCCTGGGTGGCTTCCTCGCGGCTGAAGATTGCCATCTGGCGGCCCTCGCGCATCACCAGCACGCGGTCGCTCATGGCGAGAACTTCAGGAAGCTCGGACGAGATCAGGATGATCCCGATACCCTCAGCAGCAAGCTCCCCGATCATGGTGTGGACCTCGGCCTTGGCGCCGACGTCGATTCCGCGGGTCGGCTCGTCAAGGATCAGCACCGACGGCCTGGTGATGAGCCATTTGCTCAGCATCACTTTCTGCTGGTTGCCGCCGGAAAGCTTGGCGACGGGAAGGTCGACCGACGAGGTTCGTATCGCCAACCGCCTGCGAAAGGTCTCGGCTGTCGCGCGCTCCATCGCGGTTCGGACAAGGCCGAAGCGGTTGAGATAACGCTTCAGCACCGGCAGTGTGATGTTGGCCGAGATAGACATCGGCAACGAGAGGCCGAGCTGGCGGCGGTCTTCGGAAACATAGGCAATGCCGAGATCCATCGCGGTGCGCGGGGAGGGGACAGTGACCGCCTTGCCGTTCAGCTCGATCGTTCCCCCGGTGGCGGGCTCTATGCCGAAAAGGGCAAGTCCGACATCAGTGCGGCCCGCGCCGATCAATCCGGCGAAGCCCAGCACCTCGCCGCGGTGGAGGTCGAAGCTGACGCCTTCGAACACGCCCTGATGTCCCAGTCCGCGGACCGAAAGCACGCGTTCCCCCATCGGCGCCGGCGGCCGCGGCTGGAAGAGGCCCATTTCGCGGCCAACCATGTCGGCAATGGAGCGCTGCGGCGTCGCCTCGGCGCGCGGGCGCGTCGAGATGAGCCGCCCATCGCGGAACACAGTCACCTTGTCGGCAATCTCGAACACCTCTTCGATGCGGTGGCTGACAAAGAGGATCGCCACGCCCTGATCGCGGAGATCGCGAACCAGCTTGAAGAGCTGGGCGACCTCATGCGCCGACAGCGAAGCCGTCGGCTCATCCATGATGAGCACGCGGACGTTGAGCGAAATCGCCTTTGCGATCTCGACCGACTGCTGCGCCGCAAGCGTCAGTCCGCGAGCCGGACTGCGCACGTCGATCGCCACGCCGAGTTTGGCGAGGATCGCCTCGGCTTCGCGCACCATCTTCCGCCAGCCGACCACTTGCCCGCGATCCTGGTGGCTTATGAAGATGTTTTCGGCGACGGTCAGGTCGGGAAAGAGTAGCGGTTCCTGATAGATCGCGGCAACGCCGAGACGCTGCGCCTCAGCTGCACTGCCGATGACGACCGGTTTGCCGGCAAGCAGGATCTCGCCGCGGTCCGGCTGATAGACTCCCGTGATAATCTTGATGAGAGTGGACTTGCCGGCACCGTTCTCGCCGAGCAGGGCGTGGACTTCGCTAGGATAGAGGGTGAGCGAGACGTCGTCGAGCGCCTGCGTGGCGTCGAAGCGCTTGGCGATATTGCGCATCTCCAGAATGGAGGTCGACGCCGAGCCATTTTCCTGGGTACGCGGCAATGCCATTCGATCCGCGTCCCTCCCGGCGGGCCGTCCCGGCGGTTGCTGCCTTCGTCGGCTTCTTGTTCGGACAAGCCTTTGAGCCTGCCCGGAAGTGCTTCAGCCGGAACTATATTGAAACGTCGTCGCGCGGCAAGCACTGCCAGCGGGACGGGGCGGACATGCTCCGACGGGCATCGACAAGAGGCGCGGCTGCACTTAGTCGACTAGCCAAGCAATCGAAGGGGAGGTCCATGGAACGGTATGACGCCATCGTCGTTGGCGCTGGTTCGAGCGGCGGAGTCGTTGCCGCGCGACTGACCGAGGATCCCGATTGCAAGATCCTGCTGATCGAGGCCGGTCCTGATTTCCCGAATGAAGAGGTCATCCCGCCGCTGTTCACGGTCAGTGGCGAGCACAGCTGGAAGACAGCGGCGATCCCCGAGTTCGACTGGGACTACTTCAACGCGGATCGCTCGGGAACGCTCAATGGCCGCAAGTTGTGGCTGCCGCGCGGCCGCCTGATGGGTGGCACCTCGATGGTCAACGCGACCATCGCCGCCCGCGGTGCACCCTTCGACTTCGACCGGTGGGCGTCGATGGGCGTGACCGGCTGGTCTTGGAAGGACATGCTTCCCTACTTCATCAAGATCGAGACCGACGTCGATTTCGGTGATCAGCCGATCCACGGGAATAGCGGACCGATCGTCATCCAACGCTACAAGCCGGAAAGCTGGGCCCCGATCAACCGGGTGATGTACGAAAGCTGCGTCGAGCTCGGGGTGCGCGAAGCGCCGGACCTCAATGCACTGGATGCCCATGCCGGCGTCGTCGGCGTCATGCCGCATAACCGCTACAAGGAGGTGCGGCTCGGAACACTAGTCACCTATATCCGTGCCGCGCGGAAGCGCCCCAATCTCACGATACGCGCTCGCTCGGTTGCCGATCGCGTGTTGCTGTCCGGGTCGAGCGCGGAGGGCGTCGCCTATATCGGCAGCGACGGCAAGGCGGCCACGGCCTATGCCGATCAGATCGTAGTCAGCGCCGGCGTCTACAACACGCCCGCGCTGCTCCAGCGTTCGGGCATCGGTCCGGCCGAATGGCTGAAGCCGCTCGGCATCGAAGTCGCCGCCGATCTGCCAGTCGGCCGCAATCTCCTCGACCATCCGGGCTTTGGCATGATCTTCAAGGGCAAGGGCCTCGGCGTCACAACAGGCCGCAGCTTCGTCGCCGACATTCGGGGACCTGCCGGCCCGAGCGGCGAGCCGGCCTGGCAGACCCACCCATTCCCGGTCGACGAAGAGGAGGGGCTCGCCGGCTTCTGGACCTACCTCACCCACGCCCTCGCGCAGGGCGAGGTCACCATCCAGAGCCGCGACGCGCGCCAGGCGCCGCTCATCGATCATCGCTACAACACGGTCGACACGGACCGGCAGAACTTCGACGATGCCCGTTCCTTCTGCAAGGAGATGCTGGCGACCGCCACCTTCAGGCGCCACAACGCTAGCTGGGTGGACGACATTGACCAGCCGATCGCGGAGGCTCTCGCCGAACGGATGGGCGCCGCACATCACCAAGCCGGGACCACGAAGATGGGGCCGGCAAGCGACCGGACCGCCGTCGTCGGCATGGATCTCCGCGTCCACGGCTTTGACAATCTCAGGGTCGCTGATACCAGCATCTATCCCGACAACGTGCAGCACAACACCAACCTCACCGCACTCGTGGTCGGCGAGAGGGCCGCGGCGTTTGTTATTGCCGCGCTCTCGGAGCGACGTGGCCATTAAATGAGTCGAGCGGCTTGTGGCGTCCGAGGGGCTTCCGTTACTCAGGGGGTCGGCGCGTCCTTGCGGAGGAGACCTTCGTCTTTCAGGTCGAGCCATAGCTCGTTTGGGATATCCTGCCGCATCAGTTCGAGATTGGCGAGCACGTGTGTGGGCTTGAAAGCGCCGGAGATGACTGAGGCGACAAGCGGATGGGCAGCGGGAACTGAAGCGCAGCTGCGGCCAGCGGCACGCCGTGACGCTTGCACACTGCCTCGATCTTTCTGGCGCGTTCTAATTGCGCTGGGGTTGCGTCGGCGTAGTTGTACTTAGCGCCGGGAACGGGCCCGGTGGCGTAGAGTCCCGATGAAAAGACCCCCGCAATGACGAAACCGATGCCACGCTCGGCGCAGAGCGGGGTCTCGCGTTCAAGCGCGTCCTGCTCGCCGAGCGTATAGCGCATCGCCAGCATGAAGAAGTCGAGGTCGACCACGTCGAGGAAGCGCGGGATGGTGCCGAGCTCATTGGCTCCCGCGCCGATCGCGCGGATCAGGCCATGCTGCTTCAGCTCCTCGAGCGCCCGGAAGCCGCTGGCGCCCAACTGCGTGAGATAGGCGTCGACCTTCGCGTCGGTCTTGTGATGCCACCAATCGAGATCATGGATGAGCGAGGAGGGGCGCCGGTTATCGTCCTCCCGATCCGCGAGACCCTGCACCAACACAGACCCATCGGCCAGGGCGAACGCAT
>CAYTTC010000134.1:0-7328 GCA_964440525.1 uncultured Propylenella sp. | reverse complement strand
TCGACCGCACAAGCGCCTATATCGCCAACGCCGTCCCCTGGCGGCCGCCAGGCAATCGCACGCCGACACCGCAGGAAACGGAAATCTGCCGCCCCTTCATCGAGCGGCAGATCCAGCTCGCCGATCCGGACTTTCTGGTACCGCTCGGCGGCGCCTCGGCAAAGCAGCTTCTGAAGACAAACGAAGGCATCCTGCGCCTCCGCGGACAATGGCGGAGCTACGACACTGGCACGCGTACCATCCGCGCCATGGCGACGCTCCATCCGGCCTATCTCCTCCGTCAGCCCTTGCAGAAAAAGCTCGTGTGGCGGGATTTGCTGAGCCTCAAGGCGAAGATGGAGGGGCGCGCCTGAAGGACTCAACGGTTCCGGGGCCTCGCTATTCTGGATCGAGGAGACCGTTCAGCGGTTCATGCAGCGCGCCCATTCTCGTTGCCGCAACGGCACGGACGCGCTTCTTCGGCAACTCGATGGTGGCGAAACTGAACCGTGCGGGCCTGAAGCCGGAGAGATCGTGGTTACTTAGATCGGCCGATTCGACAAAGCGTTCGGCCTCTTCGTCACTCTCAAGGCGCGGCAAGGGCTTCAGGCTCTTTCTGCTACTCATGGGGTTCGACATTCTCTTTGGGCATTTAGAACACCATTCATTATGAGCTCAAGCATCAGCCACGTCACCCTCATCGTCCGCGACTATGACGAGGCGATTGCGTACTTCACTCAGCAGCTCGGCTTCGTGCTTCTCGAAGACACGCCGCAGGACGACGGAAAACGCTGGGTGCTCGTCGCGCCCTCCGGCGGCGGAACCTCGCTGCTCCTCGCCAGGGCTGTGACGCCAGAGCAAAAAGCGGCAATCGGCCGCCAGGTGGGCGGCCGCGTCTTCCTGTTTCTCAACACTGAAGATTTCTGGCGCGACTATGAGGCGATGCGGTCACGCGGCGTTGTCTTCAGGGAGACGCCGCGCGAGGAACCCTACGGCACGGTCGCGGTCTTCCGGGATCTCTACGGCAACAAATGGGATCTCATTCAGCACAGCGGCTGACGATGCGTGTCTCGACGCGCCAAGTCGCGCAGCCCGATCAGTGTAGGGCCCGCTCCAACGTCTCGCGGATGAAGCGCTGATAGGGAGATGCCGCGTTTCCGTCGTCAAATCCTTCGCTCGATTCCTCATCGAGCATGGGAGCAGCGCGAAAGTTAAGCAATTGGCCGGGACGGAGCGTCCGCCTATCGCGTGTCGAAGCCGGGCGGAAGGGAATCCGGTCTCCGCGGTCAATGGCGGACCCGCGACACGGGGCTCCGCACCATCCGCGCCATGGCGACGCTCCACTCTGCTTACCATTTGCGCCAACCGTTGCAGAAGAAACCGGCGTGGCGGGACTTGTTGGGTTAACAAAGAGGAGGGTGAGAACTGACACCGGCCTGAGGCCCAGTTCGAATACTAGATATCAGGGCAACGCCCTGTCACAACCGCAAATGCTCCTTCCTCCGCGGGGTTTGACCGCGTTGCAAGCACATCCCGTGCTGCGTCAGGCAAGTCATCGGAATAGTAGTGGTAAGCTCGCAATTCCTCGTTGCTGAGAGTCGGCAATTCACGCCGCATTGATATAGTCCGAGCTCCCGCTTTTTCATGGAACAGCAGGACCTCGGTGGAGGCAGCCGCCATACTATTTACTGTCGCCAAATATTTTTCAAGCCTCTTAATAATTGCCGAAAGATATCCTAGCTGAATCAACATTGCCGAAATAACTCCGACCTTTCCCGCAACAACTGCAATGTGATTATCTCTCGCTGAATGGAATGGGGTGTCCGCTTCCTGTCTAGATTTGGCAACATCTCGGCATACTTCGTACGTCTCCCCACAACGTCCCAACTTTTGCTGGCATTCTCGCTCTGTATAATTTATAGTTCTAAGTCTGTCCGATTGCCTCTCATATTTTAGATTTTCAAATTTATCCAGATCCTCAGAAAGATTATGTGTAAAAATGTACTCCTTATTATTTAGAAGACCACGAAGTGCATTCAACTCTGTAACTATAGTATTGATATAGTCATTGTGCAGAGCCTTCAAGAGATAAATCTTATCCTCAAGCAACACTTGGATGAACGGCTTCGCATGATTACGTGTGGCAGCGAGCGCTAATTCGCTCGCAAGGATCAACCTAAATAGCTGGCTAATTCGGTTCTCATGTAAGAAAAGATAAGTCAGGGCGGAGGACAGGTCCTTCCACCCCGCCGCAGTTATTCTGTAATGTCGATCTAGGTTGAGTGTTGTGATATTTAATTTTATCGTATGAATAATCGCGTATCTTTCGTTGAGCAAAGCTTCATCTACTATTTCCTGCACTATTGCCCTAATGATACGTGGAAGCTCGTCGAGGCGGCGTAAAATCTCCTGATTCTGGGCTATGACCTTGTCAAGTTTTTGGTTCAACTCGTTTAGGTAAAGTATTATCTCCTTGAGGGCTTTACGAATTGCCCTATTCGCCACGGCCTCGTCGATTGCATTGAATGTGCTGGCTGCTGCGCCAATGCCAGCAATCACCAAAGCCCACATCTTGTCGCCCCCCGTGCGTTGCGACGTGAAAAGTAGCATGAGCAATCTAGCAATTCTACTGACAATTGCAGAGCGTTCGGGAAGCCTGAATGGGGGGTGGGGGCGATTGAGGGACGCGCTTCGGTCTTACGCTATCCAAGCTCCTGGCGGAGCGCATCCCTGACGTCCAGCGATCTAGTTGATTAGCGCAACGAACGGTTCAGCACAGGATCGCTCCGCACTTAGTGCTGCCTAAGTTTCGACTAGGCTGGCGCGCATGAAACGGTTCCTCGCCTCCGTCGCGCTTGCAGTTCTCTCCGCTCTTCCTGCCGCCGCGGCGAATCGCCCCGTACCGGGCACCACCTGCCCAACCTTTCCGGCGAACAGCTGGTGGCATGCCGACGTCAGCCGGCTCCCCGTGCACATGCGCTCGGCGCAGTGGATGTCGCACATGTCGCCGACGCGAAAACTGCATCCGGATTTCGGTCCCTCCTATGGCGAGCAGCCAGCGCCCTACGGCATCCCGATCACCGTCGTCGCCGGAAGCCACGCCAAGGTGAACGTCACGTTCCAATATTGGCAGCAGAGCGACCGCATCCCTTATCCGCTCGGCCCCGACACGCGGGTGGAGGGCGGGCAATGGGTTTCCGGCGACCGCCACACGATCGTCGTCGACCGCGATACCTGCCGCCTCTACGAAACCTGGGCGACGCGGAAATCCGGCACGACCTGGCTCGCCGGCAGCGGCGCTTCCTGGAACCTGAAGAGCAATGCGCTCCGCCCGCGTACCTGGACCTCCGCCGACGCCGCCGGCCTGCCGATCCTGCCCGGCCTCCTTCGCTACGACGAGGTCGCCCTACGCGCCATCGACCACGCAATCCGCTTCACCACCGACGTCACCGACCAGCGCTATTCGTGGCCGGCCCGGCATCAAGCCGGCAGCGTCAACAACCTGGCCTATCCGCCGATGGGCGCCCGCTTCCGACTTAAGGCGTCCTACGTCATCTCGCCCTCGCTCCGGCCCGACACCCGGGCGGTGCTGCTCGCGATGAAGCGCTTCGGTCTCGTCCTCGCCGATAACGGCACGCCCTGGTATTTCCAGGGAACGGTCGACACGCGCTGGCCGGAGGCGCTGCTCGATCAGCTGAAGCGGGTGCCCGCCGCGGCCTTCGAAGCGGTCGACACCTCGTCGCTGATGATTTCGATCAACAGCATGGCGGTGAAGCCGCAGCCCTGAGCGCCGATTGCGGGCGCTGCCGGGCTCAGGGGGTCGCGCGTGAGGTCGTAGGCGTCGCCCCAAGCGGCGCGCACTGCATTGCCGGCCGGATTTGTGTATTCAAGAAGCTCGCGGCCGCCACAAAACCGATTCGGAATCGCCTTGGCCCGTCAGATCGTCCCCGTCCTCGCGCTCTTGTTCTCGACGGCATTCCTGCTTGCCGGGAGCGGCCTCCATTCGCTGCTGCTGCCGCTTCGCGGCACCGCCGAGGGTTTTTCGACCGCAGAGCTCGGCCTGATCGGCACCGGCTGGGCGACCGGCTTCGTGCTCGGCTGCCTTTCGGCGCCGTTCGTCGTCCGCCGCGTCGGGCATATCCGCGCCTTCGCCTGCTCGGCCGCGTGCGCGGCGATCATCATCCTGCTGAACGGGCTTTTCGTCGTCCCGCTCGCCTGGATTCTCTTGCGCGCCGGCTCCGGCTTCTTCATCGCCGGCGCTTTCATGATCATCGAGAGCTGGCTCAACGAGCGCGTCACCAACGAGAGCCGTGGCACGATCTTCTCCGTCTACATGATGGTGACCTATCTCGGCATCACCGCCGGCCAGCTCGGCGTCGGCGCCGGCGACCCCAGCACCGCCACCCTGTTCATGGTCGGCGCCATCCTCTTCTCGCTCGCCATCCTGCCGACGGCGCTTTCGACCGCGGCATCGCCGAGGCCGCTCACCCGCGTCACGGTCGATTTGAGGAAGCTTTTCGCGAATTCGCCCGTCGCGTTCCTGACCGTGCTTCTCGTCGGCGTGGTGAACGGCGCCTTCGGCACGCTCGGCGCCGTGTGGGGCGCCAGGATCGGGCTCGCGACGCCGCTGATCGCGCTGATGATGGGCATCACCGTCGTTTCGGGCGCAGTGACACAGCTGCCGGCCGGGCGCCTCTCCGACAAGACCGACCGGCGCTATGTGATCGTCGGCCTGGCGCTCGGGGCGGGGCTCGCCGGGCTCGCCATCGTCGTTCTGAAGCCGGTCGATCCGACCATCGTCCTCGTCCTGACCGGCTTCTATGGCGCGCTCACCTATCCGATCTACGGGCTCGCCGTGGCGCATGCCAACGACTATTCCGACGCGGGGGATTTCGTCGCCGTCTCCGGCGGGCTCCTCCTCCTCTACGGCGCCGGCACCATGTTCGGGCCGCTTGCCGCGGGCGCGGCAATGGCGGGCGTCGGGCCGGAGGCGCTCTTCATCGTCACCGCGGCGAGCCATATCTTGATCGCGATCTACGCCTTCTACCGGACCTACAGGCGCGCGCCGATTCCGGGAAGCGTGCGCGAGGCTTTTCAGACCGTCCCCGCCACGCCCTCTGCGACACCGGGGACGGCAGCGCTCGACCCGCGCGCCGAGGACGTGACGGTGCTGGACCACGGACCGGAAAGCGCGGTTAAGTAGCGCGCTTCCTTCCCCTCCCCCTCGCGGGGAGGGGGCTAGGGGAGGGGTAACGCCAGCATGCCTAAGACCAGCGCCGATCGTCCCTTCGTCCCCGTCCGCATTGCGGTGCTGACGGTCTCCGACACCCGTTCGCTCGCGAACGACACATCAGGCGACACGCTGGTGGAGCGGATTGCCGCGGCCGGCCACATCTGCGCCGCGCGGAAGATTGTGAAGGACGAGATCCCGGATATCCGCAACATGGTGAAGGCATGGATCGCGGACCCGGCGGTCGACGTCATCATCACCACCGGCGGCACCGGCTTCACCGGCCGCGATGTCACGCCCGAAGCCCTGGAGCCGCTGTTCGAGAAGCGGATGGACGGTTTTTCGGAAGTTTTTCACCGCATCTCCTACGACAAGATCGGCACCTCGACGATCCAGTCGCGCGCCACCGGCGGCGTCGCCAACGCCACCTTCATCTTCGTGCTGCCGGGCTCGCCCGGCGCCTGCCGCGATGCCTGGGACGCAATCCTCGAGGCCCAGCTCGACTACCGCCACACGCCCTGCAATTTCGTCGAGATCATGCCCCGCCTCGACGAGCATCTGAGGCGGGGTGTGGGCGCGAAAACAACCTGAGCTTGGGCTTCCTCGCTCTCAGTTTGTCATCCCGGTTTGCCGCGTGAAGCGGCAAGACCGGGACCCATGAACTCCGGAGTTGAGACAAGAAGGCACCGTGGTCGCGGCGGTCTATTTCACTTGCCGTGTTCGTAGGTCCAGGGCAGACGCGTTCCGCACTTTCCGGGATGACAAAATGGAGAAGGCGATGCACCGTGGGCGAGCGGTGCGAGACCTGAACCGCGCGCGGGCGCGTCAAACGCATGAGCGGCGCTCAGACCGCCTCGATGGGGAGCGAGAAAACCCGCGCGATGATTGCCAGCGCGGCAGCGTCGGTTTGGCCGAGGTCCGCGCGCACGAAGAGGGCCATCGCCAAGCGCGCGCCGTCGCGGTTCGCTTCCGGAAGCGCGGACAAAGCTTCGTCCACAACGACGCGCAGGCAATCGGCCAAGGCTTCGACTTCGGGCATTCCTCCCCTCCTCTACACGATACGTCGTCGGCGGCCCCGGCGGAAATTCGCGGCTCGCCTGCGAAGTAGAGCGGGTAGGCGCCGAATCAGCTAAGACTGATCCAGTCGAGAAACTCGATGGTTGTAGAAACTGGATGGTAGGAAGAACTAGACGCACGCGAGAGTCAAGGCCTCCGCCAGGCGAAGACGGCCCTCTCCGCTGGAGCATCGAGCGGCGTCTCGCCTTCATCGAGGAGCGGCTGTTCTGGCTTGGCGATGTCAATCGTAGCCATCTCACCGGGCGCTTCGGCGTCTCGCCGAGCCAGGCCTCGAAGGACATTGCCCGTTATCTCGAGCTTCGGCCGGTGGGTCTTGCCTATGACAAATCGGCAAAGCGCTATGTGGCGGGCGAGGCTTTTCGCCCCGTCATCGCCGCGCCGAAGGCTTCGCGCTTTCTCGGCGAGCTGAGACTCGCCGACCTGGCGAACCTTTCCGATGAGGAGACGCTGCTCGGCGCAGTCATTCCGTTCGACGCCACGCCGGTCCCGGAACGTGCGATCGACCCCTATGTGCTGCGCGCCGTCCTCGCCGCCATCCGCAACCGCCATGCGCTCGCCGTGACTTATCAGTCGATGAGCCGAAAAGAGCCGGCGCGACGAAAAATCGAGCCGCACGCGCTCGCGCATGATGGTTTTCGCTGGCATGTGCGCGCTTTCGATCACGAGAGCGGAGGTTTTCGCGATTTCGTGCTCGGGCGGATCAGCAGGCCGAAGGCCGATCGCCAGACGCGCTCGCGTCCGGAGGACGACAGGGACTGGCAAAAATTCGTCGAGCTGGTGATCGCGCCGCATCCGGGCCTGACGCCCGCGCAGACCCGCGCCATCGCCATCGATTACGGAATCGTGCGGGGCGTGAGCCGCATCAAGGTGCGGCGCGCGCTGCTCTTCTATGCGCTGAAACGCCTCGGCCTCGATGTCCCGCCAAATGCGCGCCCGCCGCACGAGCAGCACATCGTGCTCGTGAACCGCGCCGAAATCGACGCTCTCGCCGTACCGCATCCGCCCGCGTAACGGCGCAGCAGCCGCAAAATCAATGGCGCGC
>CAYTTC010000133.1:0-7342 GCA_964440525.1 uncultured Propylenella sp. | reverse complement strand
ATTCGATCATGAAGTCGCCCTGCCAGTAGACCGCTTCGCCTGGGTCGAAGCCGGCGGCGACGAGTCCGGCGGCGAAGCCCTGGCGGCGTCCGATCTCGTTGCGGTTCCCGAACGGCCCGGAAACGTAGCCGAAGCTGCGGTGGCCGAGCGACACCAGATGCTCGACGACGGTCCGCGAGGCCCTGTAGTCGTCGACCATTATCGAAGGAAAGGAGCCGCCGATATCGACGCAGATCGTCGCCATCGGCACACCGGCCTCGCTCATCGGCCTGCCGTTGCCGGCCGGGACGCGACCGCTCATCAAAAGAACGGCATCGACCTGGCCAGCAAAGACGAGGTCGACGTAGCGCGCCTCGCGCTCGGGGCGATTGTCGAGGTTGCCGATGATGATGCCGTAGCCGTGCGCGACGAGCTCGTCGTCGATTCCCCTCAACACCTCGGCGAAGAAGGCGTTCGCGATGTTGGGCACCACGACGAGCACCATCATCGTCCGCCGCGCCCGCAGATTCCGCGCGGCGACGTTCGGCGTGTAGCCGGTCACCTTGATCGCGGCGAGAACCCGCCCGCGCGCCGCCTCGCTGACGAGATCAGGCGTGGCGAGCGTACGGCTTACCGTTGCGGTCGACACGCCGGCGCGCGCCGCCACGTGGTGGATCGTCGCCGGGCGGCGAGAAAGTCGACCGAGGGACGTCGGAGCTTTCTTCATGCTCATCAAGAATTTTTGCGGACACTTTGGCGCGCTTCGGTCGCGGAAGGGATTGACAGCCTTGATTTTGATTATACACTCTATGTAATCGATTACAAGAAATGCAGATCAAGCAATCCGACTGCCAAGGCAGTCAAGGAAACCTGATCGTGCCCGTCTTTGGGCATATCGCAAGGGAGGAAAATCAATGCGACTTTTCGTTAGGACTCTGCTCGGGGCGACGGCCCTGCTTGCCCTCACGGCCGGCTCGGCTTCGGCCGCCGACTGCGAGGTCACTCATTGGTGGACGTCGGGCGGCGAAGCTGCCGCGGTGGCGGAATTCGCCAAGGCGTTCGACGCAATTGGCCCGGAAGACAAATGGGTCGATGGCGCTATCGGCGGCTCGGGCGATACCGCCCGGCCGATCATCATCAGCCGCATCATGGGCGGAAACCCGCCCTGCGCGACGCAGTTCAATCCTGGCAAGGACGCCGACGACCTGATCGCCGCCGGCCTGATGCAGGATCTGACCGAGCTCGCGACCAAGGAAAACTGGAAGGGCATCGTCCGGCCGGCCTCGCAGCTCGAGGGCTGCACCAAGGACGGAAAAGTCTACTGCGTGCCGGTGAACCTGCACTCGGCGCAATGGATGTGGACCAACCGCCACGTTTACGAAGATGCGGGCATCACCCCGCCGACGAACTGGAACGAAGTCGTCGCCGCCGCGCCGAAGCTTAAGGAGAAGGGCATCCTGCCGCTCTCCATGGCGCAGGGCTGGCCGGTCGCGCTGCTGCTCGTGGACAACATCGTTCCCGGCATCGGCGGGCTTGATCTCTGGAACAAGGTCTACGCCGAAAAGGACGTCGCGGCGGCGGGCGGTCCCGAGATGACGAAAGTGTTCCTGGCCATGGATGAGGCGCGCAAGCTGGTCGATCCGACCACCATCGTTCCGCAGTGGAACGACGCCGTCAGCCTCGTGATCACCGGCAAGGCCGGCGCCAACGTGATGGGTGACTGGGCGCAGGGTGAGTTCCAGGTGGCCAACATGGTCGCGGGTGTCGACTATGACTGTCTGCCCGGCCTCGGCATCAATCCGGCTCTGAACACCGGTGGCGACGTGTTCTTCTTCCCGAAGAACTCGGACCCGGCGGTGACCGCGGCGCAGATGAAGATGGCGTCGTCGATGATCTCGCCGGAGGTGCAGGTCGCGTTCAACCTGAAGAAGGGCTCGCTGCCGATCCGCGCTGACGTGGATCTCGAAGCCGCCAACGCATGTATGAAGGTCGGCCTCAAGCTGCTTGACGAGAACAAGCTGCTGCCGTCGCAGGCCCAGGTCATGCAGCGCGACACGATGAACCTGATCCGCGACCTGTTCAACGAGTTCTTCACCGATCCGAGCATGACGGTCGAGGATACTCAGGCCCAGTTCGTCGAGATCATCGCGAACGCGCCGCAATAATCCCGGATTGCCAATAATGATGCGGCCGGCTCAAGACTATTGAGCCGGCCGCATCTGCGTGATTGAATTGCTTCCGGGCGGATCGACATGGCGAATGCGTCTGCAGCGGTGACCTCCACGAGCGTCGCGACAACGGCCGCAGTGCGGCCGCCGATCCGGCTCTTCCGCAACATGACCGCGAAACTGGCCATGACGCCGATGATGGCGACGGTGATCTTCATCTTCATCGGCTGCACGCTATGGACGATCTTCTATTCGCTGACCACGTCGCGCGTGCTGCCGGCGAGCGACCCGCTCGGCAAGGACTTCGTAGGCCTGCAGCAATATGTGCGGCTCTTTGCCGACAATCGCTGGCAGATTTCCGTGAGGAACCTCGCGATATACGGCGCGCTTGCGCTTACCTTCTCCTTTGTCGTCGGCTTCGTGCTCGCCGTGTTCATGGATCAGAAGATCCGCTTCGAGAACGCCTTCCGCACCATCTTCCTCTATCCCTTCGCGCTCTCGTTCGTGATCACCGGCCTCGTCTGGCAGTGGATGCTCAATCCCGCCTTCGGGCTGCAGAAGTCGGTTCGCGATCTCGGTTGGGAGAGCTTCAGCTTTGACTGGATCGCCAACCGCAAGATGGTCGTCTACACCCTGGTGATCGCAGGCGTCTGGCAGGGGACCGGCCTCGTCATGGCCCTGATGCTGGCGGGTCTGCGCGGCATCGACGACGAGATCTGGAAGGCCTCGCGCGTCGACGGTATCCCCAAGTGGCGGACTTACATTTCCATCGTCATCCCGATGATGCGACCGGTCTTCGTGACGGCGCTGGTGATCGTCGCCGCCGGAATCGTGCGGACTTATGACCTCGTCGTCGCCATGACCGGTGGCGGCCCCGGCCTCTCGTCGCAGTTTCCGACGATCTACATCTACGAGTACATGTTCGTCTCGAACCTGTCGCAGGGACTCGCGGCGTCCACTGTGCTGTTGGTGACGGTCGCCATCATTGTCGTGCCCTGGGCCTATTTCGAGTTCGGGCGGAGGCGAACGCAATGAGCGCAGTCGCCGCCAATGGCGCGCTCGAGCCAACCGGCCGGCGTCCGTCGCGGCGCTTCGCGCCGACGACGATCATGGTCTACGGCGTCCTCATCGTGGCCGCACTTTACTATCTGTTGCCGCTCTACGTGATGGTGGTGACGTCGCTGAAGGGCCTCGAGGAAGTCCGCCTCGGCAATATCTTTGCGCCACCGCTGGAGATCACCTTCCAGCCGTGGGTGAAGGCGTGGACGTCGGCCTGCACCGGCCTCTATTGCGAAGGCCTCAAGGTCGGCTTCTTCAATTCGGTCTTCATCACGGTGCCGAGCGTCATCGTCTCGATCGCGGTCGGCTCGGTGACCGGCTATGGGCTGGCGAACTGGCGCTTCAAGGGATCGGAGATCTTCTTCACGATCCTGCTCGTCGGGTCGTTCATCCCCTATCAGGTGATGATCTATCCGCTCGTCCTCCTCACCTCCAAGCTCGGCATCTACAGCACGCTCTATGCCGTGATCATGGTGCACACGATCTTCGGCATGCCGATCCTGACGCTGCTCTTCCGCAACTATTTCGCTTCTCTGCCGGTCGAGCTCTTCAAGGCAGCGCGGGTCGACGGCGCCGGCTTCTGGGGCGTGTTCTTCAGGATCATGCTGCCGATGTCGCTGCCGATCTTCAGCGTCGCCATCATCCTGCAGGTCACCGGCATCTGGAACGACTTCCTGTTCGGCCTCGTCTTCGCCGGCCTCAGGAACTACCCGATGACGGTGCAGCTCAACAACATCGTCAACTCGATCCAGGGTGTGCGGGAATACAACGTCAACATGGCGGCTACGCTCCTGACCGGCCTCGTTCCGCTCACCATCTATTTCGTTTCGGGCAGACTATTCGTGCGCGGAATCGCCGCCGGCGCTGTGAAGGGCTGACCCGATGGCAAGCGTTTCCATTCGCAAGCTCGGCGTCGCCTTCGGCAATCTCAAAGTCCTGGAAGATCTCGACCTCGACGTGGAGGAGGGGGAATTCATCGTCCTCCTCGGCCCTTCGGGCTGCGGCAAGTCCACGCTCCTGAACGCCATCGCCGGACTCCTCGACATCGACGCAGGGCAGATCTGGATCGGCGGCAAGAACGTCACATGGGAGGAGCCGAGCGACCGCGGCATCGGCATGGTGTTCCAGTCCTACGCGCTCTATCCGCGCATGACCGCGGAGGGAAATCTCACCTTCGGCCTGAAGATCGCCAGGGTTCCCCGCGCCGAGATCGAGCGCCGGGTGAAATTCGCCTCCGAGCTCCTGCAGATCGCGCCGCTCCTGAAGCGCCGGCCCGCGCAGCTCTCCGGCGGCCAGCGCCAGCGCGTGGCGATCGGCAGGGCGTTGGTGCGCGATGTCGACGTCTTCCTCTTCGACGAGCCGCTGTCGAATCTCGACGCCAAGCTCCGCACCGAGCTTCGCGTCGAGCTGAAGCGCCTGCATCACCGGCTCGGCAAGGCGACGATGATCTACGTCACCCACGACCAGATCGAGGCGCTGACGCTCGCCGACCGCATCGCGGTCATGCATGCCGGCGTCATTCAGCAGCTCGACACTCCGCACAACATCTACCACCGGCCGTCCAACCGCTTCGTCGCCGGCTTCGTCGGCTCGCCGACCATGAATTTCCGCGTCGGCCGGATAGCCGAATCCAGCGGCCCGATCTTCGAGGCCGAGGGAATCCGACTTCCGCTTTCCGAGTATCCCTGGATCAACGGATCGCACGCCGGGCAGGAGGTCGAGCTCGGCGTCCGCCCCGAGCACATCACCATCGGCGGCCGACAAGCGCACCAGCACGATGCGGAAGTGGAGCTGGTCGAGCCGATGGGCGCGGAAACGATCGTCTGGTGTCGCATCGCCGGACAGCCGCTGTCCGTCCGCGTCGACGGCGACAGCACGATCGCCGCCGGCGAGCGCCTGCCGGTCGGCTTTCCGATCGAGCGGGTCAACCTCTTCGATACCCAGACCGGTTTGCGTCTCTAGCCAGGAGTGCCTCCTTGTCAGTTCTCGATCGTGTCTCTTTCCAGCTCTATTCGGCTCGGAAATTTCCCCCGCTCGACAGCCAGCTCGCCGTGCTCTCCAAGCTCGGCTACCGCAGCGTCGAGCCCTACGGTGGGCTCTTCCAGAACCCGGACGAGCTGAAGGCGGCCCTGAAGAAGCACAAGCTGAGTACGCCCACGGCGCATATCGGCATCGAGCGGCTCAGGAGCGATCTTGAAAGCGCGGCAAAGCTGGCGAAAGAGTTCGGCATAAAGGAGTTGATCGTCCCGGCGGTGCCGCAGGAGGAGCGCACCAGCAACGCCGCCGGGTGGACGAAGCTCGGGACCGAGCTAGCCGGCTATCAGAAGAAGCTCGCCAGCCATGGCATCGGCCTCGCCTGGCACAATCACAACTTCGAGTTCGCCAAGCTCGCCGACGGAAGCTATCCGCTCGACCACATCTTCGCGGCCGCACCGGACCTCCATTGGCAGGTCGACATCGGCTGGATTCAATGGGCCGGCGAGGACCCAATCGCCTGGATGAAGAAGTATCACGGCCGCATCGTTGCGCTCCACATCAAGGACCTCGCGCCGAAAGGTGAGAATGCCGACGAGGACGGGCAGGCGGATGTCGGCCACGGCGTGCTCGACTGGAAGAAGCTGATGCCCTCGATCAAGGCGCCGGGCGTCAAGTATCTGGTGATGGAGCACGACAACCCGAACGACTTCGAGCGTTTCGCCCGCCGGTCGTACAAAACCGTTTCCGCTTGGTAGGGAGGCACTCTTGGACGAAATCGGCGTCGGAATTGTCGGCTGCGGCAATATCTCCACGATCTACTTCCAGAATCTTCCTGCCTCGCCGGGCGTAAAAGTGCGTGCCTGCGCCGACCTGAAGAGCGAAGTCGCGGTCGCGCAGGGCAAGAAGTTCGGCGTCGAGGCGATGCCGGTAGACACGCTGCTGGCGCGCGACGACGTGCACATCGTCGTCAACCTCACCGTGCCTGCGGCCCATTCGTCGGTGTCGCTCGCGGCGCTGACCGCGGGAAAGCATGTCTTTTCCGAGAAGCCGCTGGCGATCGACCTCGACCTCGGGCGCAAGGTGGTGGGGGAGGCGGACAAGCGAAAACTGATGATCGGCTGCGCGCCGGACACCTTCCTCGGCGCCGGCGGGCGGCTGACCAGGAAGCTCCTCGATCAGGGCGCCGTCGGGCGCGTGCTCTCGGGCACGGCCTTCCTGATGTCGCACGGCATGGAGCATTGGCATCCGGACCCGGAGTTCTTCTTCAAGGAGGGCGGCGGGCCGGTGCTCGATGTCGGCGTCTATTACATCACCGCACTCGTCAATCTCCTCGGCCCCATCGCACGCGTCCATTCGTTGACGAGCACCGGCTTCCCGGAGCGCACTGTGACTTCGGAGGGGCCGCGCAAGGGCCATCGCATCAAGGTCGAGACGCCCACGACCGCCCTGTCGATGCTGGAATTTGATTCCGGCGCGCAACTCATGTTCGTCGCGACCTGGGACGTCTGGAAGCACAGCCATCCGCCGATCGAGCTCTACGGCACCGAGGGGACGCTGCGCGTGCCCGACCCGAATTTTTATGGCGGGGTCGTGGAGACGAGCATGCAGAACGGCGACTGGGTTCAACACAGCTCAGAGGCGATGCCGCTCGGCAAGCCAAACTGGCCGGCCGACGCGCCGCGCCTTGCGAACTACCGGGCGCTCGGCGTCGCCGACATGGCGCAAGCGCACCGCAACAAGCGGCCGCACCATGCGACTGGCAAGCTCGCACTGCACGTGCTCGAGGTGATGCAGGCGGTGGTCGCGGGCGGCACCACCACCATGACGCCGGGAGCCGAGCGCCCGCCGGTTTTCCCCGAGAAAGACGCGATAAAGGTCTTCGTCGGCTAGGATCTTGTCGCGGCGCTGAGCGGCCGGCGCGGCATCCAACCGGCGCCTGCTATTTCGCCATGCAGGCGATCGTCACCTGCGACGCACTACAGCTCGCACCGTTTCCAGAGACAGTGAGAGTCGAAGCGGGGGAACTCCCCGCGCAAAACGCGCTGACCAGAATTTCATTGGTCGCGCAGGTCGTGCCGCTTCCGCCCGTCACGACGCGCAGCGCACGTTCCGGAGAACCCGCCGGACCGGCCGGGCCGATCGGACCTTCTGCGCCTTGC
>CAYTTC010000132.1:0-7363 GCA_964440525.1 uncultured Propylenella sp. | reverse complement strand
ACGGTCGAGCATATCTGGCGCGAGATCATCACCACCTTCACCGCGATGCAGGCGCCGTTCGGCGTCATCGCGGGACCGGCGGAGAATCCGCTCGCCATGCGCGATCTCGTCCGCTTCTATTTCGGTTTCTCCGTGCCGGTATCGGTCGCCGAGACGAATGAGCAGGCGATTGCCGAGGTTGCGCGCTCGGGTAAAAAGATCGCCGTAGTCGCGGCTGCGAAATCGGGTCGATGGTGGGATGCGCTCGGCGGCGCCAACGCGCCGAAAGTGTTCGCCAAGCTGCCCTTCATCGAAATTCCCGACCGCCCTGCAGACCTTCCCGCCTATGTGATCGGGCCGCCGCTCAAGGAAAGCCACGAGCGCGACATCAATCTCTTCGCAATGGCCAATGCGCCCGGTCTGCAGGCGGCGATCGCCTCCTTCGGCGGCACCGTCGCCGCCGAGGTCGAAGGCGATCTCCTGGTCGAGATGCCCGTCGCCGTGAGCCTCTCCGACATCGGCAAGGAGCTTGGAGCGCCGCTCCGCAACAGCCGCCAGGTCGGCGCCTTCTTCCAACCGATCCGATTCCTGGCGGAGCGCGTCGCGTGACGCAGCCGCGGCCAAGAGGCATTCGATGAGCGACCTGAAGCCCCAGCCTCGGAGCGGCGTGCTCGATATTTCCGCCTATGTTCCGGGCGACGACAAGAGCAGCGCCAAACGCGTCTTCAAGCTCTCCTCCAACGAGACGCCGCTCGGCCCGAGCCCGCTCGCGGTTGAGGCGTATCGCGCCAACGCCGACCGGCTGCACGTCTATCCGGAAGGCTCAGCGCGCATCCTGCGCGAGGCGATCGCAGCCGCGTTCGGCCTCAATCCCGAGCGGATCGTCTGCGGCAACGGCTCCGACGAGCTGCTGACGCTGATCGCGCAGAATTATCTCTCGCCCGGCGACGAGGCGATTTTTTCCGAGTACGGTTTTCTCGTCTACAAGATCGCCATCCTCGCCTCGGGAGGAACGCCGGTCGTCGCCCCGGAGACGGCCGAGACGGCGAGCGTCGACGCGATCCTTTCCCGCGTCACGCCGCGCACGCGCATCGTCTATCTTGCCAATCCGAACAATCCCACCGGAACCCACCTTCCCTATGACGAGGTGAAACGGTTGCATGCCGGGCTTCCGGGAAATGTGCTCCTCGTCCTCGACGCGGCCTACGCGGAATATGTCCGCCGCAACGATTATGGGAGCGGCGTCGAGCTTGCAGCGGAAGCCGAGAACGTCGTCATGACGCGGACGTTTTCGAAGATTTTTGGCCTCGCTAATCTCCGGATCGGATGGGCCTACGGGCCGGCTTCCGTCATCGATGTGCTGAACCGCACACGCGGCCCCTTCAACGTCAACGGGCCGGCGCTCGCCGCGGGTTCGGCGGCGCTTTTCGACCGCGTGCATCTCGAGCTGTCGGTGGCGCATAATTCCGTTTGGCTCAAATGGCTGGCGGAGGAAGTGGCCGCGCTCGGCCTCCGCGTCACGCCGAGCATCGGCAATTTCCTGCTCCTGCATCTCTCCGACGCCAAGGGGAAGGGCGCGCCCGAGGCGGACCGGTTCCTGCGCGAGCGCGGCCTGGTGCTTCGCCGTGTCGCGGCCTACGGGTTTCCAAATGCGCTCCGCATGACGGTCGGATCGGAGGAGGCGAACAGAGCCTCCGTCGCGGCGCTCTCGGAGTTCCAGGCAGGGACCGTCTGATGCCCGAAAAGGTTGGTCGTCTCGCTCTGATCGGCGTTGGCCTGATCGGCTCCTCGATCGCCCGCGGGGCGCGGCAGTGGAACCTCGCCGACGAGATCGTCGTCCAGAGCCGGCGCGCCGAGACTGTTGCGACCGCCAGACGCCTGAATCTGGGAGACCGCTACACGATGAGTGCAGCGGAAGCCGTGGAAGGTGCCGATCTCGTCATCCTCGCGGTTCCGGTCGGCGCGAGCGGGGCAATCGCCAAGGAGATCGGGTCGGTGCTGAAGCCCGGCGCGATCGTCTCCGACGTGGGCTCGGTCAAGGAAGCCGTCATCCTTCAGATGCAGCCGCATCTCCCGAAGGGCGTGCATTTCGTGCCGGCGCATCCGGTGGCGGGCACGGAATATTCCGGGCCGGAGTCGGGTTTCGCCGAGCTTTTTCGCGGCCGCTGGACGATTCTCACGCCGCCCGAAGGGACCGATCCCGAGGCGGTCGAGCGGGTGCAGGCCTTCTGGACCGGGCTCGGATCCAACGTGGAGATCATGGCCGCTGGGCATCACGACATGGTGCTCGCCATCACCAGCCACGTGCCGCACCTGATCGCCTACAACATCGTCGGAACGGCGGCGCGTCTTGGCGAGGTGACGCAGTCGGAGGTGATGAAATTCGCCGCCGGCGGTTTTCGCGACTTCACCCGCATCGCCGCTTCCGACCCGACCATGTGGCGCGACGTCTTTCTCAACAACAGGCAGGCGGTGCTGGAA
Source organism: uncultured Propylenella sp. (assembly GCA_964440525.1). Classification (GTDB taxonomy): domain Bacteria; phylum Pseudomonadota; class Alphaproteobacteria; order Rhizobiales; family Afifellaceae; genus DASWJZ01. The sequence goes on along the minus strand of CAYTTC010000132.1, from coordinate 4,903 downwards.
ATGCTCGGCCGTTTCACCGAGGACCTGACGGCGCTGCAACGAGCAATCCGCTTCGGCGACGGCGACGCGCTCTTCGATCTTTTCACGCACACACGCGCCATCCGCCGCGGCATCATCGAAGCAGGGCAGGAGACCGCCCAACCCGATTTCGGTCGCCCGCACGAGATCAAAAAAGGCTGAAAGCTTCCACGGTTCGTCAGGCCAGGCAATGACGACAGAGGAAGGAGCCGTCGGTCAGGGCAAGCTTCAGAGCGGCACGCGCGGAAGCCCGAACTCGATCGGTCCGATCTTCGCGTCGCCTTGGTTGATCTCCACCGTCAGCTCGCTCGCCGGCTCGCCGTCGAGCGTCGTCGCTTTTCCGAAGGCGAAGAGCCCGCCTGCCACGACATTGCCGAGCTTCTGCCAGGCCGGCGGTAGTGCCGCGATGAGCGCGGGAAGCGCCGCGGCGCCGGCGACGCGGAGCGTGATCGCGCCATCAAGCACGCCTTCCGCGTCGACCGCGATCTCGCCTTCCGCCTTGAGCTTCGCCCCGCCGCTCTCCAGCGCAATATCGATTGCCCGCATTGTGATGGGAGCCTGCATGGCGGCCCGTCCGGCAAGAAGGGCGCGTGGCGGGACCGAAAGCTCGCCCGCGGCGCTCCCTGTGACGAGCGGAAAATCATGCCCGCCGAGCGACACCCCGAGATCGGAGAAGCTCACCGCCACGTCGGTGCCGCCATTGGCCGAGGGCGCCAGCAAGCCTTCGGCGCTTCGGGCCGCGACCTTCTGAACCGGCAATACAGGAGAGGAAAACTCGCCCGTGAGATCGGCCGTGTCGAAGGTGACGTCGCGGGGACCGTTCGTGCCCATGCCGACGCTGATCGCCGCGGCGTCCCATTGCATCTCGGCCGCGCCGAGAAGCGCCGAATCGACGCGCGCCGGCGACGTCATGGCGATTCTCACCGTCAACGGAGCAAACATTGTGGCGCCGCCCAGCAGCCCGGCGAGGCTGGCCTTCGTTTCGGTCGACCGCTCCGCCACAGCCGTCTCGGCGCACGCGATGCGGAGCGCGAAGGGAAAGCCGACGACGGCGCGGTTCTGGCAATCGACCGTGACGCCGTTCTCAGCCAATTCCTCGAAGGTGGTGGTGGCGGTCTGACCTGCCCAGCGGGCGAGCCAGAACCAACCGCCCGACCAGGCGATCGCGAGGATGACGAGAATTACGAAAACTGGAACAAGACGACGACGCATCGTTCTCCTCTTACGACCTTGCGGACCCTGATTCGCTTTGTTAGGCGACGCGCGCCCCATTCCAGGGACGAGATCCATGACCGAATTATGGGTTTTCGGCTACGGATCGCTGATCTGGCGGCCGGGTTTTCCCTATCTTGAGCGACAAACCGCGCGGCTGATCGGCGCGCATCGGGCGCTTTGCGTCTATTCTTGGGTGCATCGCGGCACACAGACGCATCCGGGCCTCGTCCTCGGGCTCGACCAGGGCGGCACCTGTCGCGGCATTGCCTTTCGCGTCGCGCCACAGGATTGGGACGGCGTCGTCGCCTATCTTCGTGGGCGCGAGCAGGTGACCGCCGTCTATCGGGAGAAAGTGCGGCCCGTGCGGCTTGCCGACGGCTCCGCGGCCAGAGCGCTCACCTATCTCGTTGACCGAAAACACGCGCAATATGCCGGCAAGCTCGACGAAGACACGCAATTTTCTCTTGTCGCCGAAGCGCAAGGGCAATCGGGCGCCAACCGCGACTACGTCATCAACACGGCGAAACATCTCGCCGAGCTCGGCATGCCGGACGCGGCTCTCGACCGCTTGGCGCGGCGGCTGAGCGACAGCTGATCGTGCGCATCAACTGTCGTCATGCCATGGCTTGACCATGGCATCCATTCCGGAACCTTGGTCTGGGGCCCGCCCTTCTGGAATGGATTGCCGGATCAAGTCCGGCAATGACGACAAACACACATTTTCAGGCCGCGAGCCGCAGGCGGACCCGCTCTTCGGGGCGAAGGTCGTCGATGAGAGAGCGACGCTCGGCGAGCGTCGCGGCGAGGAGATGGACGTAGATCTCGGCACGCCTCGGCACGGCATCCCCAGCCATCCGCGACAGCTCGGCGACCTCGCCGATCCATACGATCTGGCCGCCGCTGACGGCAATGGCGACGCCCGATTCGAAGTCGGCCACCCCACGGATTCCCGTGCAGGTGAACAGGTAGCGCTGGCCGGAATGCCCAAACCAATAGAGGTAGCGGGCGGGCAGCCCGGCCGCCAATGCCACCTGTGAGAGACGCGGCGCGCGCGTCATCTGAAGCTCCGTACCTGAGACGAACATATAGGGAACGAAACTTGTAGTCCGTCGGACTCGAACCGTCAAGCGCTGCGAATGGGAGTTCGTCATTGATGGACTACTGGTTGTTTGTGCGTTGACGCCTCAAGAATTCTCGCACAGATTGTTTCTTCTTCTCGCAAATGACGCCGCCCTTTGAACAGTTTCCCCCAAGTTACAAGGCGTGATCGACAATGAGGTCTCCGGGGCCGGCGAGCGCGGAAAAGGAGGAAAACCATGGCATTGGCTACCGACTTTATCACATTCGATCAAGGACTTGATCGCATTCGAGATGCAATCAGGAAGTCAGGCGTGAAGGGCTTCGAGAGCCGAGTGGTCACGTCGAAGGACGCGGACGTTGCGAAAGTGATCGAGATGCTGTCGATCGATCGGCTTCCCAAGGGCTTCCGCAAGTGGCAGTTGCCGGTGGCGTTCGCAAGCGTGGGGGCCCAGTTCTTCATCACCAATGCAGAGGCAGGTTCGCGCGCCGCCGAGCACAGCCACAACAACGGCGATGCCATGCGGGTCATTCTCACTGGATCGATCCGCAGCAACGGCGTTGAATTGAAGGAAGGCGACTGGATGTTCATTCCGAAGGATGTCCCCTATTCCTTCGAAGTGGGTCCACGCGGTGTCAGTATGTTCTACTGTTATTGCTGCTGCTGCGTGCCCGTTTGAGCGGATCGAGTATGATCGCGGGAGGGCGAATTGGAGGGTCCGGCGAATAGACGCCCGGGGACGCGTAAAGCGTCGATCATTGTTGCGGCCGCAGTCTTGATCGTCGCGGTTGTCGCGATGCTTTGGGTCGGGTTTGGGGGCACCGGCGGCCGAGATTTGCAGACTGTGTTGAACGACGCCGGCTTCGTCGAGCTAAAGCCACCGAGCACCTTGATCCAACCGGGCACCTGGGTCGAGGTTCAATCGCGTAATCCGCTTCGGCTCCGGACAATCTGCTCCGCCGAGAGCGCGCTCCACCTGACACAAGAGCAACTCGCGCAGTCAGGCTCGGCTGACACCAGCATCACACGCGCGCTCTCCGGCAATTTCAAGGTCGCTCTGGAGACGCTCGGCGTCGGCGAAGCTACGGCGACGTCAAAGGTGGTCCAAGCTGCCGAGTTGCGCCTCTCCAACGTCCGCCTGATCGAACTCGCCGACGACCAGATCCTGAAGAATCTTCCGCAACGCGACAAGGCGTGCGCGGAAGCGATCAAGCTACGTTACGACAACAACCGAAACTCGCTCACGATGATCGGTGCCGTCCTGATCGCCGACGCGGAATACCGCTTCACGTTCAATGGACAGGCCGATGCGAGTGCGAAGACATCGGCGGTAAGCGAATTCGCAAGCAAAGCGAACCTTTCGGTTGATATCAATCGTGATGACAGCACGGCGGTAATTGGTACCGACCTCGTGTGGGGCGTGAAAGACGACCAATTCATGGCCTATCAGGGGATCGGGCTGCCGAGCGTCGGCGCGAGCTCGGAGGCGTCCCGGAGCATCTTGCGGAACAGCGGACCGATCGAGGAGATCGACCAGACCCAGCAGGTCCGCCGCAGCTTCGATGACATGGCGATAAGGATCCGCCAAGACGTTCCGGTTATGCAACAGCCGACGCCCATGAGTTGTTGGGCGACCGTCTACGCGATGCTGGAATCCTGGAAGGAAAAGCAGCCCGTGACGATCGAAGCGGCGATTGCGAGACTCGGCGAGCCTTATGTGGCGTACCTTTCCGAGGATCGTGGCTTGCCGGGAGGACAGGAGCTGGCGTTCGTCGAGGCGGCCGGCCTGCAGGCTATGCCGCCAGCCAACTATCCATTGTCGACTTTCCGGCGACTCTTGCGTGAGAAAGGTCCAGTCTGGATCATTACGGGTGACGGTATCACGTCACACGCTCGTTTGCTTGTCGGGATATACGGACATGACGAAGAAGAGAAGCGCAGTACCTACGAGGCGACGGTCATGGAGTTTATCGATCCGGCTCTTGGAGCCTATGTGTATGAGCCCGCACTGACCTTCTTCGATGAGTTTGAGCGCGAGGCGGCTTTTATCGTCAACAGTAACCAGGATTGGGTGGACCTGCGCTGGCAGGTACTTTCGTATTGACGTTTGCTCGGGCGGTGCCCTCGCTATTCATTCAGCACTGCCGCCCAACTCCGGCTGCCGCTCAAAAGAGTCGGCGATGAGCGCTTCGGTGGCGTCCTCGATGGCCTGCTTGAGCTCCTCGGCGAAAGCCTCCGGTGCGAGACCGGGCGGGATCGGTTCGAGGCAGGCGACCAGAATGGTGCCCCGCCGATGCACGAAGGAGCGGCGCGGCCAGAAGAGGCCCGAATTCAGCGCGACCGGCAGGCACGCGACCCCAAGGTCGCGATAGAGCCGCGTCACGCCGTGGCGGTATACGGGCGGCGCGAGCGGTGGCCGGCGCGTCCCCTCCGGAAAAATGATGATCTGCCGGCCCTCGGCGATCGCGCGACGGGCAAGCGGGGTCATCGCCTCCACTGCCGCCGAGCCCTTGCCGCGATCGACGGGAATCATGTGCGCCTTCCACATGTACCAGCCGAAGAGCGGCACCCAGAGGAGTTGTCGCTTCAGGA
>CAYTTC010000131.1:0-7371 GCA_964440525.1 uncultured Propylenella sp. | reverse complement strand
TGGGAGCGCTTCGGCTGGACGGTGATCTTCGTCACCCATTCGGTCTTCGAGTCGGTTTATCTGTCGGAGCGCATTGTCGTCATGGCCGGACGCCCGGGCCGCGTCTTCAAGGATCTCACAATCGACGCGCCTTATCCGCGCCACGACGATTTCCGCACATCCAGCGTCTACAACGAGAATTGCCGCCAGACCTCCGACGCGCTGCACGAGGCGATGGGAGAGCGACCGCATTGAACGCCGTCAGCACGAAGAAGCTGGAACCCGTCGTCCCGGTCGCCGTCGAGGCCGATAACGACCGCCAGGCGCGGGCGCCGGAGGGCAGTGGCATCGCGAGCCGCGTGGTGCAAATCGCCCTACCCATCACCATGCTCCTGCTTCTGGTGGTGGTCTGGCAGATCTATGTGACCGTGGCGGAGGTGCCCCACTACATCCTTCCGAGCCCCGTCAGGATCGGCCAGGCCTTCGTCAGCGACTGGCCGATCCTCGGCAAGGCGCTGCTGATCACGCTCCGCACGACGTTCCTGGCGCTCGCCATTGCGCTCGTCACCGGCGTCGCGCTGGCGATTTTGATGGCGCAGTCGCGCTGGATCGAGCTCGCGCTCTTTCCCTATGCGGTGATCCTGCAGGTCACGCCGATCGTCGCCATCGCCCCGCTCATCCTGATCTACACGAGCACGACGGGGCAGGCGCTTCTGATCTGCGCCTGGCTCGTCGCCTTCTTCCCGATACTCTCCAACACCGCGCAAGGCCTGCACTCGACGGACCACAATCTCCTGAATCTCTTCGAGCTCTACGGGGCCGGCCGGTGGCAGACGCTGATCCACCTCCGCCTTCCGAACGCCCTCCCCTACTTCCTGGCCGGCCTCAGGATCGCCGGCGGGCTGGCGCTGATCGCCGCCGTCGTCGCGGAGTTCGCGGCCGGCACCGCCGGCGAAAACTCCGGCCTCGCCTTCCGCCTGATCGAGGCGCAGCACCGCTTGAACATCCCCAGGCTCTTCGCGGCGCTGGTGCTGCTTTCGATGACTGGCGTGGCGATCTTCTTCGCCACCAGCCTCCTCTCGTACCTTCTCCTCAGGAAGTGGCACGAGAGCGCGGTCAGGCGAGAGAACTGAGCGATGGCCGAACTGCGGATCCCTGAGCGCGGGGCCTATCGCTTGGCGCAAGCGCGCATTCCGGCCGTGCTCGCCGGCGGCGACGCATTCCAGCCCGACGGGGACGGCCTCGCACTGGTCGACTTTTCGGTCGGCGAGGGCCGCATCGAAAGCATCACCCCATCCGCGGACAAGGCTGAGCCAGGTGCGATCGGCCTTGCCGGGCGGATGATTTTTCCCGCCTTCGTCGATTGCCACACCCATATCGACAAGGGCCACATCTGGCCGCGCATGCCCAATCCCGACGGCACGTTCCTGTCGGCGCTCGACGCCGTGGGTCGCGATCGCGTCAGCCGCTGGAGCGCAAAGGACGTCGAACGCCGCATGGAATTCTCGCTCCGCTCAGCCTACGCGCACGGCACCGCGGCGCTCCGGACGCATCTCGATTCACTTGCGCCGCAAGAGACGATTTCCTGGCCCGTTTTTGAGGCAGTACGGGCGCGTTGGGAGGGCAGGATCGCACTGCAGGGCGTCTCGCTCATCACCATCGAGCAGGTGCGCGACCAAAACTGGTTCGCAGCGCTCGCCGACCGCGTCGCCGCCGCGAAGGGCGTGCTCGGCTGCGTTACCTTCATTGTTCCCGACGTCGATGCGCTGCTCGATACGGTCGTACGCGCCGCCGCCGAACGCGGGCTCGACCTCGATTTTCATGCCGACGAAACCGGCGATCCGAACGCGGTTGGCCTCGACCGCATCGCCGAGGCGGTCATCCGCAACAGTTTTCGGGGCCGTGTGCTCGTCGGGCATTGCTGCTCGATCGCGCGACAGGCCGACGACGCCGCGCGGAAAACGCTCGACAAGGTGGCGAAGGCCGGCGTCTCCGTCGTCAGCCTGCCGCTCTGCAATCTCTATCTGCAGGACCGCCGCACCGACGGCACCACGCCGCGCTGGCGCGGCGTGACCCTCGTGCACGAGATGCAGGCGCGCGGCATCAAGGTGGCCATCGCCTCCGACAACACGCGCGATCCCTTTTACGCCTACGGCGACCTCGACATGCTGGAAGTCTTCCGCGAGGCGACCCGCATCCTGCATCTCGACCATCCCTTTGGCGACTGGCCGGCCGCGATCGCCGCCTCGCCCACCGAGATCATGGGGCTCGAAAACTTCGGCCGCCTCACGCCGGGCGCATCCGCCGATTTCATCATCTTTCGCGGCCGCTCGTGGACCGAGCTGTTGTCGCGGCCCGAATCGGACCGGATCGTTGTCAGAAACGGCCGGGCCATTGAACGGGAGCTGCCCGACTATTCCGAGCTCGACGATCTCATGGTCGCCTGATGGATATCACCGCGCTCAAGAAGGAGCTGGCCGGCCTCAAAATCGAGGACAATCCGGCGATCGTGAAGCAGAAGAGCCGCGACTTCTTCTGGTATTCGCCGGTGCTGAAACGCCAGCTCGATCACGTCACCGCCGACCTGGTCGTCACGCCCAAGAGCGAGGCCGAGCTCATCCGGGTCCTGGAATCCTGTTTTCGGCTCGGCGTGCCGGTCACGCCGCGCGGCTCTGGCACCGGCAATTACGGCCAGGCCATGCCGCTTGCCGGCGGCGTGGTCTTGAGCCTCGCCGAGATGAACAAGGTGAAGTCAATCGCGCGCGGCCGCGTGACCGCCGAGGCGGGCACTGTGCTCGCCGACATCGACCGACAGACGCGGCCCGAGCAGGAAATCCGACTCTTCCCCTCCACCTACAACACCGCTTCGGTCGGCGGCTTCATCGCCGGCGGCTCGGGCGGCTGCGGGTCGATCAGCTGGGGTGGCCTCCGCAACATCGGCAACGTTTTGGGACTTCGCATCGTCACCATGGAGGAAAAGCCGCGCGTGCTGGAGCTGAAGGGCCGCGACCTCATGAAGGTCATGCACGCCTACGGCACCAACGGCATCATCACCGAGGTCGAGCTGCCGCTCGACGCCGCTTACGACTGGGTCGACGTGATCGTCGGCTTCGACGATTACATGAAGGCCGTCCGCTTCGCGAACCGCATCGCCAACGAGGATGGGCTCCTCTTCAAGGAGCTTTCGACGGTCGCGGCGCCCGTGCCTTATGACTATTTCCTTCGTCACAGGAAATTCCTGAAGCGCGAGCACTCGGTCGCGCTTCTGATGATTGCGGCGCACGCGATCGATCCCTTCCTCGCGCTCGCGAGCGAGAACCGCGCGGAGATTCTTTTCCGCTCTGATACCGCCACCGACGCCGAGAAGAAGGGCCTGCCGCCGCTCTTCGAGCTCACCTGGAACCACACGACGCTGCGCGGGCTCCGCGTCGATCCGACGATCACCTATCTGCAGGTGCTCTATCCCTTTCCGACCCATGTCGAGAGCGTCGCCAGGATGACCGGGATTTTTGGCGACGAGGTTCCAGGACATCTCGAATTCCAGCGCTTCGACGGCAACATCTGCTGCTCCGGCCTGCCGATCGTGCGCTTCACCACCGAGGAGCGGCTCGACGAGATTGTGAAAATTCACGAGGACAACGGCTGCCCGATCTTCAATCCGCACCGCTACACGCTGGAGGAAGGCGGCATGAAGCGGACCGACGCGGTGCAGCTTGCCTTCAAGCGCGAGGCCGACCCGAAGGGGCTCCTGAACCCCGGAAAAATGATCGCCTGGGAAAATCCCGACTACGACTGGAAGTCCGACAAGGTCTATCTCTTCCCCGGGCTGCAGATTGCGGCGGAGTGACGATGCGCGTCCTCGTCCTCTACGCCCATCCGGTCGAGACAAGCTTCAACGCGACGCTGCACGCCGGCATTCTCGCGGCGCTAAAAAGCTCCGGCCACAACGTCGACGATTGCGACCTCTACCGCGAAGGCTTCGACCCGCGGCTCAGCCGCGAGGAGCGGCTCGGCTATCACGAGGTCGGCCCGAACATCGAGCCGGTCCGCATGTATGTGGAACGGCTCCAGGCGGCTGAAGCGCTGGTCCTCTCGTTTCCGGTATGGAACTTCGGCTATCCGGCGATTCTGAAGGGTTTTTTCGACCGGGTTTTTCTGCCCGGCGTGTCTTTCGAGCTGACCGAGGGCGGCGGTGTGTCGCCGCGCCTCCAGCACATTCGAAAACTCGCCGCCGTCACCACCTATGGCGGCTCGCGTTTTCGCGCCATGCTCGCGGGCGACCCACCGCGAAAGGCGGTGAAGCGGGTGCTGAGAGCGCAGACGGGCTTACTGACCCCGGTGACCTACCTCGCCTATTACGGCATGAACCGCGCGACCGAGACAACCTGCCGCGAATTCCAGGCTCGCGTGACCAAAGCCATGTCGCGGTTCTGAGGCAAGGGCTCGGCGTTTTTCACCCGGTTCCCAGCGCGCCATGCGCGCGATCCCGACGCGGCTTCACCGTGATCTCAAAGTCCACTTGCTGATCCAGCTTGCCCAGGATGGTGATCATGCGATCGATGGTGAAGCGCTCCAGCTTTGCGTTGCGGATGCGCGAGAACTCGGAAGCAGCGACCGCGGTCAGATCTTCGGCAGCGCGTACGCTCAGCTTGCGCTCGTCCAGCACGCCGATGATCTTGGCCGCCAGAATCGCGCGGGCCTGCTCGAGATCGGGGTTGGCGTCGCCGAAATCCCGGAACACGTTGCCGCTGCCGCGCACGAATTCAAGGTCGTCGCTCATCGCAAAGCCTCCTTAAGACGTTTGAGCCGGTCGCGGATAACGTCGATCTCGGCCTGGGGCGTCTTGATCCCCGTCTTGGATTTTTTCTGAAAGGCGTGGATCACCCACAGATCCACGTCGATCCGAACGGCATAGATAGCGCGGAAGGCATCCCCTCGATGCCGGAGCGCTATCTCGAAGACTCCGCCTTCCACCCCCTTAAACGGTTTGGCGCTGTCCGACTTGCCGCCTTCAGCCGCCACGGTCAGTGCTCGGCGCATCTCGAGCTGCACGTCAGCCGGAAATCTCTCGAAATCCCTTCTCGCCGCCTTCAGCCATGTGATTGGGCGCGTATTTCTCATCTAAGCTTGTTGACATATTTGTCAACAATTGTCAGCCGCTGCCGGCGATCGAGCGGGCGAGCGCGGGATGGCGGGCGAGCGCCTGCGACATGCGCGCCGCGCTCTCGCTGAGATCGGAGAGCCGCTCCGCGATCATCTCCTTGATCTTCACGCGGCCGGAATAGCCGGAGTTGTTCAGAGCGGCGACGACGCGGCCCTGCGGATCGCGGATCGGCACCGCGAGCGCGGTGATGCCATAGTCGAGCTCATCGACCGCGGTTGCATAGCCGTCCTTGCGGGCCTTGGCGACAATGCCGGCGAGCTTGGCGCGGTCGGTGACCGTGAACTCGGTCAGCTTCTCCATGCGCGCGTCCTTGAGATAGGCCTCGAGCTCCTCCGCCGGGAGCCCGGCAAGCAGGACTCTGCCCATTGAGGTCGGATAGGCGGGATAGGTGACGCCGACGCCTGCGAAGATCCGGTTCGCCCGCTCTTCCGAATGATGGGCGATGTAGAGGATGTCGTGCCGTTCGAGGACCGTGACGGAAGCCGCGCCGCCGAAGCGCCCGACCAGGCGGCGGAGCTCCGGCAGCAGGATCTCCTCGATATGCGCGGCGCGCAGATAGGCGGCGCCGAGCACGAGCACCCTGGCGCTCAACAGAAAACGCTTGTTGACGTGGCGGATGTAGCCGAGCTTGGCGAGGGTGTGCAGGCTGCGGCGGGCGGCGGCGGGCGTGATAGAGGCGCGCCGCGCGACCTCGCTCAGCGTCATTTCGGCATGCCCGGCGTCAAAAGCCTCGATGACGGCGAGGCCTTTGGTGAGGCCGCCGACATATTCCGGCGCGCCCTTCTCCCGCTTCGGCGTGGATTTCATCGGAGGGAGCCGGGCGCCCCGGACGCTTTCCAGCTGCGGCACCTAGTTGGATGCTGGCGACAGTACGAAATCGAAATCGATGCGGGCGTCGGGCCGGCGCTCGAGATCGTATTCGAGATTGGCATCGGCGGGCACGCGCCTCAGCTTGCCGATCAGCGAGCGGCGCACGCCGAACACGGCATCGGAGTCGATATATTCGTCGCCCTCGAAGAAGAGCTCGGTGATGATGGAGCGCATCTTTGGCGCGCCGATGATGTAGTGAAGGTGCTTGGAGCGCCAGGAATGGCGATCGCCCGCCTTCAGCAGTTTTCCGACGGGCCCGTCATAGGGAACCGTGTAGGACTTCGGCATCACCGTCGTATAGTAGTAGCGGCCTTCCGCGTCGGTGGTGAATCGCCCACGCAGGTCCATCGGGTCCTGGCCGGCCTCCTGGATGGGATAGGTGCCCGAGCCGTCGGCCTGCCAGGTGTCGAGCACAGCGCCAGGGAGCAAATTGCCGAGCGTGTCGCGCACGGTGCCGTTGGCCAGCAGGACCACGCCTTCGCGGTCGTCGGCGAGATGAGTGCCGAGATCCATGACCGGCGCGTCCTTGAGGTAGAACGGTCCAAGATTGCTGAGCTCGGTGCCGCCGCCCTTGGTGTTGATCATGTCGACCAGCGCCGACCAGCCAAGCACGTCCGAGAGAAGGATGAATTCGTGCCGCTGCGGCGAGGAAATCTGTCCGCAATCGTAGAGGAAGTTCAGCGCATACATCCACTCGTCCTGCGTCAGATTGGTCTCGCGCGTAAAGTCGTGGAGATGCTCGACGAGCTTGTCGACCAGGAACGACAGGCGTTCATCGCTGCGGCCGCGGAAGGAGTCCTTGACGGCGTCGGTAATGGTCATCTGATTGATGTCGCGCACGCGTCTTCCTCCCTTTCGTCGCGAATCTGGGCGGCGGGCTTGTTGGGTCGACCGGCCTCGAAACGCCAGCCGGATTGTCGCCGTCCAACCTCACTTTAGGACCGGCAGACAGCCTCGCGCCAGCTTGACTCAACACTATCGGGATGGCATTTTTTCGACAAGCGAAAAAAACTTCGGAATCCGCAGGCGGAACGGGAGCCAGCAATGCGAATCGGCAAGCAGGACCAGCCGTTCACCGCCATCGCCACCTCCACCGCGGACAACATCACCGTGCGCGGCCTGGACCTCTGCCGCGACCTGGTCGGCAAGGTCGGCTTCACCGATTATTTCTTCTTTCTGGTCACCGGAAAAATGCCTACCGAAGACCAGCGCTTCTTCACCGATGCCGTGATGGTGGCGATCGCCGAGCACGGCCTCGTTCCGAGCGTGCAGGCGGCGCGCATGACTTTGGCCGCCGCGCCGGAAGCCTGGCAGGGAGCCGTCGCCGCCGGCCTGCTGGGTGTCGGCTCGGTGGTCGC
>CAYTTC010000130.1:0-7383 GCA_964440525.1 uncultured Propylenella sp. | reverse complement strand
TGTGAGCCCAGCGGCACTTCGACCCTGTCGAGAAGCTCAGCGTGAACTCGTGAGTATCGATCGAAAAGCGTGGGCGCAACACAACAAACCGAACTACGGATCCGCGACGTCCGGTAATGGCGCAAAGCGGACATGGAACAAGAGCTGCTCATCGTCGCATTTTGACCCAAACCGGACACTCGCCATTTTCGCGCGAAACTCGGGATGGTTCGTGCCGGTCCGGTAATTCCGGCTGTCGGACGGTGCTTCCGAAGCTATCGTTGAGCCTGCGCCCGACCTCAGGCATTCTCTTGCGGCAGCGCCCGCTCGCTGAGCGGCGCCGCGAGGGGACTCCTTGGCCAGGACCACGCTTCTAGCTTCGATCGCCGTCGGCTTTGCGATGGCGGCCTTCGCATGGCTTTTTTCCCTCACCCCGGCAGCCAACCGTATCGAGAGCCAGTATGCTCTCGGCCTGCTCTACCGACTGCGCGGACCGATCGAGCCGCGGTCGGGGGCGGTGATCATTGCGATCGACAAAGCGACGCTGACCTGGCTGCGGGAATCGGCGGCGGCGCCCGATGAGAATCGCTGGCTTTCGTGCCCGCCGCCCCAAGACCTGAACGAGCTCAGTCAGATCAGGGGGCCGGGCGACCTGCCGCGATCAGTGCATGCCTGTCTGCTCGAGCAATTGCGCCATGTCGGATTTCCCGTCGTCGCTTTCGACATCCTGTTCGCCGTTCAGGGCAACAACGAAGACGACGCGCGTCTTGCCCGCTCGCTTCGTGAGCATGGCGCGACGGCCATTCTCGTTGGCATCGAACGCTCCACGATTCGCGATGGAGGGTCCGAGCTTCTGGTCGAGCGCGAGGTGCAGCCGCTGGCGATGTTCAGGGATGCCGCCGCCGCGACCGGTACTTTCGTCATCCCGAGATCGGGCGGCCCCGTCTACGGGTTCCTGCGGACGGTTCCGGGATTCGAGGCGATCCGATCGCTCCCCGACGAGGCCGGCAGGCTTTTCCGGTCGGCGGCTGACAGCGCCCCTCCAAGCGAATCCGGCAAGTCTGCATTCGAGTATCTCTGGCTTTACGGCCCGCCCGGCTCGATCGAAACGGTGTCGGCTCGCGATATCCTGAGCGGCGAGGAATCGGACACGGTCCGCTCCGCTGCGCCGCGATCGGTTGCCTTCGTCGGCGCCTCAGACCCCAACACGACCGACTTCCAGGACGTGTTTCCATCGTTTTTCCGCAGCGGCATCGGCGCCGACATCAGCGGCGTGGAGTTCGCAGCGACCGCCTTCCTGAACGCACAGACAGGGGAGATCCTTCGCCGCCTCCCGTCCGCTGCCGAGGCCGCTCTGGTCGTCTTTGTCGCCTTCGTCTTTGGCTTCCTCGCGCGGGCTCGGGCTGTTTATGCGATGCTCGCCGTGCCGCTGACGGGCATGGCGTATCTCCTCGCCGCGATGTTTGCTTTTTCCAACGGCCGCCTCCTCCTGCCGGTCGGAACGCCGATCTTCGTCGTGGGGCCGGTGGCGTTCGTCATTGCAGTCTTCATCCGCTACAGGCTCGCGCGCGCGTTGATCATGCGGCTTGCACCCGCCCCGGCCGCGAGACGGATGCTGCAAAGGCCCACAGGCCACCGCAGCGAGGCGATCGCGCACGAGGCGACCGTGGTTTTCTTCGACCTGATCGGTTCGACCACGATCGCGGAGAAGATTCCGGCCGTCGCCTACAACGCGCTGCTCAGTTCGTATTTCGATACCGTGTCGGACCTGGTCGAAAAACATCACGGATTGATCGCCACGTTCTCCGGCGACGGCATCACCGCAGTCTTCACCGACACCGACTCGGGCCAGAACCACGCCGTGCGCGCATGCCATTCAATCGTCGCCGTCTTGCGATCGATCGGGACCATCAACATCGACAATTCGAAGAGCAGTCTGCCGCCGCTCCATATGCGCGTCGGATTAAACAGCGGCAGCGTGGCGGAGGGCGAGATCGGGGCACACGACCGCTTCAACTTTTCCGTGGTCGGCGACGTCGTCAACCTGGCTGCACGCCTCGAGCAACTTGGGAAGACAATGTTTCCGGACGAGAAGGACGTCGTGCTCGTCGGCGAGGCAACGCATCGTATGGCTGCGCCGGCGGGCCTGCCCTTCTCCGAATGCGGAGTCGTGCATATCCGCGGACGCGAACAGCCGGAGCAGGTCTATAGACTCACGGTTGGTTGAACATTGGCCCCGACTTCATCATAGTTGCGTCAGGGGAGGGCTGTGCGCACGGAGCTCAACGCACGCTGTAGTAGCCGGAGCCGATCGCGAGGTCTTGCAACGGCCGCTTGGCTTGTGCTTGCGGCGGCGGTGACGCCCGCCCAAGCCCAGGAGCGGACTGCCTGCATCGGCGGTCTTGCCGACGCACCTTCCGTCTATATCGACTCAAGCGCGAGCGAGGTCACGGTCGTTACAACCGATGGTCGTCGCTTCAGCGCATCGAGAAATCTCCTGCTCTGCCCGGGCGACGAAGTGCAGACCGGCGCCACCGGTCGCGTCGCCATCCGCTTCGATGAGAAGCGCACGGTCATCCGCCTCGATGGGAACAGCAGGACGCGTGTCCTCTCCGGCGGAACCGGCGACGCCGATGCGAGCCTGCTCTCGGGCATCCTCTACTTCGTCAGCTCGGTTCGCCGCCACTTTGAGGTGGACACGCCCTACATCGTTGCCGGCATCGACGGCACCGAAGCACTGGTCGCGGTTCAGCCGGCAAATGCGCTCGCCATGGCGGTGGTGCGGGAGGGACTGGTCAGCGCTTACGACCATGCGGTCGGCCCCGGCAAGACTCTTGTGGTGGTAGGAGGCGAAGCCGCCTTCCGATCAGCCACGGTGCCGTTCCAGAGCGCGCCGATCGGCGAGTTGCCGCCGCCCTTCCGCGACCTGCTCATTGCATCGGATTCAGCCGTCGATTGGGCGGTCTATTTCCCGCCAATCATGTTCGCTGGGAGCACGCCAAACCCGGCGGTGCGAGAAGCGATCACACTGTTGTCGTCCGGCGACTATGATCGAGCCGCCGCAGCTCTCGCCGGGGCAGCCAGCGCCGACCCGGCGCCCACGGCTTCGCTTCTCGCAATCATTGCCGTGGCGCGGAACCGGCTTGACGAGGCGGAGCGGTGGTCGGCCGAGGCGCGCGCCGCGGACCCGCAATTCGCGCCGGCACACGTTGCCGCCTCCTACGTTCACCAGGCTCGCGGCGATCTTGATGGTGCGCTCGAGTTCGCGCTCGCCGCGGAAAAAATCGCTCCCGCCGATGCCTATGTGATTGCCAGGGTTGCCGAGCTTCAGATGACCATCGGCGACCGCCGCGCCGCGCTCCGCAATGCCGAACGCTCGCTTGAGATCGCGCGAACGCCGCTGGCGCTGTTCGTCGCCGGGCTGGCCCGGCTCGCCGCCTCGCAGTACGTCGCGGCCGAAGCGCTCTTCAATGAAGCAATCAGCCTCGACCCGGAAGCGCCGCTGCCGCGGCTAGGCCTCGGCCTCGCATACATCCGTCAAGGCAAGACGGCTGCAGGCACCTGGGAAATCGAGCGCGCGGTTATCCACGATCCGCGTCGCGCCTCGCTCAGGACCTGGCTCGGCCGTGCCTATTTCGACGAGGAGCTGAGTGCCAAGGCGGCGGAAGAGCTGCGGCTGTCGAAGCTGGAAGATCCCGACGACCCGACGCCCTACCTTTTCTCCGCTATCGAGCGATACGCCGCCAACCGGCCGATCGTCGCGCTTCGTGAGCTGCAGGAGGCGGAGAAGCGCGGGGCGGCGAGACGCGTCCTCCGCTCCGCTTCCGGATTGGCTGAAGATACCGCGACGCGCGGGGCGGCGCTCGGAAGAGTCTACGATGTGCTTGGTTTCGAGCAGCTTGCGATAAACGCAGGTTCTGCCGCGACTACCATCGATCCCTCAAGCCCGGCCGCGCATCGCTTTCTGGCCGATGCCTATCGCCAGAGGCCTGGCCACGACATGGCCCAAACGAGCGAGTTGCTTCGTTCGCAACTTCTCAGCCCACCGTCGAAGACGCCGGTGCAGCCAGAACTAGCGGAGAGTCATCTCGCGCTTCTCGATACGACTGGGCCCTCGCGCGTCACCTTCGCGGAGTTCGCGCCGTTGTTTGATGCTGACGGTTTGCGGCTCGACGCATCCGGTCTCCTGGGAACGCAACACACCTGGGGTGACCAGGTTTCGGTCACCGGGCTCTATCGGAACGCCTCCGTCAGCCTCGGCCAGTTCCACTACGAGACCGATGGATTCCGCAGGAACAATGACCTGAAGCACGACATCCTGGACGGCGTCGCTACCGTCGCTCTCACTCCCGAGTTCAGCATCTTTGCTGAAGCTCGCGCCCGCCGATCGGAGGGCGGCGACCGTCGGCTGAACTTCGATATTGGCACCTTTGGCCAGACCTTCCGGGCGGAAGTCGAGCACGATGTCGTGCATGTCGGCTTTCACGCGCGGCCAACGTATGACTCCAGCCTCCTGGGTGTTTACACAGGAGCGAGACTCGACAGCGACAGCAGCACGGACACCATCTTCGGTCCCTCCGCCACGAACCGCGCGGACGAGGCGCACACTGGTGAGACGCAATACATCTTCGACTCCGGCTTCGTCCGCGGTGTGCTCGGAGGCCGCTTCACACACAACGACAAGCGCATTGATCGGATCGTTGCCGGTGTGCCGCGGCCGACCACAGAGGCCAGCAGTCGCTACGCCGACGGATATTCGTATTTTTACGCCGACGCTCCCGATTGGGTCACGTGGACCATCGGCGCATCGGCGATCGACTATCACGACACCGAAACCGGCCTTGACGAGTTCCGTATCAATCCGAAGCTTGGTGTATCGGCCGCATTTGGCGACCGTGTTACAGTCCGCGCGGCCTATTTTCGGCACGTGAAGCCGGATCTAGTGTCGGATGAGACGATCGAGCCGACGACGGTCGCGGGCTTCAACCAGTTCTATGACGGTTTCAACGGTTCCGTCGTTGATCAGATCGGAGGCGGGATCGACGTAAGAGTGACCGAGCGCGCCTGGATCGGCGCGGAAGTGCTGGCACGCTGGTGGGATGCGCCCGTCGTCAACGCTCCTAATGTGGAGACGAAGGAGCAGGTCGGTCGCGGCTATCTCTATTTGACGCTTACCGACGATCTCGCGCTTTCTGCGGAGGTCGTGCACGAGCGCTCTCAGTCTGAGGCGCCATTCGATTTCGAGAAATGGCGGACGACTTCTTTCCCTGTCACGCTCAGCTACTTCTCAGAAACCGGGTTCTTTGGGTCATTGGGCGGCGAGTTTGTCGATCACCGCTTCAGCGATCCAGGCTCTGGCGGCGCGGACACATTCGCGATCGCGAACGCGAGCGCCGGATATCGTCTGCCGCACAATGCCGGGATCATTTCCCTTGAGATCCAGAATCTTTTCGATGAGCGCTTTCATTTTCAGAACCGCTCGATCCGCCCGGACCTGACGGCGGCGCCGCGATACGCGCCGGAGCGGGCGATCATGCTGCGGGGAACGATTCGCTTCTGAAGTAAGAGGAAGAGGGAGGGCGAGCGATGAGAATGATCCGATTGCTTGGAGTCGCGGGCGTGTGTGCGTTCACAATGGCGACGGTCCTGGCAGACGACACGCAGGCGAACGGAGAAGAACTATACACGATACAACAACTGATCGACGATCTGAACAGTGAGAGTGCACACGTCAAGGGACTGGAAATACTGCAGGATGTTATTGTAGACACCCCGGAAGGGCAGCTGATATTTAATCAGGACTATCGGGTGCGCAGGGCAATGATGCTCATAGCGCCCGTCAAGTATTGCGGCGTCGGCAACCGAAGGGTGCTGATGAAGGAAATACAAGGGGATTTCCAGACCTGGTGGTGTAAGGACAATGTGCACAACGTAGCCGCGGACTTTTACGATTCTTCGGGTGGCTCGGTGGCTCTGACCGGACAAAACAAGAAGATTCCGTGCACTACCCCGGGCATTCCCGCCACGGTGTATGCGCAGGCATGTCCTTGACAACCTAACCTGACCGCTAGCGTTCGGTGGCGCGGACCGGATTACATCGTCCGATCCGCGCTACGACACTTCGGCGACGAGGTGACCGGCTCCGACATCGCTGAGTGTCACGCGCGGTACGGTCGCGCCTTTGCTTCGAATAAGACTCTGAGGCTCGGCAAACTGGGTCACGGGCTTCGTGCGGCGCTGGGTCGGGTCCGCGATCGGCACGGCATCGAGAAGCCGGCGCGTGTAGTCGCGGCGGGAGTCGTCCAGGACCTGCGCACGCGTTCCCACTCAACGATCTGATCTAGACCGCAGCTATCGCCAGCGGCTTTGCCGGCGCCCTATCTCACGAACAATCTGTTGGGGTGACGCACTACGTTGGTGTGCGCTATCCGTGCCGAACAAGGCGCAGCGGGACAAATATTACTATGTCAACGGCCGCTTCACTCCCGCCGGCACGCAGACCTTTGCCTGCGGCGCTGCAGCGATTCCCGACCCCGTCTTCGCCGCCGTCTGTTAGCGCCCACGGCCGTCGTGATCGGAAGGGATTGCGAGGGGCGGCAAAGAAAGGATTTGCGGAAATCGCGGGGAGCCAAGTCGTCGTTCCTGGTTCCTTGGCCGCGTCCGCTTCAGAGTTATGCCGGGTTCCGCAAATGCCTGCTATTGGCGCGAAACCGACATCCGCGTTGGCGCCAACAATGTCCGGTTGCGGATCGAAGCGGACAGGGCGCGCGCCGGTAGCGCCTGGGCGGATTCTTGGATGCCGGCGACATTCCGCTTGATGTCCGTTCGGTTCAGAGCATCAGTGCGGGTGTAGCCCGGATCGACCGGGCCGGCCCGAGGTCCGCAGCTTTCCGGGCCATCCGGTGGTGGGAGAGGCAGATCCGCCTTCTCCATCAACACCGGAGACAATCATGGCCAAAGCACTTTCCGACACGCAGCTCACCATTCTTTCCGCCGCCTGCCAGCGTGAGGACGGCAGTATCTATCCAATCGCAACCAAACTGACGGGTGGCGCTCTCCTGAAGGTCTTGAACAGCCTTCTGCGTCGGGGACTGGTCGAAGAGGTTCAAGCGGGACTCCAGGACGAGGTCTGGCGTACGGCAGATGACGGAGCGCGGTTGACCCTGAAGGCCACGTCGGCTGCCCATGCGGCGCTTGGCATCGAGGCGAGCGAGGTCACCTCTCAAACGGACGCTGAGATCTCGGCGCCGACGAGCGAGGGACAGTCGACTTCGCCACGAGCGATAGCCAGCGCGCGGAAGAGGGCGCCCAAACTCACACAGGCGGCCAAGGACGCGACACGGACTGCAAAGGGCGGGGGACGGCGCGGCCGAGCGGCAAAGGCCACCGTGCGCAAAACACAGC
>CAYTTC010000129.1:4858-7399 GCA_964440525.1 uncultured Propylenella sp. | reverse complement strand
GTTAGAGCGAAGCAGTGTCCGGCGTAGCTGAAGCGAAGCGGAAGCGAAGACGGACCAACTGGCACAATGTGGTACGTCTATATCATTCGCAGCATCAGCGTTCCTGAACAGGAGTACACCGGCGCTACTGCCGATCTGAGACAACGCCTGAAGGACCACAATGCGGGGAAGTCAACGCATACGGCGAAGTTTGCTCCCTGGGAATTGAAATGCTACCTGGGCCTTCACGGGCAAATATCGGGCCCTGGCGTTCGAGAAGTACCTCAAATCCCATTCTGGACGCGCATTCGCGAAGAAGCGGCTAATCTGAAGTCAGCGCGACAATCTCGAGAGCACGGCTGAATCCGCGGGTATAGCTCAATGGTAGAGCAGCAGCCTTCCAAGCTGAATACGAGGGTTCGATTCCCTCTACCCGCTCCAAATCAGATTACGGACGACGGAAAACAGAGGACGGAAATTTGGCGCGGCGGGCTTGACTCAGTTCACAGTCAGTGTCGAGCATCTCAAGCCAATGTGAGTCGCCATTTCCGGCGACCGAGCGGCCCTGTTTGTCCCCTCTTTTCAGAAACTCGTTTCCAAATGCTTTGGCGCACTGTGCGTCACGGCAAGGAGAATTGAATATGATCCTATCTGACCCCGTCGCGGCCGACGAAGAGCGCCCGTGGACCAAGCACGGAACCTTGTTCCGTGTTCCTCATGGGCGGCGCGACTGCAAGATCGGGCGTATCCTCAACAGGAGGTGGGTGATGGTCGATGATGGCCAAGCCTATGACTCGCCTTCGGCAGTGGCGAGCGCGTTCGGCAAATCGCTGTCGTTGATAGACGTGATGCTCCCTGACCCAGACCGTTGGGTCAGGCTGGAGACTCTGAACTCTCCCAAATATTCGACACGGCCGGTTTGGCGAGGAAATTCGCGAATCCTAGTCAGCCACCCGGCGCATCGCCTCAGGCGTCCCGGCAAGGCTCACAACGTCAGCAAGCATTGAGGCGAGGCACCGCCGCCACTCGGCGTCTCTTCTACAGGCCGCGATTGCGGCGTGATGCGCGGGCCGGGTGCTTCCTTCCTCTCCGCGCCAGAAACGCGAAAAACCGGGCGCAATTTCCGACGCTTCCGCTTGGCAAGGCGGGCCTTCCGCGATATCTGAGTGGACAAATAGGGGTATAGCTCAGTTGGTAGAGCGGCGGTCTCCAAAACCGCAGGCCGTAGGTTCGAGTCCTACTGCCCCTGCCAGCCTGAAGGGGCTGGAATCGCACACTTTTCCGCAATGCGGCCGCAGATTGAGGCAAGCCGGTCTGAAGCGGCTGCAGTGGTGCGGGCATCCCGCCACTGAAAAGCCGCGTTTCTTGCCTTACAGCAAGGGCTTGGCAGACAGATTTGATTCCACGAGCGGGCTCTTGCGCGGCGCGCGGAACTCGCCTATTTAGGAGGCTCGCAGGCGCGCGATCCCTTTCGCGCGCCTTCGAATTCGCGGTATGGCAAAGACAAACCCATTCCAGTTCATCCAGCAGGTGCGCACCGAGGCGGCCAAAGTCACTTGGCCGACGCGGCGCGAAACTGCGATTACGACGTTGATGGTTTTCGTCATGGTGTTCTTGGCGACCGTGTTCTTCTTCGTCGCCGACCAGATCATGAGTTGGGGCGTAGGCTTCGCGCTCGGTACGGCAGGCTGAGCCTGACAACAACGGAACCTTTGATGGCGAAGCGCTGGTACATCGTCCACGCCTACTCGAATTTTGAGAAGAAGGTGGGCGATTCGATCCGCGAGAAGGCGGCCGCCGCAGGGCTCAGCCACCTGATCGACGACATCCTCGTCCCGACCGAGAAGGTCGTGGAGATGCGGCGCGGCCGCAAGGTCGATTCGGAGCGCAAGTTCTTCCCCGGCTACGTGCTGGTGAAGATGGACATGACGGATGAGGCTTATCACCTCATCAAGAACACGCCCAAGGTCACGGGTTTCCTGGGCGCCGACAACCGGCCAACGCCGATCCCGGACTCCGAAGCCGAGCGCATCATGGCGCAGGTGCAGGAGGGCGTGGAGCGGCCGAAGCCGTCAGTGAG
This sequence comes from uncultured Propylenella sp., assembly GCA_964440525.1. GTDB lineage: Bacteria > Pseudomonadota > Alphaproteobacteria > Rhizobiales > Afifellaceae > DASWJZ01. Next base: position 5,340 of record CAYTTC010000129.1, on the reverse strand, counting down.
TTTCGAGATCGGCGAGCGCATCCGCGTCGCCGACGGCCCATTCGCCTCCTTCGAGGGGAATGTGGAGGAGGTCGACGAGGAGCGCGCGCGACTGAAGGTGGCGGTTTCCATCTTCGGCCGGGCCACACCCGTCGAACTCGAATACGGCCAGGTGGAGAAAGTTTGATCGTGGCCGCATTCGAGTTCGACAGGATTTGGAATGTTTGCCTCGGGCAAAGCCCGAGGCGGGTCGAGCTCGAATACGGCCAGGTCGAAAAGGTCTGACTGTTGGCGTGGAAGGCCGGTCGCCCATGCCATCGGGCACCATCGAGGCCGCACCACGCACACCCGAGGACGCCGCCGCTAGCGGCCGGCATAGGAACGGAGTGAGTGAATGGCGAAGAAGATCACCGGGTACCTGAAATTGCAGGTACCCGCAGGCGCCGCCAACCCGTCGCCGCCCATCGGGCCGGCGCTCGGCCAGCGCGGCCTCAACATCATGC
>CAYTTC010000129.1:0-4758 GCA_964440525.1 uncultured Propylenella sp. | reverse complement strand
AACCCGTCGCCGCCCATCGGGCCGGCGCTCGGCCAGCGCGGCCTCAACATCATGCAGTTCTGCAAGGACTTCAACGCCGCCTCGCAGGATCTGGAGAAGGGCGCCCCGATCCCGGTGGTGCTGACGATCTTTGCGGATCGCAGCTTCACCTTCGAGATGAAGACGCCACCGGTGTCGCATTTCCTGAAGAAGGCGGCGGGACTTCCGAAGGGTGGGCAGACGCCCGGCCGCGCCCTCGTCGGGCGGGTGACGCGCGACCAGGTGCGCTCGATCGCCGAGCAGAAGCTCAAGGATCTGAACGCCCGCGACGTCGAGGCAGCGATGCGGATGGTGGAAGGCTCGGCCCGTTCGATGGGCATCGAGGTGGTGGCATGAGCAAGCAGGGAAAACGCGTCCGCAAGATCCACGAGGGGATCGACCGCGAGCAGCTCTACCCGCTCGCCGATGCCGTGCGCATGGTCAAGGAGCGCGCGGTCGCCAAGTTCGATGAGACGATCGAGGTGGCGCTCAATCTCGGCGTCGACCCGCGCCATGCCGACCAGATGGTGCGCGGCGTCGCCAATCTGCCGAACGGCTCGGGCCGCTCGGCCCGTGTAGCGGTCTTCGCCCGCGGCGACCGCGCCGAGGAGGCGAAAAAGGCAGGCGCCGACATCGTCGGAGCCGAGGATCTGGTGGAGTCCGTGCAGAAGGGCGAGCTCAATTTCGACCGCTGCATCGCGACCCCCGACATGATGCCGCTCGTCGGCCGGCTCGGAAAGATTCTGGGCCCTCGTGGCCTGATGCCGAACCCGAAGGTCGGCACCGTGACGAACGATGTCACGCAGGCAGTCCGTGACGCCAAGGGCGGCGCCGTCGAGTTCCGCGTCGAAAAAGCGGGGATCGTGCATGCGGGCGTCGGCAAGGCGTCCTTCACGGCTGACGCGCTCGCCGAAAACATCCGCGCCTTCACGGACGCGGTGAGCCGGGCGAAGCCGTCCGGCGCCAAGGGAACCTATTTGAAGCGCATTGCGGTGACCTCCACGCAGGGGCCCGGAGTGCGCGTCGATCCGGCATCGCTTTCGGCGAGCTGAGATCGCACAAGTTTTGCCCGGGCTTTTTGGCCCGGGCGTCAAGTTTCGCCCGAGATGCGCAAGCAGCGCGGGCGAAAACCGGCCGGCAGGCTCGCCTGTCCGTCCGGTCCTGTCCGAGATTGCAGGTGAGCCTCGGCTCTTAAGCCCCCGCACGAAAAGGGTGGCCTGCATGAGACGGGTTCAAGAACCCAATCCGGGCGAAAGCCCAGATGCCGGTTCGAACCTCTCGTCCTTCGCTTCTCGAAAGAGGGGCGAGGGCCCGCGCCTCGAAGGAGGTTCGGGGGACAGGCGTTCACCGTCGCCCGTCCTCCGATTTCTCGGGGCCGGGCGGCTAGGCGAAACGGCTCGTGGGACTCGCGCAAGCGGTTCTCGGGCCAGATGAGGACAGAGGCAGTGGATAGAGCTGAAAAAAGCGAGATGGTGTCCACCCTCAACCAGGTGTTTTCCGGCACCGGGGTTGTGGTGGTGGCCCACTATTCCGGCCTGAACGTTGCCCAGATGACGGCCCTTAGGGGCCGCATGCGGGCGGCGGGGGCCAGCCTCAAGGTCGCCAAGAACCGCCTCGTCAAGCTTGCTTTGAAAGGTACGGACGTCGAACACATCAGCGACCTGTTCCAGGGAGCGACGGTCATCGCCTATTCGGATGATCCGATCGCCGCACCGAAGGTCGCCGCCGAATTCGCCAAGACGAACGAAAAGTTCGTCCTGCTCGGCGGCGCCATGGGGCGGACCAGCCTGGACGCCAAGGGGGTCGAGGCTCTCGCCGCGCTCCCCTCGCTCGATGCGTTGCGCGCAATGATCGTCGGCATGATCCAGACGCCGGCGACCCGCATTGCGGGCGTCCTGCAGGCGCCCGCCGGGCAGCTTGCACGCGTGTTCGCGGCCTATGCCAAGCAAGGTGAGGCGGCCTGAAGCCGATCTTGAAAGACCTGATACCCAAGGTTCGAACCGACAAGGAAACGAGACTATGGCTGATCTATCGAAAATCGTTGATGACCTCTCTACGCTGACCGTGCTGGAAGCGGCCCAACTCTCCAAGCTCCTGGAGGAGAAATGGGGCGTCTCCGCCGCCGCGCCGGTGGCAGTTGCCGCGGCAGCCGGGGCTGCCGCTCCGGTGGTCGAGGAGAAGACCGAGTTCGACGTCGTCCTCACCGCTGTGGGCGAAAAGAAAATCAACGTCATCAAGGAAGTGCGTGCCATCACCGGGCTTGGCCTGAAGGAGGCGAAGGACCTCGTCGAGGGCGCTCCGAAGACGGTGAAGGAAGCTGTGAATAAGGCCGAGGCCGAGCAGCTCAAGAAGAAGCTCGAGGACGTCGGCGCGACGGTCGAGCTGAAGTAGACGTTTTTCAGCGTTCTCCGGGCGCGGTTCGCCGCGCCCGGATCTGTTGGCCGGAAAGCCGTTTGGGCGCGGTTCGCCGCGCCCGGATCTGTCGGCCGGAAGGCCGTTTTGGCGCGGTCCGCCGCGCCGGTTCCATTGGCCGCAAGGCCGATGGCTGCCCCGATGGACGCATGGAAGCCCGTGCGACTTTCCGGACAGCCGTTCGAACGAAATTGGCGAGGACTATTCATGGCGAGAGCAACGACTGCGAAGAAGGTGAGCTTCTCCGGCCGCCGCCGCATCCGCAAATTCTTCGGGCACATCACTGAGGCGGCGGAGATGCCGAACCTGATCGAGGTGCAGAAGTCCTCCTACGACCAGTTCCTGATGGTCGAGGAGCCGGAAGGCGGGCGCGGGGACGAGGGCCTGCAGGCGGTCTTCAAGTCGGTGTTTCCGATCTCCGACTTCGCCGCCACCTCCACGCTCGAATTCGTCCGCTACGAATTCGATCCGCCGAAATACGACGTCGAAGAGTGCCGGCAGCGCGATATGACCTATGCCGCGCCGCTGAAGGTGACGCTGCGCCTCATCGTATTCGATGTGGACCAGGACACCGGCGCCAAGTCGGTCAAGGATATCAAGGAGCAGGACGTCTACATGGGCGACATGCCGCTCATGACGGACAACGGCACCTTCATCATCAATGGCACCGAGCGCGTCATCGTAAGCCAGATGCACCGCTCGCCGGGCGTGTTCTTCGATCACGACAAGGGGAAGACGCACTCCTCGGGCAAGCTGCTCTTCGCGGCCCGCATCATTCCCTATCGCGGCTCCTGGCTCGACATCGAGTTCGACGCCAAGGACATCGTGCATGCGCGCATCGACCGCCGTCGCAAGATCCCGGTGACGTCGCTCCTTATGGCGCTCGGCATGGACGGCGAGGAAATTCTGTCGACCTTCTACGAGTCCGTCACGGTTGCCCGCGACGGCGACGGTTGGCGGCTGCCCTTCGACGCCGACAAGCTGCGCGGCACCAAGCCGGCCGAGGATCTGATCGACGCCAAGAGCGGCGAGGTTATTGCGGAGGCCGGCAAGAAGATCACCGCTCGGCTGGCCAACCAGCTGAAGGAGAAGAAGATCAAAGCGCTTCGTGTCACCGACGAGGCGCTGATCGGACGCTACATTTCCGAGGATATCGTGAACGCCCAGACGGGCGAGATCCACGCGGAAGCGGGCGAGGAAATCACCGCCAAGCTGCTCGCTAGCCTGGCCGAGATCGGCCAGAAGAAGCTGCAACTCCTGGAAATCGATCACGTCAATGTGGGCGGCTATATCCGCAACACGCTGATCGTCGACAAGAACCAGAACCGCGAGGACGCGCTCTTCGATATCTACCGGGTGATGCGCCCGGGCGAGCCGCCGACGATCGAAACGGGGGAGGCGATGTTCAAGTCGCTGTTCTTCGACCAGGAGCGCTACGACCTCTCAGCGGTCGGCCGCGTGAAGATGAACATGCGTCTCGACCTCGACGCCGAGGATACGGTGCGCGTGCTCCGCAAGGACGACATCATCGCCGTCATCCGGACGCTCGTGGGTCTCCGCGACGGCCGCGGCGAGATCGACGACATCGACAATCTCGGCAATCGCCGGGTGCGCTCGGTCGGTGAGCTGATGGAGAACCAGTACCGGATCGGGCTGCTCCGCATGGAGCGGGCGATCAAGGAGCGCATGTCGTCCGTCGAGATCGACACGGTCATGCCGCAGGACCTGATCAACGCCAAGCCGGCGGCCGCCGCTGTGCGCGAGTTCTTCGGCTCCTCGCAGCTGTCGCAGTTCATGGATCAGACGAACCCGCTGTCGGAGATCACCCACAAGCGGCGACTTTCGGCGCTCGGACCGGGCGGTCTCACCCGTGAAAGGGCAGGCTTCGAGGTGCGCGACGTGCACCCGACGCACTACGGCCGCATCTGCCCGATCGAGACGCCGGAAGGTCCGAATATCGGGCTCATCAACTCGCTCGCGACCTTCGCGCGGGTGAACAAATACGGCTTCATCGAGAGCCCGTACCGCAAGATCGTGGACGGCCGCGTCAGTGACGAAGTGGTCTACCTCTCCGCCATGGAAGAGGCGAAATACACCGTCGCCCAGGCGAACGCGACGATCGACGAAAAGGGCCGCTTCACCAGTGATCTGGTGATCTGCCGGCATGCCGGCGACGTGTCGCTGGTGCCGCGCGACAAGGTCGATCTCATGGACGTGTCGCCGAAGCAGCTGGTTTCGGTGGCGGCGGCGCTCATCCCGTTCCTCGAGAACGATGACGCCAACCGCGCGCTGATGGGCTCGAACATGCAACGCCAGGCCGTGCCGCTG
>CAYTTC010000128.1:0-7460 GCA_964440525.1 uncultured Propylenella sp. | reverse complement strand
TCTTGAACGACATGTTCAGGAGCCAGTAGATCGGCACCATCAGGAACAGGATGTAGATGGCCGGCACCAGCCAGCTGACGCGCCTCATGACTGCTCCTCGTTGCGCATCATCAGCGTGTAGAAGATCCAGCTGAGCAGCAGGACGATCAGGAAGTAGATGATAGACATCGCGGCAGCGGGGCCGAGGTCGAACTGGCCGAGCGCGATCTTCACCAGGTCGATGGAGAGCAGCGTCGTGGCGTTGCCGGGGCCGCCGCCGGTCAGCACGGACGGCTCCGTGTAGATCATGAAGGAATCCATGAAGCGGAGCAGGATGGCGATGGTCAGCACGCGCTTCATCTTCGGAAGCTGGATGTAGCGGAACACGGCCCAGCGCGACGCGGCGTCGATCTTGGCCGCCTGATAGTATGCGTCGGGAATCGAGATCAGCCCCGCATAGGCAAGAAGCACGACCAGCGACGTCCAGTGCCAGACGTCCATCAGGATCAGCGTGAACCATGCATCGAGCGGATGACGAGTGTAGTTGTAGTCGAACCCCATGCCGTTCAGCGCTCGCCCGAGGAGGCCGATGTCCGGCAGTGCGAGGATGTTCCACATCGCCCCGACGACGTTCCACGGAATGAGCAGCGGAAGCGCCATCAGGACCAGGCACACCGATACCCAGAAGCCTTTGCGCGGCATCGTCAGCGCGATCGCCACGCCAAGCGGGATTTCGATGAAGAGGATGGTGAAGGTGAAGAACAGCTGGCGGCCTAGGGCCGCGTGGAAGCGATCGGACTGGAGAACCTCCTGGAACCACTTCACGCCTTCGAAGAAGAAAACATTGCCGCCAAATGTCTCCTGCACGGAATAGTTCACGACGGTCATCAGCGGAATGATCGCGTTGAACGCCACCAGGATGAGCACGGGCAGAACCATGAACCAGGCGCGGTTGTTCCAGGTCTTGTCCATCATGCCACTCCCGCCGAAAGCGGTTTGCCTTCGACCAGACGGCCATCGGCGTAGATATGGACGTTGGCGGGATCGAGCACGACGCTTGCCCGGTCGTCCGCGATTTCAGCGTCCTCGTCCGCGATCGCGTTGAATTGGTGGCCGTCGAGATCGAGCTTGACCACGCGGTAGCGTCCGACGTCATCCACCCTGACAACGCGGGCCGGTATGCCGCGACCATTGCTGGAGACGCGGATGAATTCCGGGCGGATGCCAAGCTCAGTTCTAGTCCCGGCCGGCTGCTCGCTATAGGTGCGCGCGAGCGGGACTTCCTGCGTCCCGAGACGCGCGCGGTTCCCCGTAACCGTGACCGGCGCGACATTCATCCCCGGCGAGCCGATGAAGTAGCCGACGAAGGTATGGGCCGGGCGCTCGAACAGATCTTCCGGCGTGCCGATCTGAACGACCTCGCCCTCGTACATCACCACGACCTTTTCGGCGAAGGTGAGCGCCTCCGTCTGATCGTGTGTGACATAGACCATCGTCAGGTCGAACTGCCGGTGCAGTTCCTTCAGCTTGGACCGCAACATCCATTTCAAATGTGGATCGATGACGGTGAGCGGCTCGTCGAAGAGGATGGCGGTCACGTCCGGCCTGACAAGGCCGCGGCCAAGCGAGACCTTTTGCTTGACGTCGGCGGTCAGTCCGCGCGCCCTCTTTGTCAGGATCGGCAAGAGGTCGAGCATCTTGGCGATCTCGGCCACGCGCGATTCGATCTCCGCCCGCGGAACATTGCGGTTGCGTAGCGGGAAGGCGAGGTTATCCGCGACCGTCATCGTGTCGTAGATCACCGGGAATTGGAAAACCTGCGCGATGTTGCGCTCCGCGGTGGGGAGCTCGGTCACATCCGTGCCGTCGAAGAGCACGCGACCTTCGCTCGGCGTAATCAGCCCCGAGATGATGTTGAGAAGCGTGGTCTTGCCGCACCCGGAAGGTCCGAGGAGCGCGTAGGCACCGCCGTCCTCCCACACGTGTTCGAGGCGCTTCAGGGCGTAGTCCTGCGGGCCGCGCGGCGCGGAGAGATAACTGTGAGCGACTCCGTTCAAAACTATTCGCGCCATCGCCCCTCCTATGCCGCCTGCCGCACGCCCGGTGCGGCCGCGAGCGCCCCAAAGGCGTCGAAGACGAAGAACCGGGCGGGATCGAGGTAGATATTTACCGGCTGCCCGATCGCGAGATTGTGAACGCCGTGCGCCAGCGCAACCCAGCGCTCGCCTGCGAAGTCCACGTGGATGAAGCTCTCCGAACCGGTGATCTCCGCGATCGCCACCGTTGCGCTGACGGCGATCGAGTCGGGTCCGGGTTTTGCGAGGTAGAGATGGTTTGGGCGGAATCCGATCGTGTAGGTGCCGTCGGGAAGCGGTGCGAGAACGCCCGACGCCGGCAGTTTCAGATGCCCGGCAGCGGAACTGATATTCATGCCGTTCTTCTTGACGGAGAGGGTGTTGATCGGCGGATCAGAAAATATGCGCGCCGTCTCAAGGCTGTTTGGGCGCCGGTAGACGTCGACGGTCGGACCGAACTGCGTCACCCGGCCCTGCGCCAAGGTTGAGGTCGATCCGCCGAGCAGGAGAGCTTCGGTCGGCTCGGTGGTGGCATAGACGAAGATCGCGCCAGTGGCGGAGAAGATGCGCGGCAGCTCCTCCCGCAGCTCCTCGCGCAGTTTGTAGTCGAGATTTGCGAGCGGCTCATCGAGGAGCACGAGATCGGCTTGCTTTACGATCGCGCGCGCGAGCGCGGTGCGCTGCTGCTGACCGCCGGAGAGCTCGAGCGGCTTGCGCTCCAGCAGCGGCGTGAGCTTCATCAGCGCTGCCGTCTCACGCACCCGCCGGTCGAGATCCGCCTTTTTTGCTCGCGCGACCCGGAGCGGAGACGCGATGTTCTCGTAGACGGAGAGGTTCGGGTAGTTGATGAATTGCTGGTAGACCATGGCGACCGAGCGCTGGCGGACCGCAACCCCGGTCACGTCCTTGCCGTCGAAGAAGACGCTGCCCTCGGTCGGCACGTCGAGCCCCGCCATCAGCCGCATCAGGCTCGTCTTGCCGGAGAGCGTGGGTCCAAGGAGAATATTCAGCGTGGCGTGCGCGAAGGTGAGCGATACGTCGTCTATGTGCGTCTCGTTGCGCACCCGGGTGGTGACGTGGCGGAGCTCGAGCGTCATAGGCTTGCCCCGCCCGCCACGGCCGCCGTGTGGGCGCCCGTGAGGGCCACCGCATGCATCCAAACATCGAGTCTTCTGGCCTCGGCGTCGCTGACGCGAAGACCGAGCTTGGAGCGGCGCCAAAGCACGTCTTCGGCGGAAAGCGCCCATTCGTGCTCCATCAAATAGCGGACTTCTCGCTCCGTCAGATCGGCGCCGAATTTTTCGCCCCAATCGGCCTCGCCGGCGACGCCTTCCACGACGATGCGCGCGCGCGTGCCGTAGGCGCGGACGAGCCTGGCGGCGAGCGGCCCCGGACAGGACGGGGCGAGCGCCCTCACCTCGGCCGCGAGCGCCGCCGCGCCATCGACCGGAAAATCGCCGCCCGGCAGCGACGCCACCGCCGTCCAGGGCCCGCCAGGTTTTTCGAGATGCGGAGCAAGTTTTTCCAGCGCCGCCTCGGCCAACCGCCGGTAGGTGGTGATTTTTCCGCCGTAGATGTTGAGGACCGGCGGCACGTCGCCCCCTCCCTCCACCTTCAGAACATAGTCGCGCGTGGCAGCCTGCGCCTCGCTTACCCCATCGTCATAGAGCGGGCGCACCCCCGCATAAGTCCAGACGACATCCGACGGCGCGATCTTTTGGCGAAAATACTCGGAGGTCGCCGCGCAGAGATAGTCGATCTCCGCATCCGTCGCACGAGGCTTTCCGGGATCGCCGTCATAATCAAGGTCGGTGGTGCCGATCAGCGTGAAATCGCGCTCGTAGGGGATGGCGAAAACGATGCGCTTGTCGGCGTTCTGAAAAATGTAGGCGCGGTCGTGCGAAAAGAGCTTTGGGACGACGATGTGGCTTCCCTTGACGAGGCGGACCGGCGCATCGAGCGGCAGGCCGAGGCGCACGGCGGTCAGCTCCGCGACCCAGGGTCCTGCCGCGTTGACGAGTACTTTTGCGCTGATTTCGCGGAGCGCGCCGGTCGCCGCATCGCGGAGCGTCACCCGCCAGCCGCCGGCGCGGCGCTCCGCCTTCACCATCTCGGTGCGGGTCTCGATGACCGCGCCGCGCGCCGCCGCGTCGATGGCGTTCAGAACGACGAGCCGCGCGTCGTCCACCCAGCAATCGGAATATTCAAAACCTTTTCGGAATTCAGGCTTTAGCGGCTCGCCGGCCGGATCGCGCGAAAGGTCGATCCGCCGCGCCGGCGGGAGCAATTTGCGCCCGCCGAGATGGTCGTAAAAAAAGAGGCCTAGCCTGATGAGCCAGGCAGGCCGAAGTCCCTTGTGGTGCGGGAGGACGAACCGCAAGGGCCGAATGATGTGCGGCGCGGCGCGGAGCAGCACTTCGCGCTCCATCAGCGCCTCGCGAACCAGGCGAAACTCGTAATATTCGAGATAGCGGAGCCCGCCGTGAATGAGCTTGGTGGAGGCCGAGGAGGTCGCGCCGGCAAGGTCGGAGGCTTCGCAGAGATAGACGGAAAGCCCGCGCCCCGCGGCGTCGCGGGCTATGCCGCAGCCGTTGATTCCGCCGCCGACGATGGCGATGTCGAAGGGTGCTGAGCGCACCAGGCCTCCCCATTGCGGCGCAGCATTTTATGTTCGCTGCGAACCTTGAGGAGAAACTACGCGAAACAAAGTGAAAATCAAGCGAAAATCGGCGTGATGTCCGCCGATACCTCCGAACCGAGCGCTTCCACCAATTCCACGCCGCTTTCCATGCAGAGTCGGCGGATTGCGTCCGACGGACAGTGGTCGGTCACGAAGGTCGTCACTTGCGAAAGATGTCCGATGCGAACCGGAGCCGAACGCTCGAATTTTGACGAGTCGCAGACGAGCATGACGTGGCGGGTGTTGGAGAGGATCGCCTGCGCGACCCGCACCTCGCGATAATCGTAGTCGAGGAGCGCGCCGTCCTGATCGATCGCCGAGGCGCCGATCACCGCAATATCCACCTTGAACTGGCGGATGAAATCGACCGCCGCCTCGCCGACGACGCCCCCGTCGCTGTGCCGCACGACGCCGCCGGCGATCACCACCTCGATCTGCGGATAGCCGCGCATCAGGCTCGCGACGTTCAAATTGTTGGTGATCACCATCAGCCCGTTGTGCTGGAGGAGCGCACGCGCGACGGCCTCCGTCGTCGTGCCGATGTTGATGAAGAGCGACGCTTGTTCCGGAATGCGCGCGGCCGCGGCGCGCCCGATCGCCTCCTTCTCCTCGCTCGCGATCATGCGGCGCGCGTCGTAGCCGACATTTTCGACGCCCGAGGAGAGGATCGCGCCGCCATGAATGCGCGTCAGCATCCGCTTGTCGCAGAGTTCGTTCAGATCCTTGCGAATGGTCTGCGGCGTCACCTCGAAGCGCTGCGCGAGCTCATCCACCATCACCCGTCCGGACTGGCGGGCAATTTCGAGGATCGTATTCTGCCGGGATATCAGCATGGGCTAGCACCGACCTCGCTCTTCATCAGTTTTGCGGGCGCCGACCCATGAGAAGCCGCTCCGCCCCCAATTGCATCGTTTATCTCGAAATTTAGGGGTGGCAAGTGCTTCCGCACGGTCAATCTGTCGGTCAAGATTGGCGATCTCGGTCTTCACTTCGCCAAATCGCTTGTCCTCGGGCTCGGCGAGGTCTCGCTTTTCGGCCTCAGCCTTGGCCAGGATGGCGCGCATCTCCTCGACAAGCGCCGCGCGGCGCTCACGCATCTCAAAAAGTTTCACCTTAAACCCCACTAAGCTGGCGACGCGTATCGTCGCGACAGCATTGCAATTGTCAATATATAGCAATGATCGCCATCGGAGTCCATCACCTCTATCAGTGAACAGTATAATGGATAGGTCCGTTGACGACGGTATCTGAGAGCGTCAGTCAAACGACATTCCGAGCCGGGGCTTATGCTTGCGGCGCTCAGGGCGCCGGAATTGGAATAAACGTCCGTCAGCCCCGCAGGAATGCGCCTTTGTCCAATTTTCAAACGTTGGAGGCTCGAAAGAAAATCCGCGAATGTGAGCCCGAGTGGTCAGCGCTCGTCGATGTGGCAGCGACCGAACGCCCTCCCGCTCATGCGTGTCTGTGATTCTGCGGTAGGGTTGAGAAACCTTCGACTAGCCGGTCAGCGACTAGCATCCGATCCTTAGGAAGTCGCAGACAAGGGGCCGTCTCTCCAGCGAAACAGTAGTTTCGCTTATTCCGCGTATTTCCTCCCATCTCATAAATACGACTCTGTCCGCTGCAAGAGGTTTGAATAGTATTCCGCCGCTATAGACGCGTAGAAGCTTGGCATCGATTTCTTCGCTATCACGCGCCAAGATAATTAGATCGCCTCTAGTACTGTTGCCGATATCATTCAGTGCAGAAACATGGGCAATCGCCATTATAAACCCAGAAAATAATAGTATCACAAAAAGCATGACTTCGGCTACTTCACCAATAACCCCCCTTAAAGCGTCGCTGCTAAAAATTAGGATAAGCAAGCCAAGTGAAAATATGATTACAATGACAAAGAACTTAAAAGAGGGCCACCATATTAACTCTCCGATTAAGGTAATAGAAAGTACGAAAATGTAGAAAAGTAGCGTGAATCTACGATTATTATAGATCGTCCTAGGGCTAGGTGAGTTATCTCCTGGGAATAGCGACGGTGTAATCGCCCTGGCAAAAAGACCACTGAGGATGTATGAGCCCACGATAAATACAAAAACCGCCGGAAGCCAAACAAGAGCATTGCTAACGTGGTCGGATAGGGTCGCCAGAAGCATTAGGTTGAGGTTGATCGCAGAAAAGTACCCGATGTCGTATACTATTGAGGCTGCCACGGCTGCGGCGGAGACGGCTCCAATAAGCGTTCCGGCAAGTGAAAGTGTTTTCTCCACGTGGTCACCGCTTTCGAGTGCTCCCGGAATGTATCGAGGTCTGGGGCTCTGTCATAGCTGGTGTACGTGCTTTTTGTCGGGTGTCGGAGTGGCTTGGCGCGCCCATCCGCAGAGGCGTCTCAGGGTGCCGTTCGCTGCGCCGGAGTGTCAGCGGCTTGGGACCCCCGCCAAGGGTACAGGTACTACTCTGTGAGGCGCTGCTGAGCGGCGTCGACGATGCGCAAGAGGTGGCTGGCCACGATAAGCAGCTCGGCGGCCTCCGATGGATCGGTCAAATCGAGATTGCGATGGCTGCGGGGATTCTTGAACAAGCTGTAGGCGCCTCGCGTGAAGTTCATGAGCGCCTGGCGTTCAGCCTCGGATTGGCTCGGGTCGCTTAGCTTTCCCGTCTTGTAGTGAAACGCATCTTGGCCTGCTGCCGGTTCGGAAGACACCGAGTTAGGTGTTTTGATGGAACCGGAG
>CAYTTC010000127.1:0-7568 GCA_964440525.1 uncultured Propylenella sp. | reverse complement strand
CCGATCCACCTTAGCCAAGCCGCCAATCTGTCTCGGAAAGCGGACCCACCTCTGTCCAGCCGGATCGAACGCTTCACCTTCTTGGCTTGCTGCACGTCCGGCATTCACTAACCGTTAGTTATTCGTCTCCGCCACCATTCTCTAGATATCGTTCGATTAGCGTGACTCTAGGCCGTGCAGAATCGCATGCGAGCTTTTCGGCGCGCTCGGCAAATTAAGGAGAACTTGGGAGCGATGCGCCGGTCCGGCAGCGGCTTCACCAGCGCCATTCGGAAACTTTGAAAAGACGCTCAAGGCTCCGATCCCTTGCGCCAACTTCATGGAGGAGCTTCCTAGGGTCTGAACTCATTCAGAGTCACATCAGTCAAGGATCGCCTGTCCCCAGCCGGCCCTGGGCCACCCAGCCGGCACATGCGGGCGAGAGCATCGCTTTGCCTAGCGTCTCATAGAGAGAAAGATCATTCTCGCTAACGACGCCGCGCCAGCGTTCGTTCGCGCCTTTGAAGAAGAACCGTTGACTGCCACCCTCGAATGATTCCGCTACTTTTCCCATAAGCGTATCCCCGTCGCGGCGCATCGCTTCAAATCCTGCAGCCGCAACAAGACCGGGCCACAGGCGTGGATCTACTGACAGGCCGAGGAACTCGGCTATGCGCCGCATCTCGCCCGCAATGTCCGCTTTCAGATCGTTGTAGTGGACGAGCAGAACGTTCGGGCGCTCCCGCACCTCCCACCAGGTTCGCACAAAGTGGAAGAAAGACATGGTCGGAAAACCGTCCCGCGTGATCCATTGATGGAAAAACGCGGCCGGATCGGCCGGAAGGCGCGGATAAGGACAGCCGATTGTTTCGTCCTCGATGCCAATTTTGTCGAGCCGATCCAAGGCCTGCGGCGAGAAATTCGTGACGTGATTCTGGAGCGACATGCAGGCGTCGCGACCATCGCGTGCAACCTGGATGTATTTGACCTGGTCATAAAACGGTAGGCCGTCGAGCGGCAGATGCGACTTCAGGAAGCGCCGGTGCTTCTGCGCCTCGATCTGCGCCAGCACAGCCTCCAAAGGCTCGCCAAAGCGCCGGTCCATCCATGCCGAGATATGCATCACCGGCTTCGGCTCGGGCGTCTGGAATACCAGCAGGCTCACGATCCGCTGCATCCATGTCGTGCCGCACTTCGGGTAAGTCGCGATGATGATGTCGTCGGGACGCGGCCGATAATCCTGCCAGCGCCTGCTATCGAGAATCCAGGTGCGATACTCGCGTTCGGCGGCCTTGATTAAGGCGGGCGACGCTTGCCCCTGGTGCGAAGATTCATTTCTCATTCTGATCCGCAACTTTGCTCTCGTTGGCTTTGATCACGCGCGCCACAAGGTCCTTCAGCGTCTCTCGCTCGCTCTGCGAGAGCGGAGCCATGATACGATCTTCCGCGGCAATGACTGCGGGACGCAGCCTCTCACGAAGTGCCAGGCCGGCCGGTGTGAGCCTTAGACCGTGCGATCGTCGGCCGCTGCCATTCGGCATCTGCTCGACCAGCTCTTGATCCTCAAGTCGCCTGACAACTCGCTTGGCCCTCCCGAGGTCAATGGCGAGACGCTCGGCCAATTGGCGCTGATCAATGCCTGGGGCGTCAGCAATCGACGCCAGAGCGGGCGCGTCAAGGGATAGGAGGCCCTCCGGCTTTATGACGTCCATCAGCGCTTTGAAAAGGATGCCGTAAAGGCGCCTCACGAGATAAATCTCGTGGCTGCGATGGATCGGCGGAATCGCTCGCGAAAGCGGCTCGCCGGATGGGCGCGCGAGATAGGCTCGGATCGGCGTGTCGAGGTTCTTTACGGATTGCGGTCCCAGGTCCTCAAACGTAAGCGGCAGAACCCGGTGGACATATTCGTGGGCGGAGGCTGAAAGGCAGACTGATCCCGGCTCAGCCAAACTCTGCATGCGCGCGGCAGCGTTGACGCCGTCGCCGAACAGGTCGCCGTCCTTGACCATTGCCTCGCCAACATGAAGTCCGATCCGGAAAGTTACACGGCGTTCCTCCGGAACCTCTTCGTGCACTGCGGCGATCCTTTCCTGGATTCCTAGCGCACATTGAAGCGCGACGACCGCGCTCGGAAACTCGGCGAGAATGCTGTCGCCGGCGGTGTTGGCTATGCGCCCGCCGTGTTGCGCAATGAGACGGTCCGTAATTTCCCGATGCGAGGTTAGAAGGCGCAGCGTGCCAGCCTCATCGACATTCATCAGGCGCGTATAGCCGGCCACGTCAGCGCAGAAGATAGCCGCGAGGCGTCGCTGGACGATTGGAGCCGGCTTATTCATTCGCGCGACACCTCTTCCGGACCCCGCTTGGCCTCTGTGTGCATGCAAGGCTGACATCATGCGCTCGCCCAATAGATGGTCAAGTGTCAACGCCGGAGCAAAAATGCATCGGCGGGCCGGAGTAATAATGCATCGGGCGGCGGCGGCAGAAGGCCGCGCTGGGGAGGCCTTCCGGCGTTTGGCGATCAGGCTTGGGGTGTCTCGGCCGGCTGAGCGTCGTCGGGGCTTCGCGATCGACGCTTGCTCTGTTTGAGCCGGTAGCTGTCGCCGTTCATCTCAAGGATGTGGACGTGATGGGTCAGCCTGTCGAGCAGTGCACCGGTCAGGCGCTCGGAGGCGAACACGCCGGTCCACTCGTCGAACGGCAGATTGCTGGTGACGATGGTGGAGCCGCGCTCATAGCGCTGGGAGAACACCTCGAAGAGCAGCTCGGCTCCGGTCTGGGAGAGCGGGACATAGCCGAGTTCGTCGATGATCAGTAGCTTGTAGCCGGCGACCTGGCGCTGCAGGCGGAGGAGCCGCTTCTCGTCGCGGGCCTCGATCAGTTCGTGGACCAGGGCGGCCGCGGTGATGAAGCCGACCGAGAGGCCCTTCTGGCAGGCGGCCAGTCCCAATCCCAGGGCAATATGCGTCTTGCCGGTGCCGCTATTGCCGACCGCGATGATGTTCTCGCGGCGGGCGACGTATTGCGAGCGGGCAAGCTCCAGAGCGTCGCGCACTATCTGCACCAGCTCGACAGCGCCGATCGGCAGGAGCCCTACCGCAGCCACGCCGCGGAAGGGGAGACCGTGAAGGTCCGCGCTACGGTCCGCAATCCACTCAATTCGCATGAGACGCTGCGGGTGAGGCTCGTCGGGCCGGCCGGCTGGGTTGGAAGTGATCCTCACGGGTGTGGTCCGGGTATGTGGCGAATTGCTAGACTGGAAGGTCAGCGCCATTTTGGACATCAACGCTTCTGTTGGGGACCTCGAGGCCGTGGTCGCGTGGCTCGAAGGTGAGGATGACATCATGGGAAAAGAGTGGCGGCCGCTGCCGGCGTCTCCGCTCAAATCTATGATATCCTGGCTTCGGACGAGGAGCTCGGGGACGAAGATCGCAGTCGCTGAACGGATCGCCCGCCGCCCTAGATTTGAGTAGCCGTCTTCCACTGGGTCACAGCAGCGGCATGGTAATTTTGGGGTGACCAGTTGTGCGGTCCTCGACGCGTGTGACGCCGGGAATGTTCTCGGCAGCGATCCTGAGTGCCTTTCGCTCCGCGTCCGAGCCGCCCGCACCCCAGAAGCTGACCACTCCATTCGTTACAGTAATATTGTTTCCGGCAATGCTCCGCCACGGCTGATTGCGAAGTTCCTCAAGTAGCATTGTTCGAATTGACCGATCCGAATCGCTGGTCTTCGATTTCTCCCGGCTCGCCAGCATGCCCCGCAGGAGATCGGACCTGCAGACAATACCTCGCACCTTTTCACCTTCCATTACGAGAACACGTCGAATCCCCTCCTTCTCCATCAGATCGACTATTTCGAGGAGATCGGCGTCGGGCTTCACGGAGTGAACCTTCGTGCTCATGACATCGCGCGCCGTCGTGCCATGAAGGCGCGCATACTCCTCTGCAAGCGTACCCGGCGCCTCGAAGTAGGCCAGCCAGCTTCGGCGCTTTACCGTTCCCGTCTCCGGACGGTGCAGAAAGTCTGTCTCGCTGACGATTCCTGCGACATTGCCTTTGCCGTCTACAACGGGAACGGCGCCGATATTGTTTGCGAGCAGTGTCCTCGCAATTTCTAAAACCCTCGTGTCTGGACCGACCGTGATCACGGTCGTGGTCATGATGTCTCTGGCTTGCATATGAAACCTCCACTTCCAAAGGAAAATGCTGGGTCCGGCAGCGGGTGACATTGAGCTATCGCAAACCAGCCTGGCGATGGGGCGGACGCAAATTTGAAGCGAGCGCGGCTCCCACCATGCCCGGCGCCGGTCGATTGCGAATCCGGATTGAGGCAAGTCACCCAGGTACGGCCTCAGCATCGGCAGCAACGATGCTGACGTAAGTACGAAACGGGCATGCTCCATCGATTGCGGCGGCGTTGATTGTCCCATCCTCGACCGACCATAGCCCGGCCAGGAAGAGAGCATGACGTAGCCGGAGGATTGCCAGTTACGAACCTCAGAGGGCGCCCCGCTTTGACCAAGATCAAATCCCGGCGTTCGCTCAGGGGATAAGCAGGGCATGCTGTCATCACAGGGCCAGGTTAGGAGAGAGTGCCCTGGGTCGAGTTAAGAATAACGTGGCGCTCGTTACCGGTGGTAACGTGAGTCTCGGCGCGGCGACTGGTCGCCGATCCGAACCTCGGCGCATACAATGCCTCGAAAGGAGGCGTTCGCCTCTACACGAAATCCGTCGCGCTCTATTGCGCAAAAGCGGGACCGCGCGCGGTCCGAAAGCATCTGCAGAGCAGCCGACCGCATTGAGAGCCTGAGAGGCTGAGAGCCTAAGCATGGAACCGCAAGCCAAGAAACGGCAGATCCACATCTGGTATGTGGTCCTGGCCGCGCTTTGCTCTTGGGCTTCGAGGCTTGGTGGTCGAACTACCGGCAGGTCGAGCCGATCTCCTACAGCGAATTCGAGAGCCTCCTCGACCAGAGAAAGATAAGCGAGGTCTCGGTCGGCCATGACCAGATCGAGGGAACCCTGAAGGAGCCGAACTCCGCCGGTCGCCGCTATTTCGGGACCACACGGGTGGATCCTGCGCTGGCCGACAGGTTGAGGAGCAAGGGCGTGACGGTAACGGGCACAGCCTCGAATGGCTTCCTCGTCACCTTGCTCTCGTGGATCGTGCCGATCGGCCTGTTCTATCTCGTGTGGACGTTCGCCATCCGGCGCATGGCCGACAGACAGGGCTTCGGCGGGCTGATGACGATCGGCAAATCCCGCGCCAAGGTCTATGTCGAGAGCGACACGAAGGTAACCTTGAAGGATGTCGCCGGCGTCGATGAGGCCAAGGCGGAGCTCGAGGAGATCGTCGCTTTCCTCAAGGACCCGAAGGGCTAAGGCCGGCTCGGCGCGCGAGCGCCGAAGGGCATCCTGCTGGTCGGACCGCCGGGCACAGGCAAAACCCTGCTGGCGCGCGCCGTCGCCGGCGAAGCGGGCGTTCCCTTTTTCTCGATCTCCGGGTCTGAGTTCGTGGAGATGTTCGTCGGTGTCGGCGCCGCGCGCGTCCGCGACCTCTTCGAGCAGGCGCGCAAGTCGGCGCCCTGCATCATCTTCATCGACGAGCTGGATGCGCTCGGCCGCAGCCGTGCGGCGGGCGGCATGGTCGGAGAAGGAACCGCGCGATCTCTCCCCCGGCTTTGATCTGGCTCAATCCGATCGGCCTGTGCATGGCCTGGCACAGACCTAGCGCCACCGCATCGGACCCGCGCGACAGCATATGGCTGTTGCCGGAAAACTCAGGAGAGGCCTCCCAAAACGCGTTAGCTCCCGCCATCGACAGAAAGTCCGCCGCGTTTGGCGTCAGGACGGCGCGTTGCGCGCTTGGCCTCCTCCTCGATGAGGAGCTTCTCGATGATCCGCCGCTTTTTCTCGGCCGTTGTTTCGCTCAGCAGTCGCCGAAAACGCTCGATGTTCAGCTGGACAATGCTTTTAGGCATGAACGTCCCCATGCGCACCCCGCCCACTTCAAACTTATGAGCTCTTTCGAAACCTACGTCGACTAACAAGTACGAAATCCTACCAGATCGCGCGCAGCGAAGTTGCCGTTGGATGCCGACCCGATTGATCCACCTCAATGCCAGCCGTTCCGTCCTGTCGCTCTTGGTCCCGGAGCAGCGCGCAAAGCGCTGCGAACCACCGGAGATGATCATGACAGACATTCAGCTGCGCCAGGACATACTCGACGAGCTCGAGTTCGAGCCCAGCATCGACGCCGCCAACATCGGCGTGGCGTTCGACGACGGCGTGGTGACCCTCACGGGCCACGTCTCGAGCTATGCTCAGAAACTCACGGCCGAAGCCGCAGTGCGGCGCGTTCGCGGCGTCCGCGCCATCGCGGAGGAAATCGAGGTGCGCCACGCCGGTGAGCGGCAGACTTCCGACGACGAGATAGCCAAACGGGCGATTGACAGCTTTCGATGGAACACCAGCGTTCCGGACGAAAAGGTCAAAATCACGGTCGACGACGGCTGGATCAAGCTGACTGGCGAGGTGGATTGGCAGTTCCAGAGGGTCGCGGCAGAAAACGCTCTCCGCAATCTTTGGGGTGTTGTCGGGGTCAGCAATCTGATTGCGGTCAAGCCGCGCGTACAAGCGACGGATATAAAGGGGAAAATCGAGGCGGCCCTAAAGCGCCGCGCCGAAGTGGAGGCAAACGCGATCCGGGTGAGCGTCCTAAATGACAAGGTCACTTTGGACGGTAAAGTGGACAACTGGGATGAACGGCGGGCCATCGAGAATGCCGCGTGGTCGGCGCCAGGCGTGCGGCTCGTCGAGGACCATCTCACAATCGGCAGATGAACTGAGCGCCCCTTGTTGCTTATTCGGTCTATCTGACCTGTATCGGCTGCCTGTGATCGCAGCGACCCAGCTCTCTAGAGTCCAGGCTGGCGGCGGGGACGAGCAACTGTCAACGCCGGAGCAAAAATGCATCGGCGGGCCGGAGTAATAATGCATCGGGCGGCGGCGGCAGAAGGCCGCGCTGGGGAGGCCTTCCGGCGTTTGGCGATCAGGCTTGGGGTGTATCGCCCGGCTGAGTGTCGTCGGGGTTGCTTCGGGATCGACGCTTGCTCTGTTTGAGCCGATAGCTGTCGCCGTTCATCTCGAGGATATGGACGTGGTGGGTCAGCCTGTCGAGCAGGGCGCCGGTCAGGCGCTCGGAGGCGAACACGCCGGTCCACTCGTCGAACGGCAGATTGCTGGTGACGATGGTGGAGCCGCGCTCGTAGCGCTGGGAGAACACCTCGAACAGCAGCTCGGCTCCGGTCTGGGAGAACGGCACGTAGCCGAGTTCGTCGATGATCAGCAGCTTGTAGCCGGCAAACTGGCGGTGCAGGCGGAGGAGCCGCTTGTCGTCGCGGGCCTCGATCAGCTCGTGGACCAGGGCCGCCGCGGTGATGAAGCCGACCGAGAGGCCCTTCTGGCAGGCGGCCAGTCCCAATCCGAGGGCAATGTGCGTCTTGCCGGTGCCGCTATTGCCGACGGCAATGACGTTCTCGCGGCGGGCGACGTACTCCGAGCGGGCAAGCTCCAGCACCAGGGCCTTG
>CAYTTC010000126.1:0-7644 GCA_964440525.1 uncultured Propylenella sp. | reverse complement strand
ATGGGCGCAAAGCAAACCTAAGAGTGAATTCTGGCGGCCTCTAGATGCGAGGCCGTTTGATTGTTAGAAGATGTCGCTATGTCCAAAGCTCAAAGACACGAAGCGCGGAGCAATCGGTTGCTCGGCGCCTTGGAGGCGGACAGCCGCAAGCGGATCGAGGCGCATCTTGAGCCCATCGAGCTCAAGCTTGGGGACATCGTCTGCGAGGCGGGCGGCCTGCTCAAGCACGCCTATTTCCCGCAGGGCAACGTCCTCTCGCTGTTGACCGTCTTGGAGAACGGCTCGGCCATCGAGACCGCGAACATAGGGCGCGAAGGAGCATTCGGCCTTTTCGCGGCCATGTACAGCCGCGTCTCCTTCAATCGATGTCTTGTGCAAATGGAGGGCGCCATGGTCCGCTGCCCGATCGAGTTGTTGCAATCGGAATTCAAGCGCAGCGAACACGTGCGCGATCTCTTCGTCAGCTATTCGGAGACGCTGCTGTCACAGGTTCAGCAGACTGTCGCGTGCAATGCCATGCATGCAACGGAAGCGAGAATATGCCGATGGCTCCTTATGATGCATGATCGGGCCGAAGGCGAAGCCCTGCCCTACACGCATGAGTTTCTGTCGCACATGCTGGGCGCCAATCGGAAATCGGTGACGATTGCGGCGCTATCGCTGCAGGCGGCCGGACTGATCAGCTATCGTCGGGGAAAGATTCAAGTTCTCGACCGTCCCGGCCTCGAAAAGGCATCGTGTGAGTGCTACGCGATCGTGAAGGAGCGGTTCGACGCCTTCCTGACGCCGCCCTCGACGGCGGTTCGGGGCAATACAAAGGGACGAAGGAAGAGCGCGCAACTCGTGGCGCACTAGCGACATGCCAGTGCGCGCGGGGGTCGGGTGGATCTCTCTAGGCCAATTCTTGTTCTGCTAATCTCTCGGTCCGGATATCGGCCCTCATGGCCTGGGTATCCGGGCTCGGGTCTTGACCCGCTAGCGTGTGCCATACCTTCGCCATCCGAAGGAAATGCGATTGCAAGCTAGAGCAGCGAACCTCGCGCGCCAATTGCATACAATCCGCGGCCAAGCGCATGCACTCTAACGTCTTTCGCAAATTGGCCGACTCGGACACCGCGCAGCTCCTCGAAGCATCGATGTTCCATCGTTGCACAAGCATCGGGTGCCTGTCGGTGGTCCACGCCACGGAGAAAGCGAAGGAAACAGCTATTTCACGCGCATACCAAAGGTAATGGCATCACGCCGCGCGGCTCTTCACCACGTAGATGCCGGCGCCGATGATCATGGCGATGCCGAGAAACGTCCAGGCGTCGGGAACGTCGCCGAAAACGATCATGCCGAAGATCACGGCCGAGATGATCTGCACATAGTTGAACGGCGCGAGCACGCCCGCCGGGGCGTAGGCGAAGGCGCGGATCATGAGGAGCTGCGAGACGCCGAACACCACGCCGAGCGCGATCATGAGCAGCCACGCGGTCGGCGTGACCGGCACCCAGTTCGCCGCCACGAAGGGAGTCGAGGCAAGGCCGCCGACGGCAAGCGTCCAGGCGAGCGTGGTGGTCGGCTTCTCTCCAGCGGCGCCGAGGCGGCGGGTGATGAGCTGAAGGAGCGCGAAGAACGCCGCGCCGAGCAAAGGAAACAGCGCGTATTTCGAGAGATCGCTGAAGCCTGGCCGCGCGACGATCAACACAGCGAGGAAGCCGACGATGACGCCGATCCAGCTTGCCGGCCGCACGCGCTCGCCGAGGAACGGCACGGACAGCGCTACGACGAAGAACGGGCCGGCGAAGAGGATGACGGTCGCCTCCGCCAGCGGCAGATAGCGCACGCCCAAAACCATCGCGACGCTGATGACGAGTGGCGTGAGGCCGCGCGCGATCTGAAGCTTTGGCCGGGAGGTGCGGAAGAGGCTCACCCAGCCGGCCGGCCTGATCGAGGCGAGGAGGACCGGAATCGCGAGCGCGTAGCGCGCCCAGACGATCTGCCCGACCGACTGGGTGTCGGCGAGAATCTTGCTCAGTCCGTCTACGGCACCAAACAGCGACGCGGAGAGGACGAGGAGGAGAATTCCGCGCAGGACTTCGCGGCGTTCCTGAGGGTCGGTCATAGGTCCTCGTTTAGCGACTCGCGCCGCTTCGGTCTCGGCCCCTGCGGTTGCATGAAAGGCTCGACCCTCAACGCCCCGAGAATTTGAAAAAGCCGCAGGTTCCCCAGCCCGTTGCCGCGGCGATCCAGTCGCTCCAGACGGTGCTTCGACAGTAGTTGTACGTACGTCCGACAAATAGTGACATAGGTGCGACAAATACCGATGAAATCTAGCGCAGCCGACTAACCTTCCGTTGGAAGACGCGCTGCTTTGTCTATGGTTTCGCCCTGCATTCGCCAAGATCGATCAAGGGCTTAAGGGCCGCTTCACATTTCCGCGTTGTTATCGTCTCCCTCGTATTGGATTAAAAGAGCGGCCAATTGGACTCGATCTACAGCGATAGTCTACCCTCCAAGCCACACCCAAGGACGTTGGGATGGTTTGGCACGGCTGCGCTTGCGATGGGCGGCAGCAATCAGATGATTTTTCTGATTGCGGCACTCTTCATCGGCCAGGGAGAAATCCTGGGACAGGGGAGTGCGGCAGTTCCGTTGCTGATCGTCGGTGTCCTGCTCGGGTGGGCCGCCGCTCCCGCATGGACCGAGCTCGTGCTCATGTGGCCAAATCGGGTCGGCGGCATCTCGGCTGCCTGTGCGGAAGCTTTTCGTCCGTATAACCCCGTGCTCTCGGCGCTGACGGGCACCTGCTACTGGTGGGGCTGGGTGCCGACCTGCGGGCTGACGGCACTGCTCTCCGCGTCAGCCATTCAGCAGTGGTACCTGCCGGCGCTTCCGGTAGAAGCGGTCGCCTGTGCGCTCGTCCTGTTCTTCGCCGGCGTGAACATGTGCGGGGTCAAATGGATTGCGGGTTTTGCGATCCCTATCGCGACCGCTTCAGCTTCGCTCGCCTTTCTCTCGTCCCTCATTCCGATCATGAGCGGCTCGGTCGATTGGCGGCAGGCAACCGACTTCACATTGACGACGCCCTTCGACGGCTGGTTCGGCGGTGTGACGTCGGTGATGGCCGGCCTCTATATAATCGGCTTTGCCGCGCCGGCCTTCGAGGCCGCTGCCTGCCATGTCGGCGAGACGATCGATCCCAACCGCAACGTGCCGCGCGCCATGCTGGCCGCGGCCGCGATGGCCGGGGTTTACTTTATCGTCCTCCCGGTCGTCTGGCTGGGTGTTCTGGGTCCCGAGCCGCTCGGCAGGGACCTTACCACCGTGCTTGGTCCGACCTATGCGCCGCTGCTCGGCAGCTTCGGCAAGGCCGCCGCCATCTGGTTCATCATGCTCAACATGTTCCATGGGACGATGCAGCCGTTGGCCGGCGCAGCGCGCACGCTGTCGCAGCTGAGCGACGATGGGCTATTGCCCCGCTTTCTCGGCCGGCGCATGGCGACGGATTGCCCGTGGGTGGCGACGCTGCTCACCGCCGTATGTGCGATCATCTTTCTTCTAATGGGTGTTCCACTCTGGTTGATCGCCGCGGCCAACTTCACCTATCTCATCAGCATATGCATGCCGAACGTGGCTGTGTGGCTGCTGCGGCGTGACTTGCCTGATGTTCGGCGCCCCTACCGGGCGCCGCGGGGCACAGTTGGTCTCGGCGTCATCGCCGCTGCGATTTGGCTTTTGACCGCCATTCTCGGCTTCCAGCAGTTCGGCATGCCGACGGTTCTCGTCGGTTTGGCCTTGGCCTATTCGGGAGCCGGACTCTACGCTTGGCGCGTCATAGAGGATCGACTTCGTGTGGGGCTCCCCGCCATAGCGCAGACGCTTCACGTCAAGCTCACCGGCGCCATGCTGTTCGTGCTCGTATTGGACGGCGCCGGCTACTTCATGGCCGTTGGCAGCGTTCCAGGCGACCACAAAGTGCTGGTAGCGGTCCTGGAGGATATCTTTGTCGCGGTCGCCTTGCTCACGATAAGCGTGGGTTTGATCTTGCCGGGAATGATCACCTACTCGGCGACGGAGGTCAGCAAGGCGGCAAAGCGGTTGACGTCGGGAACGCTCAGAGAGTTCTCGCACGCGATGGCGGCCTTGGGCCGTGGAGACCTAGATGCCGCACATGCGTCGGTAAACATCGTGCCGGTCAAGCCCAATTCTCGCGACGAGCTCGGCGAGATGGCGGAGAGCTTCAACGTCCTCCAGGAGGAGGTCAGGGATGCGGCCGTGGGTCTCGGCGAAGCCCGCGAGAAATTGCGCACTGCGCGCGCGGAGCTCACCGCCCGGCACGAATACATCGCCTATCTCGCGCATCACGACGCGCTGACCAACCTGCCGAACCGGCAGGCCCTTGCTGGGCGGCTCGCGGAGGCCTTCGAGCGCGCAAATGCGACCGGCACCAGCTTTGCCGTGCTCAGCACTGACCTCGATTCCTTCAAGGAGGCCAACGACGTCTTCGGTCACGCCGTCGGCGACGAACTCCTTTGCGCCGTGTCGCGGCGGCTGCAGACCGTCGCCAAAGGCACCTTCGTTGCCCGTGTCGGCGGCGACGAATTCGCGCTGCTTTCAGAAATGCGCGAGCAGCCGGCAAGTCTGGAGGCATTGGCCGATCGTCTGCTCAAGTCGGTGGCGGAGCCGTTTGAGGTTCAGGGTCAACAAATCCCAATCGGGATCAGCATCGGGGTCGCGACTTATCCAAGGGACGCGAGCGATTCGATGGCGCTCCTCGCCAACGCCGACGCGGCGCTCTATCGAGCCAAGGCCGATGGCGGGAACATGGTGCGGTACTTCGACCCCGACATGGACCAGCGTCTGAGAGAGCGCTTCGCGATGCAGCATGACCTGCGCTCGGCGAGCGTGCACGACGAGCTTTTCCTGCACTACCAGCCACAGGCAAAGATCGACGGAGAGGTTTTCGGGTTCGAGGCGCTCATCCGTTGGCAAAGCCCCAAACATGGCGTTGTCTCTCCGGGCACATTCATTCCTCTCGCAGAACAGAATGGCACGATCGTCGACATCGGCGAATGGGCGCTGCGCCAAGCCTGTCGCGAGGCTGCAAGCTGGGCCTCGCCTTTGCAGATCGGCGTCAACCTGTCTCCCGTGCAATTCCGCTACGGGGATCTTGCAGGCCTTGTTCATTTGATCCTGCTCGAGACCGGTCTGACGCCGGGACGTTTGGAGCTGGAGATCACTGAAGGTGTCCTCATGAGCGACCCGTCGCGCGCCTTGGCGATCCTGCGGCGGTTGAAATCGCTCGGCGTGAAGATCGCGATGGACGATTTCGGAACCGGCTACGCGTCGATGTCGTCGCTCCAGTCGTTCCCGTTCGACAAGATCAAGATCGACAGGACCTTCGTCTCCGGCGTGGAGTCCAATGCGCAGTCGGCCGCGATCGTGCGCGCCATCGTGGGTTTGGGAAACGCGCTCAGGATGCCGGTCATCGCGGAGGGGGTCGAGACCGAAGGCGAACGCCAGTTCCTGATGCGTGAAGGCTGTCACGAAATGCAGGGCTATCTGATCGGCCGCCCGCGCCCCATTGAAAGCTATTCGGAGCTGACACACGGCCATCCTGCAAGTGAGATCCGGACCGCTGCGGTAGCGTGACCGGATGCCGCCTCCGGCTTGACAGGCGGCAGGTGCCGGATTAACACTTAACCTAATGGTTAAGTTTGCGCAGGCCGCTCTCGACCGCACTTTCGCGGCGCTCGCCGATCCGACCAGGCGCGCGCTGCTCGCGCAACTGAGCCTTACCGAGAGCGTTTCCATAAGCGAGCTGGCGCGGCCTTTTCAAATGTCGCTGCCGGCGATCATGAAGCATCTCGACGTTCTCTCCGACGCCGGGCTGATCTCGCGGGCGAAGACCGGCCGCACCGTCGCCTGCCGGCTGAGCGCCGGGCCAATGGAAGAGGCGACGGATTGGCTGAACCGCTACGAGCGCTTCTGGTCCGAGCGCCTCGACAGGCTCGTTGCCTTCGTTGAGGAGGATGAGGAATGAACGTGCAATTGCCTGTGATGCCCAGCCTCACTTTGAAGCGCCGCATCAAGGCTTCTCCGGCGAAGGTCTACGCCGCCTGGACGGACCCCGCCCTGATGGCTCGCTGGCTCGGGCCGATCGGGACGGTGGAGCTGATAGCCAAGACCGACGTGCGCGCCGGTGGTCGCTACGAGATCACGATGCGCATGGCAGACGGCCAGGAGCACATTGTCGGCGGCGTCTACCGCGAGGTGGTGCGGAGCGAGAAGCTGGTGTTCACCTGGGCGTGGCGCTCGACCCCGGAGAGGGAATCGCTTGTGACAGTCGCGCTCAAGGCGGACGGCGACGGGACGCTCCTCACCCTGATGCACGAGAAGTTCTTCGACGAAGTGGCCCGCGACGACCACGTCAAGGGATGGGATGGCACGCTGGACAAGCTCGTGCAGTATTTCGCGTAAATGCACTGCACTTGCCAACGGAGGCGATCATGAAAGCCGAACGATCTGTCAAGCCAATTG
Organism: uncultured Propylenella sp.; assembly: GCA_964440525.1. GTDB lineage: Bacteria > Pseudomonadota > Alphaproteobacteria > Rhizobiales > Afifellaceae > DASWJZ01. Next base: position 1,119 of record CAYTTC010000126.1, on the reverse strand, counting down.
AACCGACGCGCTTCGAAGAGCGCGGACCGCTGACCGTCGCCGGTTTTGCGGGGATCTTCACGCCGGAGACGCGCGACGGCATTCCGGCTCTTTGGATGCGCCTTGCGCCTCACATCGGCAGCTTGCCGGGGCAGGTCGGCAACGCCGCGTACGGTGTTTCGAGCATGCCTGGCGACAAGATCGACTACACCGCCGGCGTGGAGGTTTCCGACGGCGCGAACCTTCCCGATGGCTTCAGCAAAGTGCGCGTCGTGGCAAAGACCTATGCGGTGTTCTCGCATCGCGGCCATGTCTCGACCATACCCGAGATCGTCGGGGAGATCGGCAACGACTGGCTTCCCCATTCGGGCTGGGCAATCGCCGAGGGGCCGCAGGTGGTCGAGCGCTACGGCGAGGGTTTCGACCCGAAAACGTCGAGCGGCGTCATCGAGATCTGGATCCCATTGAAGGGGTGATCCGGCGCGGCCGCCGGTCGATGAAAGACAAGGGAGAGCGTGAAATGGAAGAACCGAGAATCGTTTCCCAGGAGGAATGGATCGAGGCGCGCAAGGCGCTCCTGGCGAAAGAGAAGGAGCTGACGCATCTCCGCGACGAGATCAGCGCAGAGCGGCGAAAACTGCCCTGGGTTAAGGTCACGAAGGAGTACGTCTTCGACACAATGGAGGGGAAGAAGACGCTCGCCGACCTCTTCGAGGGGCGGAGCCAGCTGATCGTCGGGCACTTTATGTTCAGCCCAGACTGGAGCGCCGGCTGCGTCGGCTGCTCCTTCGGCAACGATCACGTCGACGCTGCTTATGTCCACCTGCAGCACCACGACGTGACCTATGTCGCGATCGGGCGCGCGCCGCTCGCCAAGCTGGAAGCCTACCGGAAACGCATGGGCTGGCGGTTCAACTTCGTGTCGTCTTACGAAAGCGACTTCAACTACGATTTCCACGTGTCGTTCACGAAGGACGATCTGGCGAAGGGCAAGGTCTACTACAATTACAACATGATCGAGACCTCAATGGAGGACCTTCCTGGCGGTAGCGTGTTCATCAAGGACGCAAACGGCGACATTTTTCACACCTATTCGGACTTCGGGCGGGGCGGGGAGGAGGTGCTCGGCGCCTACATGCT
>CAYTTC010000125.1:0-7683 GCA_964440525.1 uncultured Propylenella sp. | reverse complement strand
CCACGGCGCTCTACGATCGGATTGGAGACCTCAACGCCTTCTCCCTCGTGCAGCAGCATTTCGACACTCTGCAGAGCGTCACCGTCCGCCACAACGGCGCCATCATCAAAACGATCGGCGACGCGGTCATGGCTGCGTTCCTCAATCCGGCGGATGCGGTCCAGGCGGCGCTCGATATGCGCAGCGAGATCGCCTCGTTCAATCTGCGGCAGCCCGACAAACAGCTGATCCTGAAGATCGGCATCCACAAGGGCGCGGCGATCGCGGTGACACTGAATGAGCGCTTGGACTATTTCGGCCAGACGGTGAACATCGCCGCACGCGTGCAAAACCTCGCCGATGCTGACGAGATCTACGTCAGCCAGGACGTCTTCGAGGCGGCCGGCGTTCGCGACGAGCTGGCAGCGTTCACGATCGAGCCACGGACGGCGCAGCTGAGAGGCGTGCAACAGGAGCTTCCGGTCTTTCGCGTCGGTCCGGGCTTGGCGGCTGGCGCATAAACCCAGACAGGCTCGACAATACAACCGGGACCTGCGATTCGTCAGAGCCTCGCCGGCCATTTTCGCGCGCCGTGGACGACGCGGAGGATGCTGATGGCACGGTTCACGACGCGGTAGGCCACGATGAAGGGCGTTCCGGAGACGACGAGTTCCCGCGTCCCTCTCACGCGCCCTGACCGCCCAATGCTCGGATGCTTGGCCAGGACCACCATCGCCTCCTTGATCCGGTCGTGAACCTCATAGGCAGCTCGGGGGCTCTCAAGGGCTATGTAGCGAACGATCTCAGCGAGGTCTTCTTCCGCGAGCGGTCGCCACTCAACTCTCACTGGGAGAGCTTCTCCGCGGCGATCCGGTCGATGATAGCCCGAGTCCTCGTCATCACAAGGTCGTGCGGAACACTTGCACGCTGGTCGTCAATCGCCGCCTCGATCTGCTTTCTGAACCAGACATCATAGTCCGGCTCGTATTGCTGGTGCTGCTCGACATAGGCGCGCATGAAATCCCGCAAGACCTGCGCGGCTGGCCGGTCAGCCACCTCCGTTGCCGCTTTGAATGCAGACTTGAGGTCGGCGGGGACACGGAAATTGAAGCTCGCTTCCTTCGGATGAGCGGTAGTCCGAGGCATGTTCACAGCTCCACGCTAAGGTGTGATGATAACGTCGTCACATAATCGGCGCAACCGGGTGGTCCGCCGAGGGGTGTTCAGGTGCTGCTAAGCGCCGAGCCAAGTGTGGTGAAGACGAGCTGGGTGTCGCCTTCATTCCGCTTGTCGAGCACGTCGAAATTGGACGGCACGTGGATCGCCGCGGAGGCGCGTTCCTCCAAGACGCAAAGCGCGCCGGGCTTGAGCCAACCTCCCGCGGCGGCGCTGATAAGCGCTTTCTCTCCGAATCCCTTCCCGTAGGGCGGATCGAGAAAGACGAGATCGAAGGGAGCGATCGTTCCCGCCGGGCCGAGGTCCGTCGCGTCGCGGCGGAGGATTTTTGCGACGCCGTTCAGGTCGAGCGCTTCCATGTTGGTGCGGATGATGCCGCGCCCTTCGACGCCGTTCTCGACGAAGAGCGCCTGTGCGGCGCCGCGCGAGAGCGCTTCGATGCCGAGCGCTCCGGTACCGGCGAAAAGATCGAGCACACGCGTCTCCGGAAGCGGCAGGCCATAGGAATGCGCGAGGATGTTGAAGAGCGATTCGCGCAGGCGATCGCTCGTGGGACGGATCTCATGCGAGCGAGGGGCCGCGAGCGCGCGTCCCCTAAATTTTCCGCCGACGATGCGCATGCGGTTTTCGCTGCTGTTGCGGCGCGTCCCGGCTCCGCGGCATCTTCGATACGGGCTTCGGCTCAGCCTCACGCTCGCGGAGCGGCGCTGCGAAATCGGCGCCGGCCGCCGTCGCCAGCTTCTCGCCGAGCTGGTCGCGGAGCACGCGGCCGCGTACCTCCTCAACTTGGCCGGGCTTCAGGTCGCCGAGCTGGAAGGGTCCGTAGGAGACGCGGATGAGCCGGTTCGCGGTAAGACCGAGATGTTCGAGCACGCGCCTCACCTCGCGGTTCTTTCCCTCCCGCAACCCCATCGTCAGCCAGAGGTTCGATCCCTGCACGCGGTCGAGCTTCGCCTCCACCGCGCCGTAGACCATGCCGTCGATCGTCACGCCACGGCGCAACTTGTCGAGGCTCGGCTGGTCGATCTCGCCGTGCGCGCGCACCCGGTAGCGCCTGAGCCATCCGGTGGCGGGGAGCTCCAACACGCGCGCGAGGCCGCCGTCGTTCGTCAGGAGCAGAAGCCCCTCCGTATTGATGTCGAGCCGGCCGATCGTTACGACGCGCGGCAGCTCGGGAGGCAAGGCGGAGAAGATGGTGGCGCGGCCCTGTGGATCGCGGTTCGTGGTGACGAGCCCCTTCGGCTTGTTGAAAAGCCAGAGTCGCGTGCGCTCGCGTGTCGCGAGCGGTTTTCCGTCGACCTCGATACGGTCGGCCAGCTCCACGATTGTCGCCGGAGTATCGACTTTGCGGCCGTTAAGCTTGACCCGCCCCTCGGCGATCATGCGCTCGGCGTCGCGCCGCGAGGCGAGACCGGAGCGCGCGATCCGCTTGGCGATGCGCTCGCCTTTGTCGCCGGTCCCGGCTTGTTTTTCTCGTGCCACGTCGCCACTCATGCGGGTCTCTTATCAAAGAGGCCGAGGCGAAGCGAGATGAGCGGCGACACCGCCAACTTCATGGAGCGCGCGCTGCAGGAGGCCGAGGCGGCCGGCGCACGCGGCGAGATTCCGATCGGCGCGGTGCTGGTCCGGGATGGCGAAGTTGTCGCCGCGGCCGGCAATCGCACCCGTGAGCTTTCCGATGTGACCGCGCATGCCGAGGTGCTGGCGATCCGCGAAGCGGCGAAGCGCTTCGCAAGCGAACGGCTGGCGGACTGCGATCTCTACGTGACGCTGGAGCCTTGCACCCTATGCGCGGCGGCCATTTCCTTTGCGCGCATTCGCCGGCTCTACTACGGCGCCGCCGACCCGAAGGGCGGTGCGGTCGAGCACGGGGTCCGCTTCTTTGGCGCGCCCACCTGCCACCATGCGCCAGAGGTTTACTCGGGTATCGGCGAAACGGCTTCGTCCGCCCTGCTTCGCCGCTTCTTCCGCGACCGGCGCTGAAATCGCCGGAAGCTCGAAGGGCGTGTTGATGACGTGCTCGAGGCGGCGCTTGAGGTCGTCCTTGAAGTTCACGTTCATCTCGAGGATCGCCTGCGTCTTCAGGAAGTCCATGATGAAGACGCCGTTGATGTCCGGTCGCACGAGCACGTCGGGCTGATGCCATTTCAGCTTCTCGCGGATCACCGACTGCATCGAGATCTGCGCCGCGCCGACGATGCATTCGAGCAGGCCGGGCTGCCGGTCCGGCACCTCGTTTGGTCCGCCCGCCACGTCGCAGGCGACCGTGATCTCGCATTCGGCGACATGATCGAAAGGGAGCGGGTTGCAGGCGCCGCCGTCGATCAGAACGCGCCCGTTCAGATTGACCGGCCGGAAAAGCGCCGGAATGGCGATCGAGGCGGCGATTGCTGGCCGCAGTGGCCCTTCCGTCAGAATCGCTTCTGTCCAGGCATAGAAATCGCAAGCGACGATCTTCAGCGGAATCTGCAGCTCCTCGAAGGTCTCGGGCAAAAGCTCAAAACCCGGGACAAACGATTCGAGGATGACGCGAGCGTCGAACTGCGGCGTCAGCGAGCGACCGCGCAGGAGATCGGTGAAGGCGAGCGGCCTTGCCCGCCAGAGCCGGGCCAGCACGTCGCGGCGCTTGCCATAGAAGGAAACCGTGGCCTCGCGCATCTCGCGGCCCGAAAAGCCGGCCGCGTATCCGGCGCCGATAATCGCCCCGATCGACGTGCCTGCTATGAGAGCGGGCTTGATGCCGAGCTCGTCGAAAACTTCGCAAACGAGGAGATGCACCATGCCGCGGGCGCCGCCACCACCCAAGGCAAGACCGATACGCGGCTCAACCGACATTGGTACCCTTAACTCCTCCGGAAGGGGAAATCTGGCCCTTCCGGGGGGGAAATCTGGCCCCTCCGGGAGGGAAATCTGGCCCCTCCGGGAGGGAAATCTGGCCAGAGAACCCGGCCTTCACAAGGCAATCCTAGACAAAAGATCGATATGCCCGGTTAACCGCCCGGTTCAGCCGCGATTCTGGCGGCCGACAGCACGCCAGCCGATGTCGCGCCGGAAAAAACCCTCCGGCCAGTCGATCCGGTCGACGGCTTCGTAGGCGCGCGCCTGCGCTTGCTTCACCGTTCGGCCGAGTGCTGTGACGGCGAGCACGCGCCCGCCTACCGCGAGAATCTTATCGCCGTCGCGTCGCGTCCCGGCGTGGAAGACCTCGACGCCCGGAAGCAAGGCCGCCGCCTCGATGCCGCGGATTTCGGACCCCACCCGGTAGGCGCCCGGATAACCCTTCGCGGCCATCACCACGCTGAGCGCTGCGTCGTCCCGCCAGCGTACGCTCACCCGGTCGAGCATGCCATCAACCGCTGCGATGAGGAGGGTGAGGAGGTCGTCCTTCAGCCGCATCATCAGAACCTGGCATTCCGGGTCGCCGAAGCGGACATTGTATTCGATGAGTTTTGGTCCCTCGGCATCGATCATAAGCCCGGCGAAAAGCACGCCGCGATAGAAAATGCCGCGGCGGGCGAGCGCGGCGACCGTCGGCCGGATGATTTCCGCCATGACCCGCTCGCTCATGGCATCGCTCACGATCGGGGCCGGCGAGTAGGCGCCCATGCCGCCGGTATTCGGCCCTTCGTCGCCGTCGAAGGCGCGCTTGTGGTCCTGAGCCGTGCCGAAGGGAATGACGTTTTTCCCGTCGGAAAGCGCGAAGAAGCTCGCCTCCTCGCCGTCGAGGAAGTCTTCGATGACGGCCGACGCGCCCGGCTCGGCGAAGATCGCGTCGACCGCCGCCAACGCGGCATCGCGCTTCGCCGCGACAGTGACGCCCTTGCCGGCGGCGAGGCCATCGGCCTTCACCACGATCGGGAGCGCGTGGCTTTGAACATAAGCCCGCGCCGCGTCGCGATCGCTAAAGCGGCGATACGCGGCCGTTGGGATACCGGCCTCCAGGCAGAGATCCTTGGTGAAGCCTTTCGAGCCTTCGAGCTCGGCCGCCGCCTTCGTCGGACCGAAGGCGCGGATGCCGGCAGATTCAAGATCGTCGACCAATCCGGCTACGAGCGGCGCCTCGGGACCGACGACAACGAGGTCGACCTTTTCGCCCAGGCAGAAGGAAACGACGGCGCCATGATCTCTGGGGTCGAGCGCAACGCACTCGGCCATGTCGCAGATTCCGGCATTTCCCGGCGCAGCGAAGAGTTTTGTCAGGAGCGGGGAGGCCGACAACGCCCAGGCGAGCGCGTGCTCGCGCCCGCCCGAACCGATCAGAAGAACGTTCACTCTACCTCCGGCAGCGACGCACGCAGCGGCGCGCCATTGAGGCAATCGGAGAAAGGACCTGCTGCCGCAGCCTCATCAAGCTGTGTCAACGACTCTGCGAACATGCGAAATGAGTGCTGCTGTCTCCTTGATGACCGTGCTGCGGTCTGAGGGCTTCCTCACTTTCGTCGTAGCTCTCGTAGCGATACTGGACGGCGAATACAGTGTAGTCCTCGAGTTCGTTGAACGCCCCCAAATCGGCGCCTGCGTCGTGCAGTATTTTGACGAGAGCGCTGACGTCGTGGGTCTTTGGATAGACAAGGCGAAGGACGGTGATCCAGGCTTTCAGTGTCTTCTCGATGGCCTGCTGCGCGTGGAATCCAAATACCTCCTCGGAGAATATTTTCCGATCGAGCATGTGTGCCAAGGCCGTATGATCCCTGCTTGCCATTGCAAGCAGCTGGGCCGCATGGTCACGGTCAGACTTGACCATAAAGGACCCGCCCATCCCGAAGCGCTTCGGAGGCCATATGGTTGGTCGTGTTCCGCCACGCTTGGATTTCGGCCTTGGTCATCAGCACAATATCCTTTGGGATATTGCACTTTGCGGTAACAGCCCTGTAGAGGCGGCCTAGTTCTTTGCGGCGGCTCTCGCCCTGTCTGAACTCGGCATTCCGAACAACCAGAAGATCGATATCCGAGCGGTCATCGGCATTCCCGCGCGCATACGATCCGTAAAGGACGATGGCTGCGGGCTCTTCCACCGAGCGAATAGCCTGCACTATTTCACGGAACGTTTTTTCAGTGGCTCGCAATGTTCATTCCATCCTGCGGCGGTTCTAATCGAATGCCGCTTCTCCGCGAGATCGGGCGAAGGCTCGACTCGTAACGCGCGTGATTCTGGCGGTCAACGAAACACTGCGTCGCTTCAAGTCCTTGACGTCGGCTCCCCGCCGCGCGAGCACGGCGGAATGATTGCTCAAACGTCCGCGCTTCCCGACGCGCCGCCAAAAAACTGGCTCGACCGCTTCGCGCCGGATTGGCTGAAGCCGTATGGGCGGCTCGCCCGCTGGGACCGGCCGATCGGCTGGTGGCTGCTGCTCTGGCCGTGCTGGTGGTCGGCGGCGCTGGCTGCGGTCGCGGCGGACCGAGGAGCGCCGAATGTCTGGCATCTTTTTCTCTTCCTCGTCGGGGCGATCGCGATGCGCGGCGCCGGCTGCACCTATAACGATTTGATCGATCGCGATCTCGACGCGCATGTGGAGCGGACTCGGAACCGGCCGCTCCCGTCCGGCGCGGTGGCGCCGTGGCAGGCGCTGATCTTCCTTCTGCTGCAGGCGCTGGTCGGCGCGCTCGTGCTTATCCAGTTCAACCGCTTCACCATCCTCCTCGGTCTCGCCTCGCTCGTCGTCGTCGCCATCTATCCTTTTGCGAAGCGCGTGACCGACTGGCCGCAATTCGTGCTCGGCCTTGCTTTCTCGTGGGGTGCGCTGATGGGATGGTCGGCAGTGTTCGGCCAGCTCGGCGCAGCACCGATCGCACTCTATTGCGGCGCCGTGCTGTGGACGATCGGCTACGACACGATCTACGCGCTGCAGGACAAGGAGGATGACGCGCTGATCGGCGTGCGCTCGACGGCGCGGCTTTTCGGCCGACGCTCGCGCCCCGTCATCACAGCCTTCTACGTCGCCGCCTTCGTGCTTTTTGGCTTTGCCTTCGTGCTTGCCGATGCGGGGATTTTCGCATTCGCCGCACTCGGTGCGGCGCTGCTTCACGCAATATGGCTGATCGTGACCCTCGATCCCGAGAATCCCGAAAACTGCCTGAAGCGTTTTCGTGCGAACAGCACCACGGGCTGGATCATCTTCGTCGGGCTGGTCGCCGACGCAGCTCTCAGATTCTGAGAGCGGTCAATTGCGCGCGATGATCTCGCGCCCTTCGACCACGCGGATCGAGCTCGGCTCGCCGGAGTGCCGGCGCGCGAGGAAACGCGGCCGCCGCGCCCTGATCGCGCGGCTCCGCCGCGTGCGCTGCGTCCCAGCCGGGAAAATGTCGTCGCGAGATGGTTCGCCGGCCGCGATGACGGACGGGAGCCCAAGGAAGCCGGCGAGCCGGTCGCTGTATTCTTCCGCGGTGGCGAAGCTCTCGAATTCTTCGATATCGAGCGAAAGCCCGGCGTCGCGATGCATGAGGCGGATCACGTGGCCCCTCTCGCGCACCAAAAGCGCGACGGCCTGGTATTGGCGGACGGGGATGCGTATGCGGCAGGCAAGGCCG
>CAYTTC010000124.1:4395-7808 GCA_964440525.1 uncultured Propylenella sp. | reverse complement strand
CCGTCCTGCGTCAGGAGACCGTAGCTGATGCCCCGGTTCCAGACCAAGACCAGATCGAGAAACGGCGTGAGCCGAACCCGGCCCCTTTCTGCGATGTCGAAGGGCCCGAGCATCCAGGCCTTGTGTGACTGGTCGATCAGGACGCCCAGCGCGGCCGTCGCGTAGCCGAGGACGCGCGCTCGACCTGCCATCACGCTATTCGGCGGCCTGGCGGGCGGCGTATTCGCGCATGGCGGCCGCGTCGCGGAGCGTCACGTCGGGATAGTCGGGATCGGAGCCGACCTCTTCGGAATACTTCCACGAGCGCGCGCATTTGCGTCCCGCAGCCGCTTCGATGACGACCGCCGCAGCTGCCTCTTGGGGCAGGCGGAAAGCATTCTCGGGCGCGGCATCGGTTGGAAGTACCTGGAATCCCGAGGTAATCGCGACCTCGGCCATGTCGACCCCCTCGAGCGAAGCCAAAAGCTCCGGATCGGAGAGATAGAGAACCGCCTTGGCTTCGAGCGACGATCCGATCTCCTTCCGCACGCGCGCTTCCTCGAGCGCCCCGAGAATGACGCGGCGGATTCGATGCACCCGCTCCCATTTCGCCTCGAGTGGCGCGTCGCGCCAATTGCCCGGAATTTCTGGAAAAAGCTCGAGATGCACGCTATCGGCCACGTCGTGCCGCTCGGCCCAAGCCTCGTCGCAAGTGAACGGCAGCATCGGCGCGAGCCAGCGGATGAGGCAGTCGAACAGGCGGTCGATCACCGTCAGCGCCGCATGCCGAGCCTTCGACGACAGAGGGTCGCAATAGAGCCGGTCCTTGCGGATGTCGAAGTAGAACGCCGAGAGGTCGGCCGTCATGAAATTGAACAGCGCGAAATAGATGCGCTTGAAGTCGAACGCCTCGTAGGCCTCGCGCACCACGCCGTCGAGTCGTGCGAGCTCCGACAGCATCAGCCGCTCGAGCTCCGGCATCTCCGTCTCGGCGACACGCTGTTCGGGGCGGAAATGCGCGAGCGAGCCAAGCATCCAGCGAAGAGTATTCCTGAGCTTCCGATACGAATCGACATTGGTCTTGATGATCTCCGGGCCGATTCTGAGATCCTCGGCATAGTCCGAAGAAACCACCCAAAGCCTCAGAATGTCCGCGCCGGACTGCTCGATCACCTGTTGCGGCGTGACCTGATTGCCGAGCGATTTCGACATTTTTCGGCCGTCCTCGGCCATGACGAAGCCGTGCGTCAGGACGGCGTCGTAAGGCGCGCGGCCACGCGTCCCGCAGCTTTCCAGGAGCGAAGAGTGGAACCAGCCGCGATGCTGGTCGGAGCCCTCGAGGTAAAGGTCAGCCGGCCATTTGAGGTTCGGCCGCTGTTCCAGCACGAAGGCGTGCGTCGAGCCCGAATCGAACCAGACGTCCAAAATGTCGTCGACCTTTTCCCACTCCGCCGGGTCGTGCGAATTGCCGAGAAAGCGCTTCGCGGCCCCTTCCGCGAACCAGGCGTCGGCGCCCTCGGCGTGAAAGGCGTCGACGATGCGGGCGTTCACCGCCTCGTCCTTCAGCACCTCGCCCGTCCGGCTGTTGACGAAGACGGCGATCGGCACGCCCCAGGCGCGCTGCCGCGACACGACCCAGTCGGGGCGGTTCTCGATCATGCCCCTGAGGCGGTTCTGGCCGGCGGCCGGAACGAAGCGGGTCTCGGCGATCGCCTTAAGCGCGCGGGCGCGCAGCGTGTCGCCGCTCCCGGCGATGTCCCCCCCAAGGGGCTTGTCCATGTGGATGAACCATTGCGGCGTGTTGCGAAAAATGACGGGCTTCTTCGACCGCCAGGAGTGCGGATATTGGTGCTTCAGCCGGCCGCGCGCGATGAGCATCCCGGCCTTGCTGAGGGCGTCGATCACGGCGGCGTTGGCGTCGCCCTTCTCGCCCGCTTCGGTGATGACCTGGCGGCCCTCGAAGCCCGGTGCGTCGCCCGTGAATTTTCCCTCGCCGTCGACAGTATAGGGGATCGTCGTGTCGACGCCGCTCTCGTCGAGTTCGCGACGGTGCTCCATCCAAAGATCGAAGTCCTCGCGGCCGTGACCAGGCGCCGTATGCACGAAGCCGGTCCCAGCCTCTTCGGTGACGTGCTCGCCGGGAAGTACCGGCACGTCGAATGCATATGGCCGATCCTTCGAGGCTCGCTCCGCTCGCACCTCAGGATGAGGCTCGGTGGTGGCCGCCCCAACCCCCTCACCCTGAGGTGCTTCCGGCGCAGCCGGAAGCCTCGAAGGGTCGGAACCCGTCCATCCCCGCAGCGGATGCGCGCACACGAGCGTTTCGAACTCCTCCGCCGGCACATCAGCCAGGCGCTCAAAGGTTTCGACCCGCGCCTGCTTCATGACGTCGGCGGCGAGAGAGTCGGCGAGTACGTAGCGGTCGCCGACCTTTGCCCAGTTCCCCTCCGGAGAAGCGGTGACCTGATAGAGGCCATAAGAAATCTTCGGCGAGTAGCTGACGGCGCGGTTGCCCGGAATGGTCCAGGGTGTCGTCGTCCAGATGACGATCGAAGCGCCGCGCAGCGACCTGGGGCCCGAGGTGACAGGGAATTTCACCCACACCGTATCGGAGGTGTAGTCGTGGTACTCGACCTCGGCTTCAGCGAGCGCGGTCTTTTCGACGACCGACCACATGACCGGCTTGGAGCCGCGATAGAGCTGGTCCGACATGGCGAACTTCATAAGCTCGGCGGCGATCGTCGCCTCGGCCGCGTTGCTCATGGTCGTGTAGGGGTTTTCGAAATCACCGACCACACCGAGGCGTTTGAACTCTTGCGCCTGTACACCCATCCAATGACGCGCGAACTCGCGGCATTCGCCGCGAAATTCGTTGATAGGAACGGCGTCCTTGTTCTTGCCCTGCGACCGGTACTCCTCCTCGATCTTCCACTCGATCGGCAGGCCGTGGCAGTCCCAGCCAGGCACGTAGTTGGAATCGTAGCCGAGCATCTGGTGCGAGCGCACCACCACGTCTTTCAGGATCTTGTTGAGGCCGGTGCCGATATGGATGTTGCCATTCGCATAGGGCGGTCCGTCATGCAGGATGTATTTTTCCCTACCCTTCGAGCGCTCGCGCAGCGTCCTATAGAGATTAGCCGACTCCCAGCGCTTCAATATCTCCGGCTCCCTTTGCGGCAGGCCGGCGCGCATCGGGAAATCCGTCTTGGGCAGGAACAGGGTCTTGGAATAATCGCGGCCTCCATTTGAATCCTTGGCGGATTCTTTGGAGGCGGACGGCTTGTCGTTCATCGCTTGGCCTTCAAGGCTCGAACTCTTGGAATAAGAGGGAACGCCGCAACAGCGGAGCGGGGCCGAAAAACGGCCATCCCGGCCCCGTCAGAGCGAGGCCGGGCCGGTAATTCGCAGAATCGCCGAAAAAACGCGCGCCATGG
>CAYTTC010000124.1:0-4295 GCA_964440525.1 uncultured Propylenella sp. | reverse complement strand
CTCGCCCGCCTTGCTGCAATGGCCGATCGGGTCTTCGGCGATGGCGAGAAAGCGCACAGATGGCTGCGCAAGCCAAGTCGTACGCTCGCTGGCGCCGTGCCGCTTGCGCTCATGAAAACCGAGACCGGCGCTCACCTGGTCGAACGAACGCTGCATCGAATTGACTACGGCATGCTCGCCTGACAATTCGCATGGATCCGCGCTTGATCCGCTAACGCGAATTCGACCCTACCCGCGCGAGCGCCTTCAGCTTTCTACGCCCCTGCGAATAGCAGAAGCGACCCAATATCACCGCCGTCGGCCGCTCGAAGCGCCGCGAGATAGGCATCGCGGCGCTCATTTGTGTGCTGGAGGTCGTGGCCGGCGGCCCAGTCGATCGGCGCATGCCCGAAATGCTCCGCAAGATAGACGTCGGCGTTGATACGGGCGTGCCGTCCGTTACCGTTCCGGAATGGGTGAATCTGTACTAACCGGTGATGGAATCGGGCGCCTGCTTCGAGGGGCGGGAACGTACTGTTCTCGGCCCAATAGCGAGCGTCGTCGAGCAGCACCCTGAGCTGGACCGCGATATGAAGCGGATCGATTCCGATGCTCCTTTCAGTCTGGCGAAACTGCCCTGCCCATTTCCAGACATCGCCAAAGAGTCGGTGATGCAGGTCGCGCACAAACCGATCTGTGAGGATATCCGTCTTGCGACGACGGCCGAGCCAGAGCAGGCCGCTTTCGATATTGACCTGCTCCAGTTCGTCGAGCTGGCCACGCGTGGTGATGTGCTTGAATTTCAGGCCCTCTATCTCGTCGGGGTCGAGACGTGTGGTGCCCTCCGGTTCGTCCGTGACGGCCGTCATTCATCGGCCCAAAAATCGGAGGGCATCGCGCGGACAAGCTCTCCGGCTATCCTCTCCACCTCCGCCCTGTTTTTTTCGTCCGGCAATGACTGGCGCTCCAGCGCCATGTGGGCGCTGGCTTCGCGAACCAGCCCCTGAGCTTTTTTGCGGGCCTGTGCCGCGATAACGTCCTCGACACGCCCTTCTGCCGGAACGATGGCATAGATAAAGCGAGATCCCATCGCCTCGGCTGTTGCTTGCATGGTCCTAAGGGTCACGCCGCCGAACGGCTCCGCCCGCTCGGCCTGCGAAATTCGCGCGCGTGTGACCCCGAGCCGGCGTGCAAGCTGCGCAGCGGACATGCCGAGAGATTTGCGCGCAGTCGCTATCCAGCCTTCGCTCGGCAGCCCCGTTTGCTGCCCGATCGAACCGGCTGCGCTATCGACAATCGCCTGATATTGCTTTGTGGCGGCCTCTTTCACGCTCATTGTGTAAACTCATATGTTTACGAAAGCAACCTGTATGGTGATATATATGTATCCATATCTTACGGTGTTGTCAATATATAAGTTTACATAGTGATCCGCTAACCCGCTCCCCCCTTCGCGCTCACCCATGCCGCGTAAAGCCCTCGATCGAGCTCGCCCGGCGGTGTGCGTTCGAGGATGGCGCGGGCGTCGATCGAGTCCTCGTCCATCTTGGCGACGAGCGCAGGTATGCTGTCGAAATGCTCCTCCTTTCGGATGAAGCCGTAGAAGGAAACGAGCGCCGTCTCGCCGTAGAGGTTTCCGGAAAAATCGAAGACAAAGGTTTCCAGCACCGGCTCGCCGCCGCCAAAGGTCGGCCGGCGACCGTAGCTCGCTACGCCGCCGCGCAACGTGCCGTCCTTGCCGAGCAACCGCACGGCGTAGATGCCGTGCGCGAGCTCGGTCGCCGGGTCGAGCACCATGTTGGCGGTCGGATAACCGAGCTCGCGGCCACGGGCGTCGCCGTGCACGATCGTACCGGCTACTGCGAAGTGCCAGCCGAGCAGCGTCGCTGCAATATCGACATCGCCCAGTGAAAGCGCGGCGCGGATGCGCGTCGAGGAGACCGCCTCGCCGCCCTCCATCAGGGCGTTGACGATGGTCACTGAAAAACCGTTTAGGACGCCCTGCTCAGCCAGGAACCGCGGGGTGCCGCGGCGCGCCTTGCCGAAGTGAAAATCGTAGCCGGTGACGGCGGCGCGAATGGCGAGGCGCCCGATCAGCATCTCGCGCACGAAATCCTCGGCGCTTTTCTCGGCTAAGGCGCGGTCGAAATCGAGCACCAACGTGCCATCGAAGCCGAGCGCGGCGGCAAGGGCGGCTTTCAGCGGCGCCGGAGTCAGGCGGAAGAGCGGTCGCCCCGAAAAGAAGACGCGCGGGTGTGGCTCGAACGTCAGCATGATGCAGGGGCAACCAAGATGCTCGGCCTCGGCGCGCGCCGCCAAGAGCACCGACTGATGCCCACGATGCACGCCATCGAAATTCCCGATCGCCACGACGCCGCCGCGCCAGGCGTCGGGCATATCGTCGAGGGTGGCGACGCGATGCGGCTTTTGAACAAGCGTCATGGACGTGAGCCATCCCACACGAGCGAGGGAATGAAGGCGACCGCTTTAAGACCTTCCGCTTTCAGGCGCGCGGCGACACGCTCTTCGTCGGGGTTGGAGGCCGGTCCGAAATCGGCCGCATGGATTCCGTCGGTGACGAAGAGGACCGGGATGCCGTTGTCGACGGCGCCGCGGATGTCGGTCGGCAGGCCATCGCCCACGGCGAGGATCCGGCTTCCGCCAAGCTCGGCGACCTTTTCTCTCGCTACAACATAGATCGGGGGGTGCGGCTTGCCGACGAGAATCGCCTCGCCGCCAAGCTCGCCATAGAGGCGGGCGAGCGCCCCGGCGCAATAGACGAGGCGGTCGCCGCGCTCCACGACGAGATCCGGATTGGCGCAGATCATGGGGAGTTTTCGTTCCACGAGCCGCGCGAAAAGCCCGCGATAATCATCCGGCGTCTCCACCGTATCGTCGAGGAGCCCGGTGCAGCTCACAAGTTCCGCCTCCGCCTCGGGGACGAAGGAAATGTCGAGTCCCTCATAGAAAGAGAGGTCGCGGTCGGGACCGAGATGGAAAAGCCTGACGCCCGGCCGCGCCGCGATCACTTTTCGCGTCACGTCGCCGGAGGTGACGACCGCGTCATAGGCCTCATCCGGCACGCCAAGCAGCTTCAGCTGCTCGCGGATCGGCTGGTGCGGTCGCGGCGCATTCGTGACCAATACGACGCGGCCGGCGGCCTTGCGAAAGCGCAACAGCGCATCGACGGCGGCCGGAAACGCCCGCACTCCATTGTGGAGCACGCCCCAAACGTCGCAGAGGAGCGAATCGTATTCGCCGGCCAGGTCCTTCAGCCCCGCAATTCGCCGCATGCGCCAACACTTCCACTGTTTGGCCCAGCCGAGCTCCACGTCGAGCCGCCAGCCGACGCACGTTTCGGATTCCGTCGTCAGCGCCCCGGTTGCCCCGCCCGCGCCCCCGCGTCAACCAAAGCGCAAGCCAATCTCAGCCAAGATGAAGGAAAGTTCACTCGTCTCACCTCGCGGCGCGGCTATATAGCCGCTATATGATCGCACCGGAGGGCTTTGCCCGATGAAGAGCTTCATGCCGCTGGCTTTTTCCCTTGGAGTGCTGATGTCCGCAATTCCCGCGTTCGCCGAAACCGAGACGCCGGCCGCAGCCGCTGCGGAAATCCCGCGGATGGCGCCGAATGCGGTGGAGTTCGCCCTCAGCAACGGCATGCAGGTCGTCGTCATCCCCGATCATCGCGCGCCGGTCGTGACCCACATGATCTGGTACAAGATTGGCGCGGCGGACGAGGCGGCCGGCCAATCCGGCATCGCGCATTTCCTCGAGCATCTCATGTTCAAGGGGACCACGGCGCACCCGGGCGAGGAATTCCGCAAGCGTATCGCGGCGATCGGCGGGGACGAAAACGCCTTCACCTCGTCCGACTACACCGCCTACTTCCAGCGCGTCGCCAAGGAAAACCTCGCGGAGATGATGGCGTTCGAGGCCGACCGCATGAGCAATCTCGCGCTGACCGACGAAGCCGTGACGACGGAACGCGACGTCGTTCTCAACGAGCGGCGCGACCGGGTCGAGCGGAACCCTGACGCGGTGCTCAACGAGGCGCTCCTCAGGATCCTCTACCTCAACCATCCCTACGGCCGGCCGATCATCGGGTGGAACCACGAGATTCTCGAACTCGACCGCACGACGGCGCTCGACTTCTACCATCGCTATTACACGCCCAATAACGCGGTGCTCATCGTGGCCGGCGATGTCATGCCGGAGGAGGTGCGCCGGCTCGCCGAGGAAACCTATGGCAAGATAGCGCCCCGGCAGGATGCGGTTCGCGCGGCGCGTCCCTCCGAACCTCCCGCGATCGGACC
>CAYTTC010000123.1:0-7905 GCA_964440525.1 uncultured Propylenella sp. | reverse complement strand
AAGAAGTGCCTGAAAATGGGATTCGTCGAGCCCCAGCCGTCGCGAATCATCATCGACCCGACTTCATATAGCTTCCTCTGATCTACCCCTGGCCGCTTCAGCCGACCTCGGAGAAAACCGCCCAAGAGAATGAGGCACGTGACCTGTTCCGGATGCTCCACAGCATGACGCACGGAAAAGGCGCAGCCTTGCGAAATTCCGAGGAGCGCGAATCGATTGAGCCCGGCAGCGGTCGCGACGGCGGAGATGTCGCCGGCCATTGCATCTTCCGACACAGTCTCCACCTCCCAGTCCGACAGGCCGTTTCCGCGTTGATCGAATCGCACGAGATGGCAAAGCTTGGCGAACCTCGCGAGCATCGGACGCCAGATTGGGCTGTGCCATTCGTACTCAAGATGGTTTAGCCAATTGGGACCCTTCAGCACCGGCGCTCCCTGGCCAATGCTGGCCCAAGCGATCTGCACGCCATCCGACGCCGTCGCGAACCGTACCCGCTGCTGCAGCGCCGCTTCGATGGGCCCCGTCGGCGGCGGTGACGCGCCGGGCGACCACGCCCCGCGAGCCACCGCGGCGGGGCATTCAGAGCCCGCCTCGGGACGATTGCTCGCGCCGCTAATCTGAGTGCGCAAACACCATATGATAAGCTCGGTGGAAAATCGTGCCGTCCAGGCGCTTGGCCTCCTCCTCGTAGAGACCGCATGCAACGCGTTTAAACCCCGCCTGCCGGTGCAGCAGCTCTAGGGAGTTGCGATCAAGGACGCGAAATCCGTACTCCGGCCGCGCTGTCGGTGACTGTGCGGAAGTTTCCGGAGTCATGGATGCGAGCACGAGAAACCCGTCGTCCCGGAGCACCCTCCGGATTTCGGCCAGCCCGCCGAGCTGATCCGGCCAAAAGTAAATCGTATTAACGGCGAGGGCACGGTCGAACGCCGCGTTCGGGAAGGGTAAACGATCTACCTCGGCCAGACGTAGCTTGATCCGACCCTGCTGGACGAGTGCGCGGTTGTTCTCGCTGGCCTCGCGTACCATGGTTTCCGATACATCCACCCCAGCGTAAGTGAGACCAGCTGCCATTGCCAGTACATCGCCGATTAACTTGCCGTTGCCGAACCCGATCTCTAGCACTCGGCCATCCGGCGGGGGCGTGAGAAGCTCATAGGCGGCGTTAATCAGCCGGGAGTTTATCCGGTTCATGTAATCGCCGACCGCGATACCGATCTCGCCCGTCGGCCGAGTAAGCTGCGCGGCCAGCTCGGCAGCCGGAAGCTGGGCCAAGTCAACCATACCGCAGCGTACGGGTCGGGGGGCCCTTTTGTCGAGCTGCATTCCCAGCCACCCGCTTCGATCTGCTGCGGCGTTGAGCTGCCGAGTAACGCACGGGATCGATCGAGCTTCGAAACCATAGCCAGATGTCCGCTATTGGCGCCAAACGGACCTGCTGACCGCGCTCGTTGATGTCTGCTAATAGGGGCGACGCAGACTGAACGCGGAGATGTCGCCACTTCCGAGTCTGACCCTGGCTGTGTGAAAACCCTGTGGCCTCGGGAAAGACTAGAATGACTTTTCTCAGGTCGATCGAACTCGACCGCGCGTTAGAATTCTCAGGGGCCTATTCGCGATCAGAAGGAAGATCCATTCTATCGGTTCTCCGCGCTGCCGAGTTTTCACACGACCAAGACCCAAAACGGACATTCACTTCGCGTCGCGGTCCAGTTGCGGCGCGTAATCGAAGCTGCGAGGATCGGTATGACAAGCCTGCTGGCTGCACGCTGGAGGCGTTCATGGTAACTTTCCGGCATCCGCGGCGACATGGCGGCGATGCAGCAGCTTTACATTGACCACCGCCATGAGTTCCGGAGCCTCGAAGAGCGGGTCGAACGCCTCGACGCTCGGCCTGTGATCTCCAGAACTATTCGCACTCCGTCGTCGCAGATTCCGCTCTGGAGCGATTCAACAAGTCGTTCACCCGCGCCGCTATTCCTGAATCACCTGTCCCGTTCCGCCCATTTCCGATGGAACATCCTTTTGCTTGGGGAGACCGTCCTTCAGACGCAGAACGGTCTCCTGATAGTTGACGTGAACCGCGGGTCGGAATGGAAACGAGGGAATCACTGCCGCATAGACGTCGGTCAGATCCCATAGAGGGTGTTCAGTCAGCAAGTGTCCGCCGCATTTCTTGCACCATTTGCGGATGCTTTTCGGGGTCTTGGAGTAGCTGCCGATATTCTCGGCGCCCTTGGCGATCCGCACGGCCTCCGGCTTCCACAGTGTGAAGGCATTGACCGGACCTGCGGACCACTCACGACATGAACTGCAGTGACAGTAACCCATCGCCACGGGCTCGCCAGTTACCACTAGCTCAACCGCGCCGCAGAAGCAGGTGCCAGTGACGGTATTTGTTGCGTCGGACATGCTTTCCTCCGTTAGGAGTGACGAGTTCCCCAGGTGAGTTAGCCCGGCATCATCATCGTCAGATATCTACGCAAGAAGCTAGTCGGCCTCTGCCGTAAAACGCGGCGCAGGCCAACCGGCGTCACGCCGCCGGACGGATGTTCTGGTTCACCCGGAACAGGTTGCCCGGGTCGTATTTCTTCTTCAGCTTGGCGAGGCGTTTGTAATTGTCGCCGTAGGTCGCCTTGAGACGCGCCTCGCCCTCGTCGTCCATCATGAAGTTCGGGTAGGCGCCGGCGAGATCGAACGAGTGAACCGCCGTCCAATAGTCCTTTGCCCATTTCTTCAAGGTCGGCGCCTTGCCCGGATCGGAGTCTACTCCGGCGATCACCATCGACCAGGTAGCATCGCGGCAGTTCCATGCCATTTCGTCCTTCGCCTTGCGATGGACCGCGCCATCGATCGGGTATAGGTGCATCGCCGAAATCTCGCTTGGCACCTTCGCAGCGTGCTCGATATGGGCGTCGATCGCAGCGTCGGGCAGCGTCTTGACGAAGTCGCCCTTCCAGTACCACTGCAAGCCTGTCGGATAGAGCCCATCGAACATGCCCTGCAGCGCCGTGTAAGGGATCGGGCCCGCAAAATCGATGATCGGCTTCGGAAGTGCCGCGCGGACCGCGTTGACGGCCTTTTCACCGTCCGCGGTCGGCCCGTTGTGCGAGACGAGGAGTACGCAGATCTTCTTGCCCCAATGGTCCTTCGGGAAGGGATCGCCGGAGGGTACCGTCTGCAGCCCGAGGAAGATGTAGAGCTCCTGCGGTGCATCCGGTAGGAAGTCCCGATACCATCGCATGACCTCTGCGGCGTTTTTCAGCTCAAAGAAGATCGGCCCGGCATAGACGATGCTAGCGGGATGGGCCTCGAAAAGAAAACTTGTGACGACGCCAAAATTTCCACCACCACCCCGTAATCCCCAGAGAAGATCGGGGCTGTCCGTCTTGTTGGCGGTAACAAATGTGCCGTCGGCCAGCACCACATCGGCCTCGATCAGATTATCGATGGCGAGCCCGTATTGGCGGCTAAGATAGCCGTGGCCGCCGCTAAGAGTCAGGCCAGCGACGCCTGTTGTCGAGACGATGCCGAAAGGGATTGCAAGTCCAAAGGCATGGGTGGCGTGATCAACATCGCCCGTCGTGCAGCCGGCCCCTACCCGAACGGTCCGGTTTGCCGGATCGACGCGCACGCCCTTCATCATCGACAGGTCGATGACGAGGCCCTCGTCAACGCTGCCGAATCCGGGTCCGTTATGGCCGCCGCCGCGGATGGCGATGGCGAGTTTGCAGTCGCGACCGAAGTTTATTGCAGCAATCACGTCGGCGACATCTGTGCACCGCGCGATCAACAGCGGCCGCTTGTCGATCATGCCGTTGTAGAGCTTGCGTGCTTCGTCGTAACCGGGATCGTCGCGGCGGATCAGCTCGCCGCGAAGGCTTTTGCCGAATTTCGATGCGCTCTCGTCGTGCATAATGTCCTCCCGGAAGCGTCGCACAAGGGCGGCCTCGGTTTAGAGTTGCTCAGCGGACAATCGGGACAACCCTTTCTTGGTTCATGCAATGCGGCGGCTAGTTCTGCGCCTTCTCGGTCGCGAGCTAACCGCACAAGTGTGCGGCTTGCGCTCGCCATCCCGAGCACCTGCTCCAGGCGATGAGCGCAGCGGTCGCGATGCCCCTTTCACTTCTTCGTCAGACGCGCCATGGCCTCTGCCGCGGCGGTGTGGAAACAGACGCAGTACGCGGATGTTCGCAGGTAGTTTACACTGTTCTCTAGATTGATGTTGGCTTCAGGAGCTATTTGCCTCGGTCGCGAGAGCATGGTCGATGGTTGCGAGGACGCTTCCGAAATTGAGGCGTTCGGCTTCGGCGCGCAGGCTAAGAACCTCTATGCTAGTCTGAGGGCTAGGATTTCGACTATATCCAGATAGGGTTCGGCCGTATTTAATAAAGAAATCGGCCCACGGCAGGGGCTCTGGACGTGTATAGTGTTCCAATGCGGCAGAGTAGCGTTCCGCCTCATCCCATTGGCAAGCTCGCAGCGCGGCTTCCATCGCATATCGGTAGAACCACAAATGATTGTGGCCAACGGCCCCTTTTCTGAGGAGTGCTTCGCCTTCCTTGAGTGCTTCTCGACTCTCGTCAGAGTCATCGGTTGTCGCCGCGATCTGGCCTAGAATATACGGCCCAACAAAATTAATGCCCGTCTCCCGGCTGATTTTCAGTGCTTGGTGCAGGAGTTGGAGTGCCTCGGGGCTACGCCCCTCTACGTTGAGGATCATTGCCAGATCATGAAGGGCGAACGCCTCGAACCTTCTGGCGCCAAGCGTCCGAGCGAGTGCCATCGCACGATCAGCATGCGCTCGCGCGGTCTGGGTGTCGCCGGTGACACGAATGACATTAAGTACGGAATTGTGGGCTATGATTGCGGCCCGCTGGTGGCCAACGCGCGCGGCCAGCTCCGCTGCAATTAGACTGGTCTCCATCGCTGCAGAAAAGTCATTCAGGTAGGTCTGTGTCTGCGCGACCATGCTGAGGTTGGCGACTTCGATACGCCCGAGGCCATGCTCGCGAGAAAGATCGACACATCGACGAAAATGGTCGTGTGCAGTCCTCATGCGGCCGCGGGCGTATTCAGCATCGCCTAACCCCCCTAAAGCCCTGGCCTCGAGCTCCGGC
Organism: uncultured Propylenella sp.; assembly: GCA_964440525.1. Lineage (GTDB taxonomy): Bacteria > Pseudomonadota > Alphaproteobacteria > Rhizobiales > Afifellaceae > DASWJZ01. Next base: position 2,785 of record CAYTTC010000123.1, on the reverse strand, counting down.
GAGCCGACCTGCCGCGCAAAAGAGAGGGCGGAACGATGTTCGCGCAGGCAGCCCTCGATGTCCCCCAGTGGAAAACAGAGATTCCCGCGGAGATGGTGGATCCGCGCAAGCTCTGGACCAAGGTTTAGTTCCAGTGCTGCCGCCTCGGCTTTCTGGAGAGCAGAAAACGCATCCTCGAAGCGGTCTACCAGGCGCATTCCGTCCGCCAACCCGATCCAAGCCAGGCATCGCTCGGCGTCGCTGGCGGCTATCTCAAGAGCTCTTTCGAACGCTGTCATAGAGGGCTGAACTTCACCTGCGTCATGCAGGAGTTCGCCCGACAGATAAGACAACGCCCAGATATCGTCCCGCTCGCGGGCAAGTTCCAGACCACGTTTTGCAAGCCTCAATGCCCGATCGTGGTGGTAGAGAACGGCTTCGGCTTTGGCGGTCGCTAGGTAAGCCCGCGGGGCAGCCGGATCCTCTGCCCGATCGAGATGCTCGGCATGGAGGATTGGATCGCGTCCTGAATACCACGCCGCCGCACGTCGATGTAGATCGCGTCGCCGGGCATGCAGCAGCGAAGCGTAGACACCCTCCTGGATAAGGGCATGCCCGAAAAGGAAGTCCTCACCTTCAGGCCGCACCAGATAAAGAGCAACCAGTGAGTTCATAGTGTAATTGGGACTTCCGATGAGGTGCCGCAGGACCTCAAGTTCGAAGCGTTGCCCGAGCACAGAGGCAGCCTGCAGCGCCTGCTTGTCGCCGGGCTCGAGCGTGTCCACGCGCGCCAGGACAGCGCTTTGCACGGAGCTTGGCAGTACTCCGGTGCCGAGCTCCGCAGCACCACGCAAGAGTTGCTCGAGGAAGAGCGGATGGCCGCCAGAGCGCTCTATGCAATTCGCCAGAAACCGCCCCCCTGCTTCAAATGTGTTGGCAAGCGCAGCCGCATCTTCCGGGCGAAGTGGCCCGAGGTCGATTGTCATCATCGATGCGCCGCGCGTCGCTCCACGCCAGGATGCATCCAGCGGGTCTCCCTCTATGCGGGATGTGAGAAGCAGGACAGCAGAGCACTCGCTCACGGTTGCGGCTAACTCAGCCGCGTGTGCCAGTGTCGCGGGCTCAGCCCAGTGCAAATCCTCTAGGATCAGGAGGAGGAATTGCCGTTTAGCGAGCCCAAGTATAAGTTCGGTCACAGTCTCGCGCTTGCCCCGGTTGCGGGCAGTGTTGTCCATAGCATCGTAGAGCGCGCGCGTTCCTGGTGGCTGCGGCAAATCCAGAAGGTCGTTCAGGTAAACGCGGCGGTCTGAAACGACGAGTCCCTCGGCAATAGCTTTCTCGGCTGCTCTCGAATGTTCGGCCGGCTCACTTCCTGAAGCGATACCGAGCAGGCCGCGGACAAGACTGCGTATTGCGTCCTGACCCTTGCCGGTACCAAAGTCGAGAATCAGCCCCGTATGACACGAGAATCCTTGCGCGAGTGCCATTCGCCGAAACTCTTCAACGAAGCGCGACTTACCGATCCCGGCCTCCCCACGGATGTAGACGGCAATTCCCCGGCCAGCTTCCCGGCACGATGAGAGAGTAGTCTGGGCCTGGGTGAGTTCCACGCGGCGGCCAACGAATGGGTGAGATGCGGGGTCCGCATCGCGAAGGTCGCGCAATCGCCACGCTTGGATGGGTCGGACAATTCCCTTTACGACCACATCACCGACTGGTTCGGCGTCCAGCCGGTCCCCCAATTGTTGTTGGACGCCGTCGGAAAGAAGCGTCTCGCCCGGTCCAGCGAGACTGGTGAGCCGTGAGGCGAGGTTCGCTGCCTCGCCGGTCACAGTGTACTGGCGATGGCCAGTGCTACCCGTCCCACTCGCCACAACCGTCCCGCTCGCTATGCCGACATGGACCGAAAGGGCGCGGCCTGCGGCACCACTTACTTGCCCAACGTCTTTCTGGATCTCAATCGCTGCTCGTATCGCTCGTTCCGCGTCGTCGCGACGGGCTACCGGCGCCCCGAAAACCGCCATTACGCAATCGCCCATATGCTTGTCGATCGTACCTCCGTGGCGCTCGACGACCGCATCCACCGCCTCGAAAAAATGCCCAAGCAGAGCATGGACCTCTTCGGGATCAAGTTCGGTGCTGAGCTGGGTGAATCCGACCAAATCCGCAAACAGAACAATTACAGGCCGGCGCTCGCCTTCTGCCTCGAGGACCGATGTTGATTCCACTTGCTTAGCCGGGCCGCCCGCTGCGGGTCCGGAACGCAGCGTCGCGGCAGCATCGAGTAGTTTGCGACGGTGGCCGATCGAGCTGATACCGAGAGCGTTCAGGTCCTCGGCGGTCAGACTTGGTAGGAGCACTAGGTCAATGTCATTGTCTCGAAAAATCGCCTCGTACCGCTTGAGCCCTAGGCCGCTCAGCCACGCCCTGACAACGCTGCTCTCCTCGTCATTCATTCCGGCGGCCGGTGCGGACCTAAACGCATCGCATACCCGGCGACGTCAGCCGCAAGGATCGCCGAGAGCTTTCGCACGACGCGGTCGGCTTGCATCCAAATTCCTCCAGAGCGCGAAGATCATACCCGCCATCCTGGACGGGGTCCAAGGAAGCTTTTCCAGCTCTGGAGCAATCGCGCCAACCAAGCCTCGCTGAAGGTCTGCTGCTGGCGCAAAACGGAAGTGCCTTTGGCTTTGGGCGACTTCCGAAGACTGCCCTAAAGCGGACTCTTGTCAGCCGTCGGAAGGCGCGTTCATGATGGAGTGGATGCCCCCACCCGACGGCATCGCAATGTGCCAAGTTGGTGATG
>CAYTTC010000122.1:0-7911 GCA_964440525.1 uncultured Propylenella sp. | reverse complement strand
AGCGCCACGCCGCCCATCAGCACGGCGTCCGCGCCGAGCGGCGAAAGCTCGATGTTGAGGCGTGCCGCAAGCTCCGCCATCGCAGCACGGGCGAGCGCGTTGCGCAACGCGGATAGCATCCACGGCGCCACGACGGCGACGTTGCCGCCGAGCACCAGATGGCTTGGATTGAGGGCGTTGACGCTGCCGGCGAGCGCCCGCCCGACGAGGTCTCCAGTTTCCGAAAGCAGCGCGAGCACTACCGCGTCGCCGGCTTCGGCCCGCATGGCGACCTCGGCAATGGTGGCGGCGGGACTGCCGCGCTCGGCGAGGCTCGCTATCAGGCCAGGGACGGAGGCATAGGCTTCGAGGCAGCCGTGCCCGCCGCAGGCGCAGGCACGTCCGCCCGGCACGATCCTGATATGGCCGAACTCGCCCGCCAGGCCCTCGGCGCCGCGATAAAGCCTGCCGCCGGCGAAGATCGCCCCGCCAACGCCGGAATGGCCGCTCACATAGATGAAGTCGTCGACACCCGCGCAGCTGCCGAACTCGCGTTCCGCGATCGCCGCCGCGTTGGTGTCGTTTTCGATGACGATGGGCGCTGGAAGAATCTCGGCGGCGATCTCGGCGAGCGGCACGTCGCGCCAGCCGAGATTGGGGCCGAAGATCAAGTGGCCGGTCCGGTCGATCAATGCCGGAACGCCGATGCCCATTGCTCGCTGCGGGAGGCCGCCGAGCCGCTGGCCGAGCTTCGCTATTGCGGCGCCAAGCGAGTGCATCGCCTCGCGCGGATCCTCGGAGCCCGGCCGGGATTCGCGATCGATGATCTGGCCGCCGAGGTCAGCCGCGACGACGGCGATACGGTCGGGCTCCAGCCGCACGCCGAAGACGATGCCGGCGGAGCGCGGGATCGAGAGCGCAACGGCCGGCCTCCCTAGCCGTCGAACGTTGGCGGCCGCGGTCGACCGCGCAACGAGGCCGGCGTCGACCAACTGCGACGTGACGGCGGATATGGTCGCCTTATCGAGGCCGGTCAGGACCGTCAGCTCACGCTGCGAGCTGCCTGGATGGCGGCGGAGCGCCTGCATCAGCAGGACCGCGTTGACTCGCCGGACCCATGCCGAATTGACACCCCGACCGGTCGGTCGCGGCTGCGGCATGCTGATCGCACCAAGCGATCGTCCGGCGCTCTTGACGGTCATGGTCGGGCAAAGATAGCGTTGAATTAATTCGGGGGTCTACAGAAAAGCCGAGAAAACGACTTCGCGACCCGCGCGGGAGCCGTCATGCCAAGTCAGAAGTTCGAACCGAAGTTCATGAAGGTCGGGGTGTTGACTGCCGCGCTTCAGGAATTGACGCCGCGGGAAGTTCGCGACCCGGATCCCGACCGCGCAATCGAAGAGTGGCTCGATTATGCTCGCGCGCTCGAGGTGGACCGCATTCAGCTCTCGGCGGCGCTCCATCCCTCCGAATCCGACGTCCCGCCTGAGGCCATGCTTGATCCGGTCGCGAACACGCTGGACCTCCGACAGCCGTTCGACAAGGCGCGCGCGGACCGCGTCGAAACTGCACTGAAGGCGACTGGGGTCGGCCTTTCGGATCTCGCTTATTTCGACAACATGCTTCATCACGACCCGGTCGTGCGGAAGAAGAAGATGGACTTCATGCTGCGCGTGTTCGACGCAGCATCACTGCTCGGCGTAAACGCCGTGTGTGGATTCGTCGGCAGGAATCAGCAGCACAGCATGGATCAGAATCTCGGGGACTTCGAAGAGCAGTTCATTCCCTTGCTGAAAAGTGCAAACGAACGCGGCCTCACATATCGCGTCGAGCAATGCCCGATGCCGGGCTGGACGACCGGCGACAATTTTCACAACAACATCGGCTACACCCCGGGCGCGTGGATCGCGCTGCACCGGATTTGTGAGAAGCATGGCGTGGGCGATCAGTTCCGGATTCACTACGATCCCTCGCATGCGATCCTCATGGGCCAGGACACGCGGTCGATCTTTCAGTACTTGAAGGATACGGGCTACGGATTCCTGATCGCCGGCTTCCACGTGAAGGGCCAGGTGGTCGATGCGAAGGGTGTGTCTGCCTGGGGATATGGCGGGCAAACGATGGAACGCGGCGACTGGATCGGCGGCAAACCTTCGGAAAACCCCGCCGATCATCTCAATGCCTGGAAAAAGCAGGTCGTGCTCGCCGAGCACGAACTCCCGGGCACAGCGCGCCACGACCCCCTCGCCTACCTCCAGAACCGCTCGGTGGACTGGCTCGACCACCAGCTCGCGGCCCGGGAGCTGCTTCCGCTCGATGTCGCGAATACGGACCTTGTTGTCGAGCACGAGTATCCGCGTGCCCGACTCCAGGATCGCGAGAAGCTGAAACCCATTTTGCAGGGATCGATCGCTTTCGTACGGCACATCGATGAGGCTGCCGCCTCGATGTTTGCGCTGCAACACGAAGTGCTGGCCGCGCAGGACATCCCCATTCAGGGCATCGGCAGACAAGCCTATCGCTCGTGATCTCTCCTGCTTGAGGAGGTGCCGTGAAGCAGGGTAAGCAAGCTTAGCGGTCTTCTTCTTGGGCGCTTTGACTTATCAGCAATTTGCAGTGGGGTGCGCTTGTGGGCCGTGCACTCTCCTGGTGAGCATTGGGAGGCATCGATGGCGATCACAGGACGCAGCGAAAAGTTTTCCGGCCGCATCCGCCTCGGCATGGTGGGCGGCGGCAAGGGCGCCTTCATCGGCGCGGTGCACCGGATCGCCGCGCGGCTCGACGATCATTACGAGTTCGTCGCCGGGGCGCTCTCCTCCGAGCCGGAGCGGGCGAAGGAGTCGGGGCGCGAGCTCGGGCTCCGTGAAGATCGCTGCTACGGCACGTTCGAGGAGATGGCGCGGCGCGAGGGGCGGCTGAAGGACGGCATCGAAGCGGTCGCCATCGTTACGCCGAACCACATGCACTTTCCCGTGGCGAAGGCTTTTCTGCAGCGCGGCATCCATGTCATCTGCGACAAGCCGCTGACGGCAACGCTGAAGGAGGCGAAGAAGCTCGCCGAGCTCGCCGAAAAATCCGGGAAAGTCTTCGCGCTCACGCATAACTACACCGGCTATCCGATGGTGCGGCGGGCGCGCGAGATGGCGCAGAAGGGCGAGCTCGGCACCATCCAACTCATCCATGCCGAGTATGTGCAGGACTGGCTGACGACGAAAATCGAGACGACCGGACATAAGCAGGCGGAATGGCGCACCGACCCGGCGCGCTCCGGCGTCGGCGGCGCGGTCGGCGATATCGGCACGCACGCCTACAATCTCGCCTGCTTCGTCTCCGGGCTCGACGCGGAGAGCGTCTCCGCCGACCTCAGCAGCTTCGTGAAGGGCCGCAAGCTCGATGACAACGTGCATGTGATGCTGCGCTATCCAAACGGCGCGCGCGGCATGATCTGGGCAAGTCAGGTCGCGCCGGGCAACGAAAACCGTCTCGTGCTGCGCGTGCACGGCACCAAGGCCGGGATCGAATGGGCGCAGGAGGATCCGAACTATCTGTGGTTCGCGCCGTTCGGGGAGCCGAAGCGATTGATCACCCGTGGCGGCGCGGGCGCAGGCGCGGCTGCCGCGCGCATGACCCGCGTGCCGCCCGGCCATCCGGAGGGTTATCTCGAAGGTTTTGCCAATATCTACAAGGAAGCAGCGCAGGCGATTTTCGCGGCCCGCGCGGGCAAGAAGCCGGACAAAGCAGTGACCTTCCCCACCGTCCAGGATGGCGTGAAGGGCGTCGCCTTCGTCGATGCCTGTGTGCGGTCGAGCGGCCGCAACGCCGCCTGGGTGAAGCTTTAGCCGTGATCGCCGCTCGATCCGTCAGCTCGGACCCAGATCGAAGCTGATCGTGATCGCCGTTCCGGGGCGGCGGTCGGCGATCTCGACCTCGCCCTCGATCTGACGGGCGAGGCCCTCGATGATGCGGAAGCCGAGCGAGACGTCCCGCCGCTCGGTGAAGCTTTTCGGCAGGCCGACGCCGTCGTCGGCGACCGTCAACCTCACCCGCCCCTCCTCCGCCTTCGAAAGCACGACAACGATCGTCCCGCGGCGATCTGGATAAGCGTATTTGATGCCGTTCGTCAGAAGCTCGTTCAGGATGAGCGCGATCGGCACCGCACGGTCGTTGCCGATCTTCACGGGTTCAGTCGTGACTTCGATGACGATCGCATCATCCTGGGCGACGGTCCGCTCGAGGTCGCGGCAGAGGGTTTCCAGGAACACATCGAGATCGACCGACTTGAAGTCCTGGCTGCGGTAGAGCCGATCGTGAACGGCGGCGACCGCGTGCACGCGCAACTGCGCCTCCTGGATCAGCGCGCGAAGACCGGGGTCGTCGAGCCGCGCGCTCTGCAGCGAGAGCATCGAAGAGACGATCTGCAGACTGTTCTTGATGCGGTGATTGACCTCGACAAGTAGTATCTCCCTGCTTTCAAGCGCCTGCCGCAGCTCCTCTTCGGCCTTCTTCCTCCGCGTTATGTCGAGCACGGTTCCGATGAGCCGGAGCGGGCGGCCGGTGTTCTCGTCGTAGATCATGCGGCCGTGCGAGGATATCCAGCGGACCGCGCCGCTCGGGCGGACGATCCGATGCTCCTGACGCTGGTCGCCGCCGGAGGTCGGGTCGAGCGTGTGCTCGAGGCGGCCGAGCACGGCCTCGCGATCCTCGGCGTGGATGCTCGCGCGCCAGTATTCGTATGACGCCTCATGCCCCGGTTCGAGGCCCCAGATCGCCTTCTGCGTATCCGACCAGAGGAGCGCGCCGGTCTCCACGTTCCACTCCCAAATTCCAAGCGAGGTCGCCTCCACGGCAAGCGCAAGCCGCGCCCGATCGAGCGATGCCTCCTCGGCGCGCCGCCGCTCCGCCTCGGCGCGCTGCTCAGCCTCCTTTCGCGCCTTCACCCGGTCGCTCACGTCGACGGCGAATGCGAGAATGCCGGTGGTCTTCCCCTTCTCATCGACAAGCGGGAAGTAGGTGATGTCCCAATACATCGACGGCGTGGCTGCGTTTGGCGGGATCGGCTCTTCAAGAGCCTGGAGCACCCGCCCCTCCGCCAGTACGCGGTCGCGGAGCGCATAAATGTCCGGCCGCAGAAAATCTCCGAGCGCGTTGCGCATCTCGCGTCCCACCGGATCGGCGGCGCCCAGCATGAGAGCGCGCCGATAGTGGGCGTTCGCGTAGACGAAACGGTGGTGCGGCCCGGCCGTAACGCCGATCGCGACGGGAATGCTCTCGAAGAGCTGGAATATCGCCGCGGAGCCGAAACGCAGACCATCTTCGGTCAATTGCACGCCGGTCAGCGGAAGACCCACAGTGCTCCGAGCGTCATCGCCCGGAACCCCATCCCCTGCCATTGGCTTCGTCACCTCCCGAGGGGATGAGAGGACGCGAAGCAAGGGAGAAATGCAATCGGATTTGGACGGCGGAAGGAGTAGCAAGGCCGTCACGCCGGCTGTTGAAATCCTTCGCCGGCTTTCTAGCAGCTTCACCGCCGGGATGCTTCCCGAGAGCGCTCAGCCTTCCTCCACCCACCCCTCCTCGCCCAGCAACGGGACGAAGCGGACGGCGCCGAGATTCTCTTCCTCGAAGGACCCGCCGCGGCGCGTGATTACCTTCAGGTCCTGGTGCGAATCGACGCTGACCGGGATGACAAGTCGGCCGCCGTCGGCGAGCTGCTCTTTCAGCGAACCGGGCGGCGCCGGCGCGCCCGCTGCGACCAGGATCGCATCATATGGCGCCCGTTCCGGCACGCCGCGCGACCCATCACCCTCGATCACGTCCACGTTCCGATAGCCGAGGCCCGCAAGGGCCCGCCTGGCGCTTTCGGCGAGCGATGCATGCCGCTCGATGGTGACCACCTGCTTCGCGAGCTCCGCGAGGATTGCCGCGGCGTAGCCGGAACCCGTGCCGACTTCGAGCACGCGCGCGTCGGGCAGAATCCTGGCTCCCTCGGCCATCAACGCCACGACATAGGGCTGCGAGATCGTCTGCCCCTCGCCGATCGGCAGGGGATTGTCGTCATAGGCGTATTCGGCGAGGCCGGCCGGCACGAAGGCCTCGCGCGGCACGCGGCGGAACGCCGCAAGCACGCGCCCGTCGACAATGCGGCGCGCGACGAGTTGCTCAGCGACCATCCGCTCTCTTGCCGCCGCGAAGCGGTCCGTCATCTCGTTATCAGCCCCTCAATTCGCGCCGCTTGCGCTCAAGGATAGAGCAACGCTTTCGTCCAGCAACCCGCCTCGGCGCGGCTGAAGCGAACCCGTTCATGCAGGCGAAAGGCACCGTCGCGCCAGAACTCGATCTCGGCCGGCACGATTCTGAACCCCGACCAGTGTGGCGGACGCGGGACCCCGCCGACGCCAAAGCGCGCGGTCGTGAGCGCGACCGCCTTCTCCAGGGCGAACCGGCTTTCAAGCGGCTCCGACTGCGTGCTTGCCCAGGCGCCGATCTTGGCAAGCCGCGGGCGGGTGGCAAAATAGGCGTCGGCTTCCTCAGGCGTTACGCGCTCGACATCGCCGCGGACACGCACCTGCCGCCGGATCGACTTCCAATGGAAGCAAAGCGCCGTTTTCGGGATTTGCGCGAGCTGGCGACCCTTGCGGCTTTCCAGATTGGTGTAGAACACAAAGCCGTCCGCCCCAAAACCCTTCAGCAGAACCATGCGGACGTCCGGCATGCCGGCGTCGTCGACGGTCGCGAGCGCCATCGCGTTCGGGTCGTTCGGCTCGTGCTCGGTCGCTTCCGCAAGCCATTCAGAGAAAAGCAGAAACGGGTCCGCTGCATCGGCGAGGTAACTACTTGTTAACTTCGCAGCAGCATCGTGCCCCCCGGCGGTTCTCTTGCCGTCGCTCATCAGTGGTCCTGCGTCAGTGTTGCGTTCCCATCATAACTGCCCAAGCTCCCGCGCGGCTAGGCGCCTGGTATTTGTTCTCGCCAGCCCGCTACTGCTTGCCGGCTGCTCCATGTCGCTTTTCGAGGGGGACAAGACCCCTCAGACGACCGGCTCGATCGCGCCACACGTTGAGGTGCGGCAGCCGCTTCCCCCGACGCTCGCCTATTCCGACGCCACCAAGATCGGTCAGGCGGCGACCGCCGTGGTGGCGCAGGCGGAGGGCAGTTTGCCGGAGGAGTGGGTGAACGCCAGTACGGGATCCTCCGGCACGGTGCAGACGGAGCAGCCTGATGCTTCGGCGGGCAATTGCCGTCAGTTCAGCACGATCGTGACCAGCGTCGGTGGCGTGCATCAATATTCCGGGGCGATCTGCCAGAACGAAGGCGGCCGGGCGATCGTGCAGATCGACGAGCGAAGCAAGGGCGACCGCACCTAGGATCTCAACGCCATACTGGCATTTTCTGCGGTTTCCTCCCATATCTTGGCGTGGCATTCTTCGAATCTCCACGCCGGACCAACTGAATGCGCGATCCCTATGACGTGCTGGGAGTCGCCCGCTCCGCGAGCGAGGCCGACGTCAAGCGCGCCTATCGGAAGCTCGCCAAGCAATATCATCCCGACAAGCACGCGGGCGATAAGAAGGCGCAGGCGAAGTTTTCCGAGATCAACTCCGCCTATGAGATCGTGGGCGACAAGGAGAAGCGCCCGAAATTCGACCGCGGCGAGATCGACGCCGAGGGAAAACCGAAATTTCAGGGTTTTGAAGGCTTTCGCGGCGGGCAAGGCGGCGGCTTCGAGAACATCGATCCGAGCGCGTTTGAGGAGATTTTCTCCTCATTCGGCCGCGGCGGCACTGTGGGTGGGGGGCCGGGCGGCGGCACGCGCACGTTCCGTTTCACCAGCGGCGGCCCGGGCGGAGGCCGCGCCTCGGCAAGCGGGGCGTCCCGCTGCAGCGCCTGCTCCAGAGCCCGTCGAGCCCAAACTACGGACATATCCGACTTGTA
>CAYTTC010000121.1:1805-8221 GCA_964440525.1 uncultured Propylenella sp. | reverse complement strand
CGACAGCGTCAAGACCCGGCTCGTCTGCTTCTCCGACGATCTGGATGGCCTACGAAAAGTGCCCGACAACGTGCCGAATCCGGAGATGCTCAGAAAATATCTCGGCAAGCCGCTGACCGAAGTGCCGGACCCGTTCACCGACGATTATCCCTCCTTCGGCGCCGGCAACAATGCCCGGCTTCGGTCGTTCCTCGACCGCTTCGGCTTCGAGTACGAATTCATGAGCGCGACCGAGACCTATCGCTCCGGCCGCTTCGACTCCACGCTTCTCAAAATGCTCGCCGCCTACGATACGGTGAAGGAGGTCATCCTGCCGACGCTCGGGCCGGATCGCCGCGCCACCTACTCGCCCTTCCTGCCGATCTCTCCGCGCACCGGCATCGTCCTGCAGGTGCCGACGATCGCGCGCGACGTCGCCGCCGGCACCATCACCTATATCGACCCGGAGGCCGGCGAAGAGGTGACGACGCCGGTCACAGGCGGGCGCGTCAAATGCCAATGGAAAGCCGATTGGGCGCTCCGCTGGGTGGCGCTCGGCGTCGACTACGAGATGTCCGGAAAGGACCTGATCGATTCCGTCACGCTTGCTTCGAAGATTTGCAAGGCGATCGGTGGCACGCCGCCCGACGGCTTCAATTACGAGCTTTTTCTCGACGAGAACGGCCAGAAAATTTCGAAGTCGAAGGGGAATGGCCTCACCATCGAGCAGTGGCTGAGTCATGCCTCGCCGCAGAGCCTGTCGCTTTTCATGTTCCAGAAGCCAAGGGCGGCGAAGCGCCTCTACTTCGACGTGATCCCGCGCGCCGTCGACGACTATTTTCAGTTTCTCGAAGCTTTTCCGCGGCAGGATGTGCCGAGCCGGCTTTCGAACCCGGTCTGGCACGTCCATTCCGGCCATCCGCCCGCCGAGACGATTCCCGTGCCGTTCTCCTTGCTTCTCAATCTGGCGAGCGCGTCGAACACTGAGGACGCGTCGATCCTCTGGGGCTTCATCACGCGGCATCGCCCCGGCGTGACGCGCGAAAGCTCGCCGGCGCTCGACCGCCTCGTCCACTATGCGGTGCGCTACTATCATGACTTCGTGAAGCCGACGAAGCGCTTCCGCGCGCCCGACGCAACCGAGCGCGAGGCGCTTCATGCACTTGATGATGCGCTCGGCAAGCTGCCGCCTGATGCCGATGCCGAGACCATCCAGACGACGCTCTACGATGTCGGCCGGTCCTTCGAACGCTATCAGACACCGCCGAAGAGTGCGGGCGAGCGCCCGGGCGTAGCGCTCACTTGGTTCGCCACGCTCTACGAGCTTCTGCTTGGCCAGGAGCGGGGCCCTCGCTTTGGATCCTTCGTGGCGATCTACGGGATTCCCGAAACGCGCGCTCTCATCAGGAGGGCCATCGCCGGCGAGCTCGCTCAGCCGCTGGTGGCGACTTCCGAAGATTGACCGCCGGGCCGGCCGTCGCCCCAGAGACCAAGCTTCGCTTCCCGCGCTTTTTCCTCGACGGCCTCGAACAAATCGCCGCTCCGCTTCACCCAGCCCTGTGCGACCAGCCATTCGGAAATGTTGACGCCTCCAACCAGGCACTGGGCCGGATCGGGAATCTTATCGGCGCCTGCCGGTATCTCGCATTCGATGGCGCGGCCGCGGATGAAGCTTCTAAGCGCCGCCCGCGCCACGCGTCCGCAGGGCCAGGCGGCGGCGCCCTCGCCGCAGCGCCTGTCGAATTCGGGCGCCGCAATGCCGGCGAGATGGATTTCCCGGTCGCGCGCCTTGATCGAACCGGCCGAGACGACGATCGGGTTGAAGAGGCGCTCCCTCCGCGCCTCAGCCGCGGCGGCCCGCGGATCGATTCGCGCCAGCTTTCCGGTCACAGGCGGGCCAGCGGTCATATTGTCCGGTGTCACGTTGCGGACGGCGCGAGCCGGCTCTTCGCTCTCCGGCTTCACCGCCTCGGCGCCCGGCCGCAGCTCGAAAGTGACCGAGGCGGTCGCGTCTTGCTGCGATGTGGGCACGGCTTCGGGCGGCGGCACTGAGGCTTGCGAGGGCCCGGCCGCCTCGGGCTCGCCCGTCAGTGTCCCGGTCGGGGCCATCAGAAGATAGACCCCGGCAAAGGCGGCGACGCCGAGAGACACGAGCAGAAGCGCGCGAATCATTCCGAACCGATCATGCGCCCGCGTGCGCGAATGTCCAGACTCTGAAAAGACTTAGGCGGCTTATTGGCTGGCCCAAAGGATGCGCGCCACCCATTCGACGTCGCGGACGGTGACGACGCGGCTCGCATGAGCGGGATTGAACGAAGCAAGCTCCAGCTCGGTGGCGCTCTGCCGCTTCAGGATCTTGGCCATCACCTCGCCGTCGGTGGTCTTGACGACGATGCGGTCGCCGCGCCGAATTTTCGCCGACGGCGAGACGATGATGATGTCGCCGTCGCGATAGAGCGGCAGCATGGAATCGCCCGCAACCTTGAGCGCATAGGCGGAATCGTCGGTCAGGGCGGGAAAGGCGATCTCGTCCCAGCCCTGGCCGTTCGGAAAGCCGCCATCGTCGAAAAAGCCTCCGATGCCGGCCTTGGCGAGACCGAGGATCGGCACGGGCCGAAAACCGCCTCCGAAAGCGGAACCCGCTTTGCCGCCGCCCGATGGGCTCTTCTCGGTCCGCCGCCCGAGTCCGACAAAGGCGTCGAGCGATTCCCCCGTCGCGCCGAGCACCTTGGCGATCGATTCGGTCGACGGCCAGCGCGGCCGCCCATCGTTGCCATGCCGCTTGGAGGGATTGAAGGCGGTAGCGTCGAGGCCGGCTTTTCTAGCGAGCCCAGAGGGGCTCAAATTGTGCCGCGCGGCGAGCGCGTCGATCGCGCCCCAGACGGACTCATGATTCCATGCCGCCATGTGCTCTTCCCCAGAACGGCAGGAATATAGTCCTTTTCGTGGATGGCTGGAACCAGGAAAGATCGGCCGGTTTGATCGCACGGTTTTGTGATTGTCGGCCGCTTATGCCGCCGACTTTGCGCGATCCCCGAAGCGGCCGTAGAAGCTCTCCCCCTTCGCCGCCATCTTCTTCAAAAGCGTGTTCGGACGGAAGCGAACGCCGTGCTTCTCTGCCAGCCGGTCCGCCAGCGCGACGAATTTTTCCGCGCCCATGCCGTCGATGTAGCTGAGCGTGCCGCCGGTGTATGGCGCGAAGCCGAAGCCGAGGATCGAGCCGACATCCGCCTCGCGCGGATCGGTGATGACGCCCTCCTCGACGGTGCGGGCGGCCTCGAGCGCCTGCGTGACCAGCAGCCGCTCCTTCAGCTCCGCCACCGAAAAATCGTCACCGTTCTTCGGCTGCACGATATCGGAGAGCCCCGGCCATAGCGCCTTGTCGCGCCCGGCATAGTCATAGAAGCCCTTGGAGTTCTTTCGCCCAAAACGCTCGCGCTTCACCACCAGCTCTTCGAGCAGCCGCTCCTGCGCCGGCGCGATCATGATCTCGGTCCCCTGATCCTTCTTGGTCGCCTGTAGAATCTTCCAGGCGAGATCGACGCCTATCTCGTCGGTCAAGGAGAGTGGCCCGACCGGCATCCCGGCCATTTTGGCGACGTTCTCGATCATCGCGGGCGGCACGCCCTCGGCGAGCATCAGATGGCCCTCCAGGAGATAGGCCATGACGCAACGATTGGCGTAGAATCCGCGCGAATCGTTGACCACGATCGGCGTCTTCTTGATCGCCCGCACATAGTCGAGCGCAGTCGCGAGCGCCGTATCCCCCGTCTTCTTGCCCAGGATGATCTCGACCAGCATCATGCGGTCGACCGGCGAGAAGAAGTGGATGCCGATAAAGCGCGCCGGGTCGGCAAAAGTCTCGGCGAGTGAGGTGATCGGCAGCGTTGAGGTGTTGGAGGCAAAAATCGCCACGCTCGAAAGTTTTCCCGCCGCCTTGCCCGTCGCCTCAGCCTTGACAGCGCGATCCTCGAACACCGCTTCTATGACCAGATCGGCGCTTGCGAGATCAGAATAATCGGCGGTCGGGCGGATGCGGGAAAGGAGAGCATCCTTCTCCTCTGCGCTCATGCTGCCGCGCTGCATCGCCTTCGCGGTCAACGACTCCGAATGCGCCTTGCCCTTCTCCGCTGAGGCGAGGTCGCGGTCGAGCAGCACGACATCGATGCCGGCAAGCGCCGACACATAGGCGATGCCGGCGCCCATGAATCCGGCGCCAAGGATGCCGAGCTTCTTGATGACGCGCTGCGGTTCGCCCTTCGGTCGCCGCGCCCCCTTATTCAGTTCCTGCATGGAGACGAAGAGCGAGCGGATCATTGCCGCCGCTTCCTTGGTCTGCAGCACATGCGCGAAATAGCGGCTCTCGACCTTGAGCGCCGCGTCCATCCGCAGCTGCAAGCCTTCGAAGACCGACTGGAGCAGATATCGGGCTCCAGGATAATTGTCGTAGGTCTCCTTGCGATAAAGCGCGTTCGCCGCCGGCCAGAGCTGGAACCCTGCGGGCGAAAAGATGCGCGCTGCACCCTCCGGCTTCCAGCCTTTCTGGTCCCACGGCTTGGTGGCCTTGAGGCCGCCCGCGATCATCGCCTTCGCCGTCTCGACGAGTTTTTCGCGCGGCGCAATCTCGTCGATGAGCTTCATCGACTTGGCGCGCTTGGCGTCGATCGCCGAGCCCTTGAGCAAAAATTCCAGCCCGGCCTGCGCGTCCACGATGCGCATGACGCGCTGCGTGCCGCCGGCGCCCGGAAAAATGCCGATCTTCACTTCCGGCAGTGCCATCCGGGTCGCCTTGTCGTCAGCCATGACGCGGCCGTGCGCCGCGAGCGCAAGCTCGGTCGCCCCGCCCATGCACACACCTTGAATGCAGACAACGAACGGCTTTCCGCAGGTCTCCAGTCGCCGGTAAAGCCGCGACATGCGGCTCGACTCTTCGAGAAGCTCGCGCTGCGCCGCGACTGCGTCCTTCTTCAGCCGCTCGCGGAAGACGGAAAAGAGCCCATGGATCATGGTGATGTCGGCGCCGCCGGAAAAATCCTTTTTTCCGGAAACGATGATTGCGCCCTTGAGCGCGGCGTCGGCGGCAACCGCCTCGATGATCGCGGCGAGCTCATCCATCACCTTCGCGGTGAAGACGTTCATCGAGCGGTCCGGCATGTCCCAGGTGACGAGCGCAATGCCGTCGTCGCCGGTCTCGACGCGAAAGTTCTCGTAGGTCGCTTTCGGCATGCTCAGACGCGCTCGATGATGGTGGCCGTGCCCATGCCGGCGCCGATGCAAAGCGTGATAAGCGCGGTCGATAGGTCGCGCCGCTCCAATTCGTCGAGCGCGGTGCCCAAAATCATCGCGCCGGTCGCGCCGAGCGGATGGCCCATAGCAATCGCGCCGCCATTCACGTTGACCTTGCTGGAGTCGATCTCCAGAGCCTGCATGAAGCGCAGCACGACCGCCGCGAAGGCCTCGTTGATTTCGATCAGGTCGATATCGTCGAGCGTCATGCCGGCGCGCTTCAACAGTTTTCGCGTCACGTCGATCGGCCCGGTCAGCATCAGCGCCGGATCCGATCCGATATTGGCGAAGGCGCGGATTTTTCCGCGCGGCTTGAGGCCGGCCGCCTTGCCGCCAGCCTCGTTTCCGACGAGCACCGCGGCCGCGCCGTCGACGATGCCGGAGGAATTGCCGGCATGGTGCACATGCTTCACCTTCTCCACGTCGGGATGCGCCTGGGATGCGATGGCGTCGAAGCCGCCCATCTGGCCGACGATCTCAAACGAAGGATTGAGCGCGGCGAGCGCCTGCATGTTCGTATCCGGCCGCATATGCTCGTCGCGCTCGAGCAGCGCGATGCCGTTGATGTCGGTGACCGGCACGACGGATTTGGCGAAGCGGCCATCCTGCCACGCCGCCGCGGCGCGCTGCTGGCTTTGCACCGCATAGGCGTCAACATCGTCGCGCGAAAATCCGTATTTGGTGGCGATCAGGTCGGCGGACACGCCCTGCGGCATGAAATAGGACGGGACCGCCACCTCCGGGTCCACCGGCCAGGCGCCGCCCGACGTGCCAATGCCGACGCGCGACATCGATTCGACGCCGCCCGCGACGACCATGTCGTGATAGCCGGTCATGACTTGCGCCGCCGCCATGTTCACCGCGTCGAGGCCGGAGGCGCAAAAACGGTTGATCTGCATGCCCGGCACGTGCGCGCCATACTCTGCGACGAAGACCGCCGCCCGCGCCACGTCGCCGCCCGCCTCCCCGACCGGATCGACGCAGCCGAGGATCACGTCGTCGACGAGCGTGGTGTCGAGCCCGTTCCGATCGCGGATCGCGCGCAAAGCCGTAGCGGCGAGCCGAACCGTCGGCACCTCATGCAGCGCCCCGTCCGTCTTGCCTTTTCCGCGCGGCGTGCGGACGGCGTCATAGATGAAGGCTTCGGGCAT
>CAYTTC010000121.1:0-1705 GCA_964440525.1 uncultured Propylenella sp. | reverse complement strand
CGCTCCATGAAATAGCGCCCGAGCGTCAGCCGCGTCTCATAAAACTCCGCCCGCCCGCCCGCGCCATTCTTCAGCTTTTCCGCCGCGGCCTTCGCCATCTGCGCCCACATGAAGCCGAGCGCGACAAGTCCGAAGAGGTGCATGTAGTCAGTCGATCCTGCCCCGGCATTGTCGGGCTTCGCCATGGCGTTCTGCATGAACCACATCGTTGCCGCCTGCAGGTGGTCGAGCCCTTGTTTGAGCGGTTTGAGGAACGGCGCGAGCGCCTGGTCCGCTTCGTTCTCCTTCACGAACGCCGCGACCTCATTGAAAAACGCCATCATAGCCCGCCCGCCGTCCTTCGGCAGTTTTCGGCCGACGAGATCGAGCGCCTGAATACCGTTCGCGCCCTCGTAGAGCATGGGGATGCGGGCATCGCGCACGAACTGCTCCATGCCGTGCTCGGCGATGTAGCCATGGCCGCCAAAAACCTGCTGCGCCTGCACGGAATTGGCAAAGCCGACATCGGTCAAAACGCCCTTCAGCACCGGCGTCATCAGGCCCATTTGATCGTCGGCCGCCTGGCGATCCCCCTCGTCCTCGGTGCGCGTGGCAACGTCGCCTTTCAGCGCCGTCCACAGGAGGAGCGCGCGCGCCGCCTCGTTGAAGGCGCGGATGCCGAGGAGGATGCGGCGGATGTCGGGATGCACGATGATCGGATCGGCTTTTTCGCTCGCCTCCTTCGCGCCGGAAAGCGCGCGTCCCTGGCGGCGGTCGCGGGCGTAGATGGCGGCGTTCTGATAGGCGACCTCGGAGAGGGCGAGCCCCTGCACGCCGACGCCGAGGCGCGCCTCGTTCATCATGGTGAACATCGCGCGGAGCCCTTTTTCCGCCTCGCCGACGAGCCAGCCGGTCGCCGCGTCATAGTTCATGACGCAGGTGGCGTTGCCGTGGATGCCCATCTTCTCCTCGATCGAGCCGCAGGAGACGGCGTTCCGCGCGCCGGCATTGCCGGAGGAATCGGGCAGGAATTTCGGCACGACGAAAAGCGAAAGACCCTTCGTGCCTTCGGGCGCGCCTTCTCTGCGGGCAAGCACGAGATGCACGATGTTCGAGGTCAGGTCGTGCTCGCCCGCGGAGATGAAGATTTTTTGGCCGGTGAGGCGATAGCTCCCGTCGCCGGCCGGCACAGCCTTCGTCTTGATAAGCCCGAGATCGGTGCCGCATTGCGGCTCCGTCAGGTTCATCGTGCCCGACCATTCGCCGGAGACGAGTTTTGGCAGATACAGCGCCTTCTGCTCCTCCGAGCCGTGCAAGTGAAGCGCTGCGATGGCGCCCTGAGAAAGGCCCGGATACATGCCGAAGGCCATATTGGCCGAGGTGGTGAATTCGTTGACGACCGCCGCAAGCACATAGGGCAGCCCCTGGCCGCCATACTTCGGATCGGCCGCGAGCCCCACCCAGCCCGCTTCGACGAAGCCCCGATAGGCTTCCCGAAAACCGGTCGGCGTCGTGACCGAGCCATCCTCGTTTCGCCTGCAACCTTCCCTGTCGCCGACACGGTTCAACGGCTGCAGCACCTCTTCGGTGAAGCGCGCCGCTTCGGAGAGCACCGCCTCGACCGTGTCGAGCGGCGCCTCGGCAAACCCGGGCAAATTCGAATAGCGCTCGTAGCCGAGCACGTCCTTGAGCAGGAAGAGCACGCTTTCGACGGGCGCCTTGTAGG
>CAYTTC010000120.1:0-8274 GCA_964440525.1 uncultured Propylenella sp. | reverse complement strand
AGCGCGTAGTCCTGGAACACCATGGCGACGTCGCGGTCGCGCGGACGCATGTCGTTCACGACCTCGCCGTCGATCTCGATCGTCCCCTCGTCGGCGTCCTCGAGGCCCGCGATGGTCCTCAGAAGCGTGCTCTTTCCGCAGCCCGACGGGCCGACCAGCACGGTGAACTGGCGATCGGGGATGACAAGATCGATGCCGCGCACGGCCTGGATGCCGCCCGCGTAGCGCTTGTGCAACCCGGTGATCCTAACCTCTGCCATTCGTCGCGCGCCCCAATCCCTATGTCCCGTTCCTCAACCGCGCACTGCGCCGAGCGTCAGCCCGCGCACAAGATGCCGTTGAACCAGAATGCCGAGCGCGATCGACGGCACCAGCGAGACGATCGACAGAGCGCTCGCCTCGCCGTACTGCGCGCCCTGGAACCCGGTAAAGGCGCGAAACACGGTCGGCAGCGTGAAGGCGTTGCGGCTCGTCAGGATCAGCGCGAAGAAGAACTCCGTCCAGCAAGCGATGAAGGCGAAGACCGCCGCCGCGACAATGCCCGGCATCGCGAGCGGAATGGCGACCCGCCAGAGCGCCTGCCAGCGCGTACAGCCATCGACCAAAGCCGCGTCTTCGAGCGAGCGCGGCAACTGGCGGAAATAGGCGAACATCATCCAGACCGAGACCGGCAGGGTGAACGCCGTATAGGCAATGATCAGCCCGATATGCGTGTCGTTGAGGCGAAGCACCCGGTAGAGCAGGAAGATCGGCAGGATGATCGCGATCGGCGGCAGAAAACGCTGCGACAGCACCCAGAACGACAGATGCTGGCCGCCCGTGTTGAAGCGGGCGAGGCTGTAGGCCATCAGCGTCCCGAGTATCGCCGACAGGATGGTCGCCGAGATCGACACGATGAGGCTGTTGATGAGCCCGTCAAAACCACGATAGGCGAAGAGCGCCGCCGTGTAATGGACGATCGTCGGCTCGTCCGGAAACCAAACCGGCGGCACCGAGAGATAATCGTTGCTCGGCTTAATCGAGGTGATGAACATCCAGTAGAGCGGGATGAGCAGGAAGAGCAGCCAGAAGCCGAGGAGAGCAACCCGGGCGACGGTCGCGATCCGCGGCGAGCGGCTGCGTGCCTGTGCCGCCATCTCACACCGCCTCCGGCTTCAGCAATCGCCGCACCAGGAAGGTGATGACGATCAGCGTCAGTATGAGAAAAATCCAGCTACCCGCGGTCGCGTTCGACAGATGGAACTGCGTGAAGCCGAGCGTGTAGAGGTAGAACGAGCTGCTGTAGGTGTTCGTGCCCGGCCCGCCTCCCGTCATGATGAAGATCGTGTCGAAGAGCTTGATCGCATCGAGCAGGCGGAAGGTTACGGCGAGCAGCATCATCGGCGCGATGTGCGGCACGGTAATATACCAGAACGTCAGCCACGTTCCGACACCGTCGAGCTCCGCCGCCTCGTAGACGTGCGGCGGTATTGCCGTCAGCCCGGCGAGCAGGATGACGAACATGAACGGCGTCCACTGCCAGACATCGGCGAGAATGATGGCGATGAAGTTCCACGGCGCCTGGGTGAGCCAACTGATCGTCACATCGAAGCCGAGGAGCTGGCTCAGAACGTAGTTGGTCGGACCGAACGGCCGCTGCAGGAGCAGCGCCCAGGCCTGGCCGACAATGACCGGGCAGATGAATAACGGGATGATCACCAGCGACATGATCAGGCCGCGCCCCCGGAACGTCTTGACCATCGCCAGAGCGAGCGCGAGCCCGAGGAAGAATTCGATGACGACGCTGCTTCCGGAGAGGATGGCGGTGACGACGAGCGACCAGCTGGCGACGGGGTCGGCAACCACCTGCTGGAAATTCTTCAGCCCGACGAAAGCGTGACCGGGGATCTGGAAATCGTAATTGACGAACGACACCCAGAGGGAAAACAGCAGCGGAAAGATCGACAGAGCGAGGATCAGGATGACTGCCGGCGCGACCAAGAGATACTTGAAATTTCGGTCGCTCCATTCCGACAGGGTCGTGCGGCGGGGCTTTGGGGACGCCGCGGCGGTGGGGATGGCGGCGCTTTCGGTCATGCGGGCACGCGCGCGCCTTTGCCCACCGCTCTGGCGGCGAACATCTCGAGGATCGAACGGCCTGAGCGCACTAGTGCTTCCGGATAATTGCGGGACCGGCCGGCGAAAGGGCGCCGGCCGGTCCGTTATCACATGGCGGGTATCAGAGCGTCACGCCCATACCGAGCTTCTCCACGGTGTTGTCCGCCGTGGCGCCCGGAAGCTTGAGGAACTCCGTGTAATACGCCAGCTGCGAATCCTTCCCGAGCCGCTCGGTCGTCGCGTCCCATTCGGCGGCGGCGGTTTCTAGCGACGTCTGCGGATCGGCGCCGGCCCAGACCGCGGTACACAGCCGATCGAGACTGAGGAAGTAGTCCTGCGCCCCCGGCATGATGAGGTCGAGAAGCCCGACATTCGCCGAGTTGTTGAGGTTCAAGAGGTAATCCTTCGCGGTCGGGAAGAGCTGGCCGTAAAGGTTCGACTTGAAGTGCGACAGGCGATACGGGTCGCGCAGCGCGTAGGGCAGCATGCAGCGCGCGAGCGACACCGGCGGCGAGCAGGCCCATTGCATGAAGAGATACGCCGCGTCGAGGTTGGCGGAGTCCGCCGCCAGCGCCTTGTTGTATCCGGTGGCATGCTCCGGATTGCCGGGTACCACGGCGTAGCCGACCTTGTCGGCGATCGTCGATTGCGGAACGAAGTTGATCGCCTTGTCGCTCTGCGAATAGCCGGCGGTCATACGACCCGTCGGTGGCCACGAATAGATCATCGCCACCTTGCCCTGCAGCCACGCCGCCCAGAGCGAAACCGCATCGAGCTCGTTGTTGCCGGGGATCGAGGCGGCGTTGGCGGCAAGCATGTTCGTGAGCGTCTTGACGCCCGCCGGAGAAGCCAGCGTCGCCTTCATGTCGCCGTCGAAGAACTGACCGCCATTCGCACGGAACTGCTGCAGGAAGTCGAACTGGTTGCCGGGGCTGCCCGCTTTGCGGAAGTGGCCCGCGCCGTAGATGTTCGGGGCGAGATTGTCGGTGATGAACTGCGCGACCTGCGCGTAGTCCTCCCAGGTCTTCGGAACCTCCAGCGGCTTGCTGAATTTCGCCTGGTAGGCTTCCATCAGCTTCGGATCTTCGAAGACGTCCCTGCGGTAATAGAGGGCGAACATGTCGCCGTCGTCGAAGAAGCCCCAGATCTTGCCCTTGTAGGTCGGCAGTGCCTTGTAGAGCGGATGATAATCTTCCAGATCCGCCATGTTCATGTATTTGGCGATGTAATCGTCGAGCGGGGCAATCACGCCGCCGTCCGCCAGAGAGGGCGTCCAGGCTGGCGAGATATCGAGGACGTCATACGCGCCCGAGCCGGCGATATGCTCGGCGACCGCCTTCGAATATTGATCGGGGTTCGAAAGCTCGACAACGTTCGACTTGATGCCGGTAAGCTGTTCCCAGACCGGCCCTGAGAAGTTGCGCGGGTCGAGCGCCTGCAGCCCGGCCTCGTATGTCATGTTGATGGTGATGCCGGCGTACTGCTTGGCCGCCTGCGTCGCGCGGAAAGCGGAGCCGTCGGCCGGCCCGTCCGTCGAGGCCTTCATGGCAGCCGCCTGCGCCGCGCCGAGCGGAGTGGAAGGATCAGCGAGATCCACCGCCGCTTGCGCGAGCGCCCAGCTCGTCAGCGGCGAAAGCGCCGTTCCAGACAGCGCCAGCATGCCGGTCGCCTGCCCGAACTTCTTGATGAAGGTGCGCCGGGTCGGCTCGCCCCTCAACCAGGCATCCACCTCGGCGGCGAGGCCTGCCTCGAAATCACGACGTTCACGATCATTCATTGCCGTTCCTCCCTTATACGCGCCTGCTTGTTATCGTGAACCGCTGACGCGGGTCACCGCAGGCGGGCTTTCAGACTGTGTTCTCTACCCCTCGAGGAGGATCGGACGATCCCCTCCTCACCCGGATCGCCCACCAGCTCTGGCGAGCGACCCAGCGGTTGCTGCATTCATCATAACCATTGCCCCTCCTGCGAACAGAGAGGGCGTTCGTTCAACCTTTCCGCGCACGCGCATCAGCCCGGCACGTTGCCGAACCGCGTGCCAAAATCCGCCAGCCGGCGTTTCCACGTCTCGCTCGCCAGCACGTCCTTGTTCACGACGCCCCGCGGCTCGCGCCCGTGCATGACCTCGAGCACGGCGGCGATGTCGGCGGCGCCGTTGCCGGCGAAGCATTCGTCCGTCCAGCAGAGAGAGTGCGGGGTGGCGATGACGTTGTCGAGCTTCAGGATAGGCTCGTCGACGGGGGCGGGCTCGACATCGAACACGTCCAGCCCGGCGCCGGCAAGCGTGCCATCGGTGAGAGCCTGGTAGAGCGCGCGCTGATCGACGATCGGCCCGCGCGCGGTGTTAATGAGATACGCGCTGGGCTTCATCATCTTCAGTCGCTCGGCGTTCACGTAGTGCCGTGTCGCATCGGAGAGCGGCACGCTGACCGACAGAAAATCCGATCGGCGGAAGAGCTCGTCGGAGGAAACGACCTCGACGCCGAGCTCGGCCGCTTTCGCCTTGTCGATATAGGGGTCGTGGGCGATGAACCGCATGCCGAAAGGTGCGGCCATGCGAAAAACCTCAGCACCGATATTGCCCATGCCCAGCTGTCCGAGCGTCTTGCCGATAAGCCCCTCACCCATGAAGTTCACCCGCTTCGCCCAGCCGGACGGCCCCTCGCGGCAGAGGCGGTCCTTGATCAGAAGCTTTTGCGAGAGCGCGAGGATGAACGTGACGACGGTAACGGCGACCGGACGACGCACACCGTCCGGCGTGATGACCGCAGCGACGCCATGCTCGTTGCAGGCGGCGAGATCGACGTTGTCGTAGCCGACGCCGAACCGCGCCACAGCGGCGAGGCGCCCGTCGGCGGGAAAGGATTGCCGCTCCATCCGGTGGGCGAGCAGGATCAAGGCATCGCAGCCGGCGAGGCCGCTCGCGGGCATGACACTGTCGACCGCGTCCACCCAACGCACCTCGATGTTCGGGTCGCCGGTGATCGGGGAGAGGTCGAAGCTCGGGAACGTCGGGCTGCCATCGGCCTTGCGAAAATCGCCGGAGAGCGCAATGCGAAACCGGTCCATTTCCCCGCCGCCTATTTCGCCTTGGCCGCTTTTTTCGTCTGCGGCGCCACGGCCTTGCCGGCCTTGCCCTTTGCGCCGCCGCGGATACCGTCGACGCCGCTCTTCAGCGCCGCCTGAAACACCCAGACGTCGCCGGAATAGCAGATGAAGTCGAAGCCCTGGCCGAAGACGTCCAAACCGGTAGCGACGTCCGGAACGAGCCGGCCATAAGCCTTGTTGTGCTTCTTGCAGGCGGCGTAGGTCCGAGCGATCGCCTCCTTGAATTTCGGATGACCGAACTCGCCGGGGATACCGAGCGAGCACGACAGGTCGAAATGGCCGACCCACAGGCAGTCGACACCGTCGAGGGCGGCGATGGCTTCCGCGTTCTTCACCCCGGCGGCCGTCTCGATCTGTGCGAAGAGCGTAGTGCGCCTATTGGCGGCCGCGAGTTTTTGGAGGACGCCGCCGCCGGTATAGTGGTCGTGGGCGACGCCGAGCGCGACGCCGCGCTTGCCCTGCGGCACATATTTCATGCAGTCGAGGATGGCCCGCGCCTCGGCCGCGTCGTTGACCATCGGCACCATCAGGCCTTCGGCGCCCATGTCGAGGGCGCGGGCGATGTGGTGATATTCTTTCGACGGGACGCGAACGATCGCCGGCAGGGAAGCCGCCTCGAAATAGCGAAGCGCACTCTTGATGGTCTCGTTGTGAAAACCGGAATGCTCTGTGTCGAAGAGCACGAAGTCGCAGCCGGCATTCTTCAGGAGATAGCCGATGCCGGGCGAGACGAACTCAACGATGAAATGGCCGACCTTGGCCGTGCGCGCGCGCGCCATCTGCTTCAGCCCGGCAGCGGGCATGCCATTCCTCCCCTTCATCCCGGTTGGTCGGGATTTTCACTAGTGATTATACCAGATTATCCTCCGCATCAAGGAGCCCCGCCAGGACGGTTGGGCTAATCGGTAAGGCGACTCGCACGACAATCGCGTCAGACTGCGGCACGGTAGTGCGCCGTGCGGTAGAGCTCGTTAGCGCGGGTCAGATGGTCGGCCATATGCTTTGCGGCGCTCTCTGGCGTCCCGGCCGCAATCGCTTCCAAGATCTGCGTATGCTCCTGCAGGGTCAGCTTCTCGAGACCGGGAACGCTGACCGCGCCGCGATAGGTGGCGGCGAGCCATTGGAACAGCGCCTCGCTCAGGGCAGCGAAGATCGGGTTGCCGCTGATCGCCGCGATCTCGCGGTGGAAATCGCCGTCGCGCGCGACGAACCGCTCCAGGTCGTCCCGGGCGTCGGTTTGCGCCTGCAAGAGCGCTGCAAGCCGGGCGACATCGCTTGTGGAGCGTTTGCGGGCGGCGATCCGCGCCATCTCCATTTCAAACACCAACCGGGCTTCCTTCAGCTGTTCGAGGCTCGCGGCCGAATTCGCGAGAAAGTGGCGCATCGTCTCGCCGATCTGGTCGACCATCCGGCCGATCGACGGGGCGGCGACGCGGGCGCGACGGCCGTGGTGGATCTCGAGCAGCCCCATGCGCTGCAGGCCCTGCATTGCCTCGCGGATCGCCGGGCGTCCGACCTCGTAGACCCGCATCAGTTCGCGTTCAGAGGGAAGAGGATCGCCGGGCGCGAACTCGCCATGCTGGATTCGCTTGAGCAGGCGCTCACGTATATCGTCGGAAAGCTTGCGCGCTTGCATCGGGGCGTGCGAAGTCATCATACCAGTATGATGCGCCATATTGGAATTGAAGACAATGCATCGAGGGGTTGCGTGCACCTTCGCCGGCAGGCGTAGCGCAACGAAGGCAGCTGACAGGAGGCACGCGACGATGCCGATTCTCCTCGGCGCCATTGCCGATGATTTTACCGGCGCGACCGATCTCGCCAACACGCTGGTGCGAAACGGCATGCGCGCCACGCAGGTCATCGGCGTTCCCTCCGAGCGGCTCGACCTGGGCGATGCGGAAGCGGTCGTCGTCGCGCTTAAGTCGAGAACCGCGCCGGTCGACGCTGCCGTTACCGCGTCGCTTGCGGCATTGGACTGGCTGCGGGCGCAAGGCGCACGCCAGTTTTTCTTCAAATACTGCTCCACCTTCGATTCGACGCCCGCCGGCAATATCGGTCCGGTCGCCGACGCGCTGATGGACGCGCTCAAGTGCCAATTCGCGATCGTCTGCCCGGCATTTCCCGGGGCGGGGCGCACGATCTATCGCGGGCATCTCTTTGTCGGCGATCAGCTCTTGTCGGATTCCTCGATGCGGAACCATCCGCTGACGCCGATGACAGACTCAAACCTGGTGCGTCTGATGGGCGCGCAGACGAGACGGCGCGTCGGCCTGGTCGCCTACCCGTCGGTCGATGCGGGCGCCGCGGAGACCGAAGCGGCCATGAACCGGCTTGCCGAAGCAGGCGTTTCATACGGTGTCGTGGATGCCTTGTCCGACCATCACCTTGCAACGATAGGAACGGCGGTCGCCGCGCATGTTCTGGTCACCGGTGGCTCGGGCATAGCGCTTGGCCTGCCCGACAATTTTCGCCGCGCCGGACTTTTGGGCGCCCCTGCGGAGCCTTCGGTGCCGAACATCGCGGGTCGGGCTGTCGTGCTTGCCGGGAGCTGCTCCACCGCGACCCTCGGGCAGATCGCGCATGCAAGCAACCTCTGGCCGCACCGTAAGATCGACCCGCATCGCGTCGCGGCCGCCGAGCCGGTATTCGAAGAGACGGTCGCCTGGGCGCTCGAGCAACCTGAGGAGACGCCGGTCCTGATCTATGGATCTGCGCCACCGGACGAGGTCGCCGCCATTCAGGAGCGCTACGGCCGGGAGAGGGCCGGCGCGATGATGGAGAAAACGCTTGGCGCGATCGCCGCCCGCCTCGTCGCGGCCGGCGCGCGCCGCCTCATCGTTGCCGGCGGCGAGACTGCCGGTGCCGTCGTGTCGACCCTCGGCATCGAGGCCCTGAAGATCGGCCGGGAGATCGATCCCGGCGTGCCGTGGACGGAATCGCTCGGAGAACCGCGGCTTGCCCTGGCATTGAAATCGGGCAACTTCGGCGGTATCGATTTCTTTCCAAAAGCGTTCGGGATGTTGTCATGAGCGACGCGCCGGTCCGCGACAGGATCGTGAAGTTCGG
>CAYTTC010000119.1:0-8284 GCA_964440525.1 uncultured Propylenella sp. | reverse complement strand
AGCTCGTTGTCGGGGACGATCATGATGCGCGGGATCGCCGCGAAGTGGACGACCGCGTCGATCGGCTGCGGGCGCAGCACCGGATCGAATTCGTGCAGGCCGGTGTAGCTGGAAAGCGCCTTGTAGACTTGGCCGGAATCGGTGATGTCGGTGATGAGGGTGCGGACCTTTGGATTGTCGAGCGGCTTTTGATCGAGATTCAGCACCTCGTAGCCGTGATCGACCAGATATTTGACGGCGTGGCGCCCGGCCTTGCCGCTGCCGCCGGTAAACATGATGCGCTTCGGCATTCTCGCTCCAAGGTGGGGTTGTCGATCAATGCGGCTCATCAAGCCCGGGCTCGAAGAACGAAACCGGGTGTGTCCCTAGAACCAGCACGCCTACGAAGGCAACAGTTGATGCAAGCCAGGGGCGCGACGCGACGTACGAGGCTCGAACAGTCCGAGTTCGGTTGAAGGGATTTTCTGGTTTTCTCACGCCTAAAAATATGCAACTGTATGTTGCGGCGCATCTTGGAATCCCAGCATGTTTGCTCTGCGATGGCGAAAGGGGTGCACCCCAGCCGAATGACAGAGAATGCGATGTCGTCAGATTGGGCGATCCTAGAAAACGAAAGACATGACATGAGTAGAAAGAGCATTCGCATCGTCGGGCACTCAATTCTTGCGTTTTCGGTTCTTGCGCTCTCGGTTTTCACGCTCGCATTTGTATTTGAAGAAGGACGGGCGCAGCAAAATCCAGTCAGCGCTGTGGCTGATGTGACGTATGCCGCGCAAGGCTGGTCGGTCGCCGACCGTGACATATTCTATACCACCAGCCAGGGCTCGCACATTATGCCCTATGTCTGGTTCAAAGCGCTGAGGCGGGTGGACGTCGACGAGCCGTTCGTAGCCGACATGCTGCAGCGATACGGGTATTTGCCGAACGATGTCTCCGTCAGCAATCCGGAGGGTCTGCCTGTCGGCTTCGTCATCGATGGTGATCCGGCGTCCGGACAGATGGGATTGACCTGTGCGGCCTGCCACACCGGGCAGATGGAGTACACTTTGGAAGGGTCGACCCATGCCTTGCGCATCGATGGCGCTCCCAGCAACGCGGATGCCCAACAATTTCTCGTTGATCTTCTTGCGGCGGCCGACGCAACGCTAACGCAGTCCGACCGGTTCGATAAATTCTCCAAAGCGGTCCTCGCCGAAGACCACACGACAGCGAATGCAGCGGAGACCAAGGAAGCCTTTGAGAAATGGGTCGCGCAGTTTCAGGAGTTCATGGACAAGAGCTTGCCCGCGACACCGCTGTGGGGACCGGGCCGGCTTGATGCCTTTGGCATGATCTTCAACCGGGTCGTCGCACGCGACCTGGGGGTGCCCGGTAATTTTAAGATCGCTGACGCACCCGTCAGCTATCCGTTTCTGTGGGACGCCTCGCGGCAGGATCGCACGCAATGGAACGGCGGGGTGCCCAATGGACTCTACATCCAGGCGCTTGCACGTAATAGCGGTGAGGTGCTTGGCGTTTTTGCCGATTTTGCACCGCATAGAAAAGTCCGGCCCACGCGGATCACTCCCGCGATAATCGACTACAGCAGCAGTTCCGTAGATCTTGCTGGACTTCAGACGCTGGAAGAAAAGATCGTAGCATTGCAGGCGCCGCCATGGCCGCGCGAGATTTTTGCGCTTGACGATTCCCTCGCGACACTTGGGAAACCCCTGTTTGAAGATCATTGCAGCAGCTGTCACGCAAAGCAGGATTCACATTTGCCCGGCCGATGGATTACTCCCGTCCTTGCGGTCGGTACCGACCCGAAGATGGTGCTGAATTCGGTGCGCATGGCCGATCCCGGGCTCCTCGAGGGTGCACTGATGCCGCCGCCCGCGATCTTGCGCAGGATCGCCAATCCAGCGAGGGCCGCCGACATTCTTGCCGCCGCGATAGCGGGAAGCCAGATCGAAGAGGTCTTGCATCTACCCGGCCAATCGCCCGCGGAGCTCCGGGAAAATGGACTCGCTCGCGCGCTTAAGAAGGATTTTGCCGAGCTTTTCCCCGGCGAAAATCTTGAGACGTTGTTTGGGCGGCCGCTGTCCTTAGGGGCCAAGCTCGATGCGATAAGAAAAATCAACGCATTCATCAGCGCTCGGCTTAGCAACATGTTCAACCCGCCCGTCGTCGCCGGCCCCGCTTATGAGTCAAGGGTATTAAGCGGCATCTGGGCGACGGCGCCGTACCTCCACAACGGCTCGGTGCCCAATTTGTGGGAATTGCTGAAGCCAGCCGGGGACCGGACGAAGAGCTTCATGGTTGGCAGCCGCGTTTTCGATCCGAAAAATGTTGGTTACGATACCGAGCAATCACCGTTCAAGAATGGCAGCTTCGTCGTCGATCCGGCGAACGCGAATGGTAACGGCAATGGGGGACACGAATACGGCACCACGCTCACCGAAGAGGAGCGCTGGGCGATTGTCGAGTATTTGAAGACCCTCTAGGCGTGGAAAGACGACTGTCCAAGGGAATTTCCAACAACGACTTCGACCGCAGGGCATTTCCTGACACCGGCAATCGGCGAAGGGTCGGGCAAGCTATTTCAATCTCGGACTCCACGTGCGGCTCACCGGCTTGTCGAGCCAGACGCACGGAGAGGTCAGAGATTTGGTGCCTGGCCGGCACCGCATTGGATGGCTTATCTATTGATATAGTTTGATCTGCGTCAGCTTGGAAAAACCAAGGAACCGTCAAAGATACCGCCAGAAGGGTTTGGTGCTCACGCGCCCCGGGTCAGGCGGCAGAATGTGATCGCGGGTGCAAGCGCGGCCGGCCTCTGAGCAAAATCGCCCTACTTGCCTTCCTGAACCGGATGGGCCCTGATCACCGGGCGGCGTATAGCTTCCAATCGACGTCCTGGGATTGGGGCCGCCGGGCAGATCGATCCGCCGCGGGAAGTCCGGCTTAGGCGCATGCCGTCAGCGGCAAGGTCGAGGCGCCACCGGCCGGCTATTTCCTTTGAAGAATGGCGCAGCCAAAGCGCGGGGGCTCAAGTGACATCTAACGCATCAGAGATCTCAGATAGAGAAGAGAAAGAGGCTCGAACTCGGGCCTTGATAATTTGCGATCTCCTCCTCCGCCGCTATCCCCGGAGCAAACCATTGAGCCTGCAAAGCCGAGAAGCTTTGGATACCTACGACAAGCTGGAGGACCAATTCGACATCGATAGCGACAACGAGGATCCGGCGGTCATCCAGAAATTTATTAGCGCACTGCGCGAGGTTGCCGCGGCCGAGTGGGCAAAACATTCTGGTTTGAGCCGAAAGGAACATGAGTCGTCACGTGAGACGTTGCGCTATGCTATTGAGCTCTGGGAATTGTCCGAGGACGCTCTTTCCGCGCGTTACAGAGAGGGTAGAGCGGACGAAAGAGAGCAAGCCCCCTCCAAGTCAGAAGCGATCGTGGATTTCGGCTCTTGGGCTCTGGTGCCACTTTGGACCCTCGACGAAGCTGTTGCCCTTAGCTTCGGGAAAGATCCGAGCCTAGTCAATTATTCGGACCTAGAGGATCTAGAGGATCTAGAGGAGGACTCCCCATTTGCTCAGAAAGACTCCCCATTTGCTCAGAAATATGCGGCCAGGTACGAAATACTTTCTCGTGCCGTGCGAGCTGGCCAGCTCAGTGCCCCACTTATTCCAGGGAAGTTCGTCGAATGGGCACTTATCCATGAAATTGAGATCCCACCTGTGCTGAAAGAAGCCGTCGGCCCGGTCGTTGATTGGAAAGATCAACACGAGAAAGATCAAAGGAAAATCGCTCAGCTAAATGATGAACTAAAGAAATACAAACTCATCAAAGAGGATGTCCACCCGACTGGCCGACTTTCGATGTTAAAGATAATTGCGACAATGCTGCATATGCATTTCGACAAGAGGTTCGAAAAGCGTGACATAGTCGGTGCAATACATGGGCATATGGGACAAATTCCGCTAAGTTTAGATAGGAAGCCGATTGGAGACTGGATTAAAGAGGCAAGAGGATTACTTCCCAAGGAAGTAGAAGATCCGAAACCGGAATCGAACAGGTGACGCCAGATGGGCACTTCCCAAAATGCTTTGGGAGGTTCCCCCACGTAGAGATTTGTCCGGCCTAGGCAGTTCCGCTGCAAAACACGGAGCTTCCGGATGGCCAAGCCGCTGCCCGCTGACGGCTTTGTTCGCTTGTCTGCGGTTCTGGCCCCCGAAGGGCCGATTCCGGTCGGTCGTACGATGTGGTGGGCCGGAGTTAAATCCGGCCGGTATCCAAAGCCCGTCAAGCTCGGGCCGCGCACCACCGCCTGGCGGGTCGCGGATATTCGCGCCCTCATCGATGGGGGCGGCATTGTCGTTGGACCGGCAAGTGCAATCCGTCCTTATTTCGGCTCGACCGAAATAGCCGCTGGCTCGGATGTCCCCCACCAGCCACATGCGGAGATGACTCCGCAGGAGAAGCCGAAGACGCCTCCAAATCTGGACGCGGTCATGGAATTTGCGAGTCGCGCCATAGTAGATCGCGACACCGCTGCCGATCTCGCGGCGTGCTTCAATTTCAATGGCGGGGTCAGCCTCTTTTACAGCTTCAACAACAAGATGTACGAAGCGCTCAACGTCTCGTACCCAGCTTTTCTGCGCCTGAAAAGCGGCGGTGAGGCTGCGATCGCGGAGGTGTTCGATCATCCCGCCTTCCAGGGGCGCAAGCGACGGCCGAAGAAGGGTACCGAAGCAACGCTCGCCGTGCAGCTAGTGGCGTGGCCGCAAAATCCCGTCGAGCAGAAAGCCACATCGGAATATGCGAATCTTTTGATCTGGGCCGCCGCTCACGAAATTGCCCCGGCGGATTTCATCGACCGGACGTCAAGAATCACCCTGAAGGTGGCGAAGTCGTTCGTCCGCGGACTGCGTTCGGAAGTCCGGTCGACCGTTGCTGCCCCGCCCCCTGCCTCAAGCCGCGCGGAGGCTTCGCCTGATGCAAGTTCTGCGATCAGTGAGAATCAGCTCGCTCCGACGCCGTCGGCACCCTTCCAGCATCGGATCCTCGTCACCCTCGAAGGTCCAGGGCCGTCGCGAACTTTCACGCGCCCAATAGATGCAGAGCTTTTCAAAGCGTTACTCGCGATGCCTGAGCCCGAGGCCGGCGATCACAGTCCGCAGCGGCTTTTCGAAATTCTGACGCGCGCGATTCTGGCTCACGAGCAGCGGCAGGAGGGTTGGAAAAACCCCTCCTCAAGCTCCTCACGGCAGAACGCCAGCACGGGGGGCGAGTTACCCGCCCGGGGGCGATACCGGCGCCTACGGCTGCGACGTTTATCGCTGCGCTCCGACGATTGAATAACGCATCCACCACCAGCGAGATTTTCATGCGAAGAAATCGTACACGGAACGGGAGGCTCGGCCGTTCAAGCGCCGCTCCCACCGGCGCAAAAGCCAACCGGCTACCGGCCAAGTTTCGGCTCGACAGGATCCTTCCTGGCACTCTGGACCCACAAACCGGTCGTCTCAAAGGCGGTTTCGAGAGTGTCACCGACGCCGAACAGGAGGATACTAAGCGAGCCCGATTGATCAGGGGGGCGGTCGCGGCCAACTCTCAGAAAAATAAGAGCAAGAAGCGCCCAAAACCACAGACAAGCCTCCCAACCATCAACCCGCAGGAGGCCGAGGCGCTACGCGAGAAATTAGAGCTCGGCCTCAGCACCGGCGAACCGCAGCCGACCCTCACGTCATCCTTGTACTTTCGGGAAGTCCGGCTGACGACGGTCGGCGCTCTCCTGGAGGCGACGGACAATATCCCTGATCACGAATTGCGTGTCGTCACCGTCATCAACGCCGGTTGGGCCTATTCCCCAGCGCAAATTAATGGCGTCACCGCCGAGACGATCAAAGGGCAATTCCGGACGCACCTGGAGCGAGCAAAGATCAATCAAATCCCAGGTTTCCTGATCGGATTTCTCCACGGCGAATTCGAGCCGACGAGCGGCATCTACCTGCTCCATTATCACCTGCTGACCACGGCGAAAAAAGCGGCTGCGCTAAAAGACCGACTGAACCGACGGTGGGGCTACGAAGAAACGACGACCGGAGCGAACCCGATCGTTAGGCAGCGCATCCGGGACCGTCCGCAGCAGTTCTCCTATCTATTCCAGGCCTACTGGCCGGAAAAATCAGTCGTAATGATCGATGGGCAGCCGAAACGGACCCGAACCAAACGGCGGGTGAGAGAGCCATATCACACCCAATATTTGTTGTGGCTCAACCGTCAAAATCTGAGCACCGTAATGATCTGCAATAAATGCCTCTATCGTGACGGCGCGCTTTATATTTAGCAAATCTTGTATTTCTCGAATTTTGAAATTCCTGCTGAAGATGCGTAAACGAGCCCTGTAGAGGCGTCGGCGAATGGTTTTGTTAAATCGAAGAGTAGAACACTGCGACATCGAAGCTGCGTAATTTTACTTGAGACTTAGCGCGGGTGGGAAGGTGGGAAGGAGAAAAAGGTATGAACCAAATCAATGATGCTGCACAAACCTTGAAGCCGAAAATATTAGACGCGGTGCGCGACCAATTTGGAGATGGTTATGTTCGATATGGAATCTCTTCAAGACGGTCTCGTTGGTTTTCCCTTCGAGAAGTTCACCTCAATGAATGGGTCGTTTTTGCCCGCCTTTCGAGAGTTGGAATCGAGATCCTGACTTCGACTTCCAAAACCGCATTCAAAAGGGAGATTGAACAGCACACAGCCTACCGCGCAACGGTGGTGGCGCCGCGGCCGGGATGGCTTCGTAACCGACCGATCTATATCTGTGGCGACGGCACGATGATCGGACCACGAAAAATGAAGGTGCCCAAGATCACTGTGGCATTCGAACCGAACCGGAAGGCCACAAGTCGAGGGTCGAGAAAAGAGTGGCTGCGACAGGTCGAACGCCTGGCCACAGATCAGCCCCTGCCTGTGTTCGCCCTGTCTTACGCTTTCATCGGCCCGCTCTTACGTTTTGCGCCAGCCCATATTGGCAATCCCCAGTGCGAGCTTCTGGGTAAGACGGAAACTGGAAAATCCACTCTGAATCTATGGGCAGCTTCCGTCTGGCGGGGTGACCCCGATAGCGAAACGGGCGGGGCCGAGTCCTGGGACATGACGATCGGTTTTCTCGATCGATCCAAGGTCAAATACGCTGATGGTTTGCAGGCCGTTGAAGAAACTAATCTGGCAGGCGACACGAAGAAACAGAGGGGCGAGACCATCGAGAAGGCGGTGTTCAAGAATTCCACAAGCGGCGGCAGAAAGCGCCTGACGGATCCCGAAGCGATGCCCGATGATGTCCGTGTTGCGACGATGAGCACCAGCAATATCGCTATGTCAGACGCGATCAGGGCGACAGAACACGTGCAAGCCGCCCTCGCGTCGCGCATGGCAACTATCCCTGTTCCCGATGAGGGAGTGCTCGCTAACGTGCCGAAGGGCTTCCGTTCGACGGCAGAAGCAATTGAGCAACTAAGAGCTCTGGTGAACGAACACTACGGAACTGCTGGTCGACGCTTTGTCCAGCATCTCGCCGATTTTGCGGCCCGAGACGAGAAGGGCCTCCGAGCTGAGATCCTTCGTCTCTATGAAAAGCACCGGATGCGGTCGGATAGAGTTTCTTCCGGCACACCGGCTCGAAGGGCGAAGCTCTTCGCAATGACATTCGTCGCAGGTACACTGGCGAGAAAGTGGGGGTGCCTGCCAAAGAAATGGAGGCGATTGGGCCCTTCGATCCGGGCCATAGAGCAATCGGTCGGGACCGCTCCGGGGAGGGCGCATTCAGCGGTTGAACGCGTTCGGGAGTATTCGGAGGAGAACAAGAACAGCTTAGTGGAGGTGTCCGACATTGATGCCCCCATCGATGTCCGCTTGTTCAATGGCATGCCTGGCTTTTTGCGACGTGTCGCTGGGCGTTTGCAGATCCTGATCCCCTCTGCGCGATTCCAAGCCAAGTTTCCCGATTACCAAAGCCTGATGGCGGAACTGAGGGCCGCCAATCGAGCGAAGACAGAGGAGGGCAAGAAGCCGAAGCTTACCATCAAGACCCCAAAGGGCATTTGCGCGAGCGGTCGGGTTTACTGCATCGATATCGGCTTTTGAGAAATCATAATAAGATTCTCCTTGGGAGTAGGCATGAATCACTGATGTCAAAAGTGCAGATTGAACACGAGTGCCGCAACTTCCCGATTGCCCTGAACTCATGTGTGGATGCCCCCGGTAATGCAAGTCGGTTTTGAACAGCTCAGGG
>CAYTTC010000118.1:0-8356 GCA_964440525.1 uncultured Propylenella sp. | reverse complement strand
GTGTCCGTCCGTCCTCGCGGTGCTCGCTCTTTGGCTGAAAATGGACGCAGAGGAGCCGATGGGTGCGAAGCCGCCGCGGTCTCAACCCGGCTCTGTTCGCCTTGGCCCTTGCCGCAAGCAGCCCCGCCACCGCCGAGGATCGGGCGCTGATTGTCGGCGTCGATCGTTACCCCAATCTTCCAGCAGCCATGCAGCTGACCGCGTCGGTAAACGATGCACACCTGATGGCTCGCGTTGCGGAGGAGGTTTGGGGATTCGATCTGCGCGAAATCAAGCTTCTGTTGGACGAGGAGGCGACATCGGAGAGCATCATCGCCAGCATCAGGACCTGGGTCATCGCAGGAACGAACCCAGGCGACCGCGTTCTCGTCAGCTTTTCTGGTCACGGCTATCACGTTGCCGATCTCGATGGTGATGAATCGGATGGCGAGGATGAAACGATCGCGGGGAGCGACGTGCAGCCGGAAGCCGGCGGCTTCGCAAATATGATCCTCGACGATCAGATTGCGGCGCTCATCGATCAGCTGGCGGGCCGCAACGTCATGGTGGTCATCGACTCATGCCACTCCGGCACGATCACCCGCGCCCTGGATCCGCGTCGACGCGAGGGGGACGGCATTGTCCGCTCGCTCGACTTCGGCCACAGGAACCGCGGCTTGAGCGGGCAGATTTTGGAAAGGGTCCGACGCGACAAGGCATTTATGGAGGGTCGCGACGACACGTTCGTCTGGACAGCGGTCTCGGCGACACAGCTCGCCCAGGAAGATGTGAGCGCACCAATCGACTCTCGCAACGGCGTCTTCACCGGCGCCTTTGCCGAGGGGCTGATCGATCAGCGCGCCGACGCCAATCAAAACGGCAAGATCTCGACAGCAGAGCTGCTCGCTTATGTGCGAACCCGCGCCGTCGACTATTGCGAGCAATTTGCTTGCGAGACCGGGATGACTCCGACTCTCGAGGTGCCGGCCAGCCTGTTGGCGACGAACCTCCTGAAATGGGGGGGACAGAATGCGGATACTGTCGTCGTCGCGAATGTCACCAGCGCGGAACCAACTGCTCCTGCCGATGAGGCGGCGACGCGTGTGGAGCCCGCTATCCATGACTCGAGCGGGGACGACGTTGTCACGACCGCCGATGCCGTGGCCGTCGCTACGGCAGAATCCCAAACAGAAGTGCCACAGTACGGCGAAGCGGCCACACCTGAAACTGGCAGCCCCGAACCGAACGAGGGGTCGCCGATCGTAGCACCGCCCGCTGCTGGCGACGATTGGGCAGCGACCCTGGACGACCTGATCACCCACGATAACAAGCTTGGCGTAACGCTTGAGATTCTCCCGGGCCCAAATGTCGCGCTCGGCGATGACATCCACGTCAGGGTTACCAGCCCGAAACCCGGCTATCTCGTATTGCTGGACTTGCGAGATGATGGAGAGGTTTATCAGCTCTTTCCGAGCATCTGTGCCCCTCCAGAACGCAGGCTCAGAGCTGGCGCGGCCCTGACCCTCCCGGACAAGACCTATGGCTGCGTCTTCCAAGCGACCAAGGCAGGTTCAGGCCGGATTCTGGCGATCGTCAGCGAGGACAATGTCGCCCTTGAGGATTTGCTCAGCAAGCACCGCGATCTGGAATTGGTGCCTGATCCAAGTGTCTATTTGACGTCGCTGGTGCAGCAGCTCCTTGCAATCTGGACTGGTGACGAGCGAAATCGGGCTGTAGATTGGGCTTTGGCAAGCGCAGATTACCGCGTTCGAAACTGAGCTCCGATGCACAGCATTGGCCGAGCATGAGCGCTCTCCACAGATTTCTCATTCTGCTTGGCTTGCTGCTCGGCGCTTTTGCCGCCCGGGCGGAGACACGAGTGGCGCTGATCGTCGCTAACGCGGCCTATGACGAGGCGCCGTTGCAGAACCCGATCGCAGACGCCGGCCTCGTCCGCCCCGCTCTCGAACGGATGGGCTTTGATGTCACTGTGGTGAAAGATGCGGACCTGGAGGCCTTCGTCCTCGCCCTTCACAGCTTCTATGCCGATGCGAAGGGCGCCGATCTTGCCCTTTTCTATTTCGCTGGTCACGGCTTCGCTATCAATGGGCCGCTCGGGGCCCAGAACTATCTCATGTCCACGTCGGCGGACGTGACCTCCAGACTTGACGAAATTATCCGCGCCGGGGGCATTACGCTGGACGAGATCGTCGCCTCAATTTCCGACGCCGCCAAGGTGTCGCTCGTCTTCGTCGATGCCTGCCGCAACGACCCGCGCATATCACGCGGCGGCGGCCGGGGCCGGAGCCTGGCACGCATAGCGGACCTGGGCGCCGAGAGCCTCTTTGTTGGTCTCTCCACTCGGGCCGGCGACGTTGCGGAGGACGGCGATGCGGGCGACGGCAGCCCCTTTGCCCGCGCCTTCGCCGCACATATGCCGACCCCTGGGTTGAGATTAGACGACGCCTTCCTCAAGGTGCGTCAGGCGGTTATGGACGACACCGGCGGCGCCCAGCGTCCGGAAGCGCGCGACGATCTCGATCTGCCACTTATCGTACTAAGCGTACCAGACCTGGATGACGAACGCCTCACTCGGCCTGGCCCGCTGAAGGAAGCAACTTCCTTGCTCATCGCGAGTGGCGCTGATCTCGATTCAATCGCCGGGCAACTCAAACGCTACAACGTGATCGACGATCCGTTGATTTTCACAACGGCGGTTCGCTTTTCCTACAAGGCCGAGGACAAGCTGAAGGCGGGCGAATATCTGTTCCAGGCCAACACCAGCGTGAAACAGGTTCTGGAGGATCTTCTGTCGGGGCGCTCGGTCCTGCATTCCATCACCTTCCCGGAAGGCCTCACCAGCCAGGCGATCGTAGACCGGCTGAACGCCGACGAGACATTGACCGGATCGATTGCGAGCATCCCCCGGGAAGGCTCGCTGATGCCGGATACCTACAAGTTCACACGCGGCGCCACGCGCCAGCAAATGATCGACCAGATGCAGCGCGTCGAGACGCGCGCGGTCCAGGAGATCTGGGCGCGTCGCGCCCCCGACCTGCAGATCCAAACGCCGGAGCAACTTGTCACGCTCGCGTCGATCGTCGAGAAGGAGACGGGGCGCGCAGACGAGCGGCCGCGGGTCGCCGCCGTGTTCATCAACCGGCTGCGCGAGGGCATGCGCCTGCAATCCGATCCGACCGTGGTTTACGGGCTCTTCGGCGGTGCCGGCAGGCCGCCCG
The DNA here is from genome assembly GCA_964440525.1 of uncultured Propylenella sp. Classification (GTDB taxonomy): domain Bacteria; phylum Pseudomonadota; class Alphaproteobacteria; order Rhizobiales; family Afifellaceae; genus DASWJZ01. The sequence goes on along the minus strand of CAYTTC010000118.1, from coordinate 5,138 downwards.
ACCGGCCGATCTACCAGTCCGACCTCGAAAAGCAGACGCCCTACAACACCTATCAGATCACCGGCCTGCCGCCGACGCCGATCGCAAATCCCGGTCGCGGCGCGCTGGAGGCGGTCGCCAATCCGTCGCGCACAAACGATCTCTATTTCGTTGCCGACGGGGCAGGCGGGTATGCCTTCTCAACGACTCTCGAAGAGCACAATCGCAACGTTGAGCGCTGGCGGCAGATTCAGACGCAGCAAAGGATGCAGGGCATTTCGGCGCTTGATTTCAGGACCGTTGATAAGGTCCTCGAAGTGGCGGAGGGCGCCTCGCTCCGGAGAATCCTAATGGAAGAGGGCGCAGACTCCGAAGCGGCCGCCGCCATTCAGTCTGCGCTTGTGGCCAATTTTTCATTCGACTTCCGCGCCGGGCAGAAGGTGCGGATTGCACTCGCGCCGGATCCCGAGACCGGCTCGATCCGGCCTGTGCGTGTAAGCCTCTACGAATCGAATGACCAGCATATCGCTACCGTCGCACTGTCTGATGAGGGTCTGTACGTCGCAGGGTCTGAAGTTGGGCCCTCGGCAACGGAATCTGATCCCTCTTCGAGTGGGGCCGGCGCCACTGCATCAGGCAAGCAGCGGGCGATCTACTACTATCAAGGGTTGGAGGGCCAACCCGGCCAAGCGAGCGAAGGAACAGCAACCTGGGCCGAGATAAGCAGAGACGGCCGTCCCGCAGTCCACGCGACAATCGTGCTCGCCGACCGCAAGGTGATCGTCACCGTCGCTATCTTCAAGAACCAAGACACGACGCTGCCGGCAAGCCATCTTGTCGAAGTCCAGTTCTCGGGAAGGCTTACCGAATTCCCGATTCAAAGCATTCCATCGCTTGTAGTTAAGCAGACGGAACAGCAGCGAGGCCAACCCGTCGCCGGGGCCGCGGTGTCGGTCACCAACGAGCTCTTCTGGATTGCGCTCTCGGACGACGACGAAGAGGTCGTGCGGAACGTTCAGCTTCTGCGCGAGGGCTCCTGGTTCGACATCCCGATACTCTTCAGCGATCAGACCCGCGCCTTGATCACCTTCGAAAAGGGCATCCCCGGCGACAAGGTCTTCGAAAAGGTGATGGCGAGTTGGCGAATCTCGCCTGCACAGCCACCAGCTCTTGCCCCGATGACACCGACGCCGCAGCTCTTCGAAAGCGACTACCGCGTTCTCCCGAATGGGACGATCGTGAAAATCTGTCGCCAAGGTGTTGCTTGTCTTCGTTGATGCCTGCCGCAACGATCCGCGCCTAACGCGGGGCGGCGGTCGGGGCCGCAGCCTGGCACGAATAGCGGACCTGACCGCAGAGAGCCTATTTGTCGGCCTTTCCACGAGGCCCGGCGATGTGGCGGATGACGGAGACGCCGGCGTCGGGAGCCCCTTCGCGCGCGCTTTCGCCGCGCACATGCCAACTCCGGGGATGAGGTTGGACGACGCCTTTCGCGAAGTGCGCCGGACCGTCATCGACGCGACCGCCGGCGCCCAACGTCCCGAAGCGCGCGACGATCTTCTCAGTCCTCTCGTTGTCGTCAACGCCGATCCAAATGGAGGGCCGCTAGGCGACCGAGAAGCAATTTTCTGGAGCTCGATCAAGGATTCGGCGAACGACGCTGATTTTCTATCGTACCTCTACCAGTATCCGGATGGGTTCTTCGTTCCGCTGGCGACGAACCGCTTGAGCGAATTGTGTCAGGGCGGGCTTATAGCATCGGTTAGAAATGGCGCCGTGCCGGCGGCAGTGCAGCGCTGCCTGAAGCCCGGCGACGTGTTTCGCGACCTCGAAGGCGGGCTGGAGATGGTCGTTGTGAGTGAGGCGGCCGGATCGTCTTGGGCGAGCTCGTCAAGTATCGGCAGCGGCGTAAGCTCGGCCGAGTCGATGACGCCCGCGACCGGTTGGCTTGGCACCCCGAGTGTCGTGGGCATCTCCCAGGGCGCGAGTGCGATGACCAATCATTCGCAAGCGCGCGGCGGAAGTAACGCCGCCGGACGCACGAACGGTTCGGCGCATGGCGAGAGTTCGATGCACGCCGTGACCACAGGGGAGGCGTGGGGGAAGCCGTTACGCGCGGCAAGCATAGGGCCACTTCAATCGGGCGTGCCGAAACTCATGGGAGGGCGGAGACCTCCGGCACACAGGAGAGCTTCAAGCCCATCTACCAGGACCTACCGAGCTCTTTCCACAGCAAGGACAACGTCCTCTATTTTGCAGCGCAGACGCTGCGCAACCTGACTGCCGGTAGAGCATTCATCAACTTCGTCGACGGCGCTGGCATGAAGGCAGCCCTGCTCCACGTGGCGCCGGTGCAAAGCCGCGCCCCTAGTAAAGAGGCATTCGATTCGCTGCGCGCTGCCGTGCTCAATGCAAGTCCGTCTGCTGTCACTATCGACGAGGCTCACGCGCACATCGCCAAGGCGGCTCGTCTAGGATCTTCCCTGCGCTTCCCATTCATCTGGAAAGGGCTTCAACAGCTCCTCTAGCTGCAGTTCTCTCGGCTGTGTGCAATCGAGGATCTTCTCGATGATCGCGGGCGACAGCAGCATCAGTCGCAGAATACGACGGATGTAGGAGTGGTTGATTTTTTCGGCTGCCGCCAAGTCGCCAATCGAAGCAAACTCTCCTGATTCCAGGAGCCGCTTCCACCGATAGGCGCGCCCGAGAGCCTTGAGGACGGCATCGTCGATCTTGCTCCTCGACGGCTTGGCTACAGGTCGGTCCGAAGCAATCATCAGCTTTCTGCCGCCGCGCCTGCGAACACGCAGCGGAACGCGAACAATGACAGTGCGAGCGTCGGCGGAGAGCTGCACATCGCCGCTCATGCGGCTGTCCGGGTTTCGACTGGTGCAGCGAATTCTTCGTAGAGATGAGCCAGCCCGTCTGCCCGTAGCCGGATCTGCAGGCTGTCGACGCCGACATCGATCCGTTCGACGAGGAGCTGGACGATGCGGCCCTGCTCGGCCGGGAACAGTTCCTCCCAGAGCGGGTCGAACTGTCCGAGCGCCTCTCGGACCTCGCATTCGGAGGTACTAGGATTCGCCTGCCGTGCTGCCCGCCAGGTGGCCATTACGATCTCAGGTGAGCAAAGCAGAATCCGAAGCTGCTCGACCACGGCGGCTTCGATCTCGGCCGCGGACACCCTTCCGACCGGGCAGGCTCCCCGTCCCTCCTTCAATATCGTCTGGCTGACATAGTATCGGTAGAGCCGCTGGCCCCGCCGGGTATGGGTCGGCGACATGGCAGCGCCGGTCGGACCGAAGATCAGGCCCTTCAGGAGAGCCGGCGTCTGTGCTCGGGTGCGTCCTGTTCGGACGCGTGAGGACTCCGCGAAGATAGCTTGAACCTTGTCCCAAAGAGGCTTGGTTACGATCGCCTCGTGCTCACCGGGATACGCAGTGCCCTTGTGAACGGCGTCGCCGATGTAGACGCGATTGTTCAGAAGTTTGTAAATGCGGCCCTTGTCGAGCTTCTGGTCGTATTTGTTCACGAAGCCAGTGGCGTTTAGTTCCCGGACCACAATTGTCGCTGAACCACACTTCACGATGCGCTCAAAGATCCAGCGGACCTTTGCTGCCTCAGCCTCGTTGATGACGAGCTTCCGATCCTTAATGTCGTAGCCGAGAGGTGCCCAGCCTCCCATCCACATGCCTCTCGCTCGGGACGCGGCGAACTTGTCCCGGATCCGCTCGCCGATGACCTCCCGCTCGAACTGCGCAAAGGACAGGAGGATATTGAGCGTCAGACGGCCCATCGACGTTGTCGTGTTGAATGACTGGGTGACCGAGACGAAGGTGACGCCCTTTCGGTCGAAAACCTCGACCAGCTTCGCAAAGTCCATGAGCGAGCGGCTGAGACGATCGATCTTGTAAACGACGATCACGTCCACCCTGCCCGCCTCGATATCGGCGAGCAGTCTTTTCAGGGCGGGGCGCTCAAGCGTCCCTCCGGAGAAACCGCCGTCGTCATAGCGGTCGGGCACCAGCACCCAGCCTTCCTGCTTCTGGCTGGCGACGTAGGCCTCGCAAGACTCGCGTTGGGCGTCGAGGCTGTTGAACTCCTGTCCCAATCCCTCCTCGGTGCTCTTTCGCGTGTAGACGGCACAGCGGAGCTTCAGGATGACCTGCTGCTGCGTACCCCCTCACCTGCCCTGCGGCGCGTCACGACCGCGCTCGCTGATTCTTCAAGCCAAAGAATACCCAGCCGTTCCAGCGCGTACCGGTGATGGCGCGGGCAACGGCCGAAAGCGATTTGTAAGGGCGTCCCTGATAATCGAAGTCATCGCTGCGGACCGTCACGCAGTGTTCGATGCCGTTCCATTCCCGGATCAGGCGAGTGCCAGCGATGGGGCGGTCGTCACCCCTTGTTCTGCGGGTCACGATGTTCCCACTGTCGAGCTGCTCGCCCAGCGCCTCCAAGCGCCTGATCGTCTCTGGCTTCAGACCTCCGTAAGCAAGTTCCTGAATTCGGTAGGCCAGCCGGCTTTCTAGGAACTTTCGATTGTAGGGCGGCGGCTCCCTCTCGAAGAGGTCCCGCCATTGCTGCTTCAGGCCCAGCGTTGGCGTGGTCTTCAGCGCCGCCAATCGGGCAAGCACGGTGTCGCTCATGAGCGCCCCTCAGGAGTAAGAACGTTCGCGTCATGACTGCTCTCGGCAGGCGAGTTGTGAAGCGAACTTTCTCCAGGTGCTCCCGATAATTGAGTGGACTTTCGGGCCTGGAGACGAATTAGCCCGGCGGCGAGGATTTCGCCAATCTCCGCGAGGCGCTCGGATGCGCTCATCGCGTTCACCAGAGAGATGGGCGCTCCTACCGGTTGCTCGCCCGATCGTGTCAGAGAATGTTGGTGTCCGACCATCACCGCGGCGATCTTCTGGCTGAAGACAAGGGCCCAGTGGAAGGAGACGATGGTGAGCGAGGTGACCCACGACACCTCCAACTCGGTCAAGGCGCTGATGGAGCGCATTGCCAAAGACGGGTGCCGGCTGATCGATCCGCCCCTCCTCTTGGGCGATGTCTATTCCAATTCAGGGACTGCGGGACGTCCATGACCACCAAGGCTGCAATCCTGCAGGCGATCCGCCAGAAATGCCTGGACTGCTCGTGCCATCAGCCGAGCG
>CAYTTC010000117.1:0-8624 GCA_964440525.1 uncultured Propylenella sp. | reverse complement strand
CCTTCTGGCTCAAAGCCATACATCAGGGCGGACCACTTCAATGGGGGAGGATCAGGTCAGCGTGCGCTCTACCGCGACGCTCCGCGTGATGATCCGCGCTCGACACCGACCGGATAGGCGGCGAGCGCCAGCCCGGTGGCGGCGATGCTGGAGGGCCAGTTCGCCGCGGTCTTGTCGATGATCAGCCCGTTGGCGGGGTTCGCCTCGTGCACGAAATAGTCGAAGGTTTCGCGCTGCAGCGTCTCCAGTTCCGCTTCATTGACCGGCCGTCTGGTGATCATGGGTTCAACCGTAGTCGGAAGGGGACCTCTCCCCCGGTGAGGGGGCGGGCCAGACTACCGCGCCAAGCCGGTCTGGCGAAAGATACGACGCGCCGGGGATGCCGTTCGGGCAATCACGAAGGCCGAGCCCGATCCGGCAGCCTCGATCGCCAGGACCAACGCGGCGCTGGGTATTGGCGCGATTTTCCCACAGACAATCAACGCGTGACGAACGACGACCATCGTCAGCCGGAGTTTTCTTGATCGAGATCAAAGCGGGCGGCGCCACAATGCGGCAGTATCGATTTGTAGAGTCACAAGTAGGACCGTCATGGCTAGGACGCCAGAGACACTTGGTCAGAGGCGGGCGGCACTGAGCCTTCGCTGCTCCGTAATGTATCTGCCAAGCAGGATGCATGCACGCACCCGGACACACTTGTCTTTAACGAAGCAACAAAGATCGAGGGAGTATCAATATGCCAGCGACCAACATGCCAGCGACCAGCCATACGAAGGCGGCGGAAGCCCATGAATCGGCGGCAAAAATGCATCGGACGGCGGCAGAATGTCACCAAAAAGGTGACAATAAAGCCGCCCTTGAGTGCTCAGAGAAGGCCATGAAGCTTTCGGAAACCGCGCACGACCGCTGCAAAGATGCGCATACCAAGAGCAAGACAGCCGCTCACTGAGCATAGCACTGAACGCGCAGTGACAGCAGGCTGATGTTCTCGAGAACTACCAGTCGTTTCTCCGGCTGCTGCCAACCAGCACCAGCCGGGGGAGCCCCGGTAACTGATCTCCTATAAAGCGGCCTCACCGGTGCTCGCCGCGCCGCCCGCTTAGCAACACCCGCATGCAGCATCGCAGGCGAGGGCATTGTCACGGCGTTTTGCGACTTGCGGTGTGAAATCGCGTTCAATTGCGTCGGCCAGCGATGCCTGATTTTGCGGTTGCCACGACCTCCCGAACGATCGCGCCCCCGCTGCGCCCGCCGACTCTCCAGGGATAGCGATTGAGCTGCGGCGCCTTGCGGCGCCGGTCGAAACGCAATCTGTTGGAGATTCATCATGTCAATGATCCTTAGAGCGCAGCGCGCAGCGTCGGTACTTTCGCGCGCCCTTGTCGGACTCATCGTCGCGGCTGCCGTCGGCGCGGGTCTTATCCGAAACGTTGCGGCTGAACCGACGCTTGGCCAGGGTTTGGTCTTTCAGCGCGAATGAAGAAGGCGCGAGCCTCAGTCGCATCGATCTTCAGTCGGGCGACGTGCGATCGATCAGCCTGCCGATCATGCCGCACAATGTCGACGTGAGCGCCGAAGCCGGTCTGGTCTTTGTGGTCGGCGTCGGCATGGCTGCCGAGGGCACGATGCCTGGCCAGCCCGCGGATTCCAAGATGGCAATGGGAGGGGATGCGTCGGCAACCGCCGGCGAAGAACCTGGCGGCCGTCTGGCCATCCTGCGGATCGATGCCATCGATCAGGGGCCGGTCGCGACGATCGACATCGGACATCACCCGGCCCATGTCATTCCCGATCTCGGTGGGTAAACGCGTCTTTGTGACGGATTCTGAATCGAACACGGTTTCCGTGATCGATCTAGGCACACGCGAAGTGGTGAAGACGATCGCGACTGGCCGCTACCCTCATGGGCTGCGGCTCAGCCCCGACGGACGGGAACTCTTCGTCGCCAACGTCGAGGATGGATCGGTTTCGGTGATCGACGTTGCGGGCCTAGCGGAAACGGCTGCTGCGGCGGCGCCGCCGATCACGTCCCCGAGCACCGGCACGAGGAGAATTGTTGCAGAGGCTCGCGCGTCGCGGAGTCGACCCAGGATCGCGACGGCCTTCCGGTGACGGCCGAAGTAACTGGACAATGAGCGACCACACTCACCATCTTCCTGGCACGCAGGAGCATCCGGGTCATCGTCAGAGAAGCCGGCAGCAGACGAGCTTTTGGAAGTCGAAGACCGGGCTCGTCGCCATTGCCTTCCTAGCGATCGACGCCTTCTTTCTTGTCACCGAGCACCGCGCCCACCTGCTTGGCTGGCTTCCCTGGCTGATCCTGCTCGCCTGCCCTCTGCCACACATGTTCATGCACGGCGGGCACGGCGGCCACGGCGGTCATGGCGCGCATCGCGGCGCCGAACTGCCCGCCCGATCTGACACGAATTTCGGTGGAGGTGCTTGATCATGGGCACGCAATCTCCCGCCTATGGCCTCTGGGGCCTGGTCATCATCAATTCGGCGGTCTTCATCCTGTTCGCTTTCAGCTTTTTCAAGCCGCGGACGGGTCGCGACTGGCGCTCGTTCAGCGCGTTCAGCGCCTTTCTGGTCGCGCTGTTCGCGGAGATGTACGGCTTCCCGCTCACCATCTATCTCGCCTCCGGTTGGCTGCAATCGCGCTTTCCGGGCATTGACTGGTTCTCGCATGATGCCGGCCATTTCCTGGAGATGATGTTCGGCTGGCGGGCGAACCCGCATTTCGGCGTGTTCCACGTCCTCAGTTTCATCCTGATCGGCGGCGGCTTCATCCTGATCTCGGCCGCCTGGCGTGTGCTCTACGAGGCGCAGCGCAATGGCGGCCTCGCGACCGGGAGTCCCTACGACTATGTGCGCCACCCGCAATATGTCGGCTTCGTCCTTGTGATGGCGGGCTTCCTGGTCCAGTGGCCAACGCTGCTGACGCTGGTGATGTTCCCGGTTCTGGTCGGGATGTATGTGCGGCTTTCCTTCGTGGAGGAGCGCGAGGTAAGGAAGGAGTTTGGTGATGCCTACGACCGCTACGCAGCCCGAGTGCCCGCTTTCTTCCCGCATTGGGGTAGGCTGTTCGGCGCCTCCGGCGGGCCTCGGACGATCTAGTACCTGGAATCACGAATCCGCGCGTAGGTCGAGTGTGCCGCTATGTGACTCCATTGACTGGTCATTCTGGCGTCGACGCTGAATCAGGCATTTCCGAAAGTGGGTACTTAGTCTAGATGACCATACCGATGCGAAATCCGTTCTCAGCACCATATCGCTTTCAGCCGTCCAACCGATGGATCTCGTGCCAAAGCCGCTGACCGAAGAATACGACCATGAATCGCCGTGAATTCCTGAAGAATGCTGCGGCTGGTAACTCAACGCTTTCGCTCCAGTCCTCGTTGACATGGTCTGCACTGGCCGGCACCGGCAGCACGACGCTCAGCATCGTCCGCCGCACGATCGAGGTGAACGGTCGGGCGGCAAGCGTCTTCGGGCTGCAGCGCCCCGATGGCAAGCCGGGATTGAGGCTCCGCGCGGGGCGATGCCTTCAACGTGGTCCTCCGCAATGAGGCCGCCGAGCCGAAAGGAGAATGACCATGCTTCCATGCGAGGCTCGACACGGCCGCGACAGCGTTTTCCTAACCAGGTCCGGGGAGCACAAGCGGTGGCAAAGCTATTCGAATGGTGGGGACGCCTGCTCGCCGTCTTGGCGACTGCGTTTCTTGTCGCTTTCGCCATCACCGGTTCGGCGCGGGCCCAGGATGACGAGAACTACAAAGTAGCGCAGGGGTTAGGCGTTTATCTGGGGGTCTTGCCGGCGGGAATTGTGCGTGGGCACCTCGAGAGTCACCCGGAGGCGACCATGCATGGCGGCGCCCCGCGCGGCGCGCACGAGTACCACATCATCATTGCGGTCTTCGACGCCTCGACGGGCTCGCGCGTTGAGAATGCCAAAGTGACGGCGACCGTGTCGGGGCTGGGTCACGTTGGGCAAAACAGCCTGGAACTCGAGCCGATGACGATCGCCGGGACGGTGACGTATGGGGGCTTCGTCAACCTGCCCGGTAGCGATCGCTATGACATCGCTGTGGACATCAGCGTTCCCGGCCGGAATGCTCTGGTTCGGGTGGATTTCATCTATGAACATTTGGGCGTGCAATGACTACGTCGCAGATTTGCATGGGCGCAGCGACCGGTCTCGGTCTCGTCAGTTCCTCGATCCGTTTGCCGGGACTGTGCTCGATGGCGCCGACCGCGACCAGGAGGAAGACGGCATTGAAGAGCGCGGCAAGGATCGACGCGCCGCGAAGGCCGTAGGTGAAACGAATTGACGGCGGCCGACGGGCGAGTGCGCTCGCTGCCCACGCGATCCCCAGGCCGAGCACGTCGGAAAGATTGTGACCGGCGTCGGCGAGCAGCGCCACGGAATTGCCGAGGTATCCGAAGATCGCCTCGACGGTCACGAACACGACGTTGAGGCCTATCCCGATCGCGAAGGCTCTTCCGAAGCTTCGCCCGCATGTCTTTGGGCCCAATAGTCGACCGATGCTCGGGCAACGGCGCTGACGACGGGCCGTCCGCGCCGGGGCTGTCGGAATCTTTGACTTCCATCAAAGCGCGCCAGCCCACGGCCGTAGCCCAATACACGCGGTCAAGTGGGCGGAAGTCGATCAGACCTTGGCCGCGGTCGTCCCGGCAATTGTCCCCGAGTTCGGACTGTCCGAGGATGGCCGCGCGAGGCACTCTTCTTTTGGAGGAAGCAGAAATGGAATCGCTGTCGCAGAACTGGATTTGGATCCTGCTCGCCTTGGGCGCCGTCGCCTTCTTAGGAGTTCCTGCGAAGGCCACGGAGGCTTCGGTCATCGAGGCTTCGGTCTCGGCGGCCACGGTCACGGCGGGCACGGCCACGGTGGCAACGACCACCGGGACGGAGCGGAGAGGCGGCCGCCGCGGTCTTCGGAAGCCGTTGACCCGGTGAGTGGTCTCCCGATGGAAGCGACCGAAGCGCTCACCTCGGTCCATGGAGGCCGCATCTACTACTTCGGCTCAAAAGAAAACCGCGAGCGTTTCGAAGCATCGCCAGAGGCGTATGCTGCCCGGGCGACGGCCGAGACCTCGGACCACGCAGGCCGGTGCCGGCCACGGCCAGCACCGGCGGCGGCGAGGCTGCTAGCCCCCGGGGCGGAGTCGCCGATCTCTGCGGGCCGCGAGGCACATGCGTCCTGGAAACAATGGGTCCGGTATGACCACGGTTGAGAGTCGCACGGGCGCGCGGTCCGCGAGGGCCGAGCCTGTCACGGTGGTGGGGGCAGGACCAGCCGGTCTTGCCTGCGCCATTGCGCTTGCGCGTGCCGGCCGGCGCGTGGTCGTCCGGGAATGGCACCGCGATGTCGGTGCGCGATTTCACGGCGATTTCCAGGGCATCGAAAACTGGAGCGACGAACGCAATGTGCTCGACGAATTGGCGGCCGCCGGCATCGAGCCCACCTTCGAGTATCATCCGGTCACCGGCGGCATGGTCTACGACTCCCGAGGCGGGCGGTACGAGGTCCGGAGCGCGCAGCCTCTCTACTATCTGGTTCGGCGCGGCAGTGGCGCAGGCTGTCTGGACCGGGATCTATTGCGTCAGGCGATCGAGGCCGGCGTGGAAGTGTGCTTCGAGGACCGCGTCGGCGCGATCAGGGGCGAGGCCGTGCTGGCGATCGGTCCACGGCTCGCCGATGCCATCGCCGTCGGTTACGTGTTCGAAACGTCGATGCCGGACGGCGCCTGGCTTGCGCTCGACGATCGGCTTGCACCGCGCGGATACGCCTACCTTCTGGTCCGGGCCGGCCGCGGCACAGTAGCAAGCTGCATGTTCACCGGATTCAAACGCCAGGCGAAGCACGTCGAGCGGACGGTCGCCTTCTTTAGCGAGCGCGCTGGCCTGGAGATGCGCAATCCCCGGCCCTTCGGCGGTTTCGCCAACTTCCGGCTGTCACGGACGGCGATGCAGGGTGGACATCCCGTGATCGGCGAGCAGGCGGGTTTTCAGGACGCGCTCGCCGGATTCGGCATGCGCTTCGCGCTTCGGTCGGGTCTGCTCGCGGCGCGGAGCATCATCGAGAGGAGCGACTACACGCGCCTCTGGCGCCGCGAGCTGCTGCCGCTTGTCGCAGCCGGCATCGTCAACCGGTTCATCTTCGACCTGGTGGGAAACCCCGGCGGGCGCCTCGCGCTGAGAAGGCTCGCTCGGCGGGATGCTCGCCTGTCGCTGCGCCGACTCTACCAACCCTCGATGTTGAGCCGGCTTCTGTTCCCGATCGCACGGCTCCATCGCCGGTCGTTGCGCGACCGCAGTTGCGATCATATCGACTGCCAGTGCGTCTGGTGCCAATACCAGGCCGCGCCGAGCGCCGGCACCCAACTGACGGTAAGAGGATCGATGAAATGACGAAGTCCGACGGCGAACCCAGCCCGACTGCACGACGGCGATCACCCGCCGAATGGGCGCAGACCCGGCCTCGCGACAAAGGCCCGTCGAGACAGCAGCCATGAATGAAACGAGATCGGCAGCGCTGCAAGCAGCAAACCTCAGGCTCGACCCGGCTATTCGGGGGCGCCGCGTCGGTTGACGCATGCGAGTTGCTTCGGTGACAATCGATACGCGATAAAATGGAATCGGGCGCAGAATCGTGAAGGCATCAGGTCCGGCGCGCGGCCGGGCCGCGTAGTGCAACCAGGAATTTGGAGCCCTCTGACGTCGTTGAATTTCCGACTGTTGCGACTTGGCCGCGCGGCAGCGAGTTGCCGGCACGGCAGCGAGAGCCTGTGGAGACCGGTCCGATGATCTCACTTCGCACTCTGCCGGTGGCCTTGCGCGTTCTGTTCAGCTGCTTTCTGATCCTCCCGAGACGTCGGCCTCATGATCCAGTCTTGCCATGTCATGGAAGCATATGGCGCGTGGCACGAGCAGCCGGGCATGCTTCTGACGGATTGCGACAACCAAAAGAGAGTTCTCGGGAGCCCGATCGCTGGCCAACGAGCCGATCGTGCGATTGATCCTCGACGGCAGGATCGCGCGCGTCCGCCTGGACAGAAAGGCAACGTCGATCGCGCTCCTCGTGGTGATCGGGGTGCGCGAGGACGGGCAGAAGGTGCTCCTGCGGCATGCCTCTCTGGCAGCGGTTGCTCGCCCGGCTCTCACATAGCGCGCCCTATGGACTTCTTTTCGCCTCGCCGGCGAACCCGGCGGGGAAGCAATGTACCTATCCGGCCGGTTCGCCTCGTTGCACGCGCTACTCGCCGAGGTCGGGCGGGTGACGGCATCAGCAAGGCTCCGATCGAGTCGAACAAGATGATGCTCGGACCTTTACGCCCTTGGGGCCCGGTCGTACTCCTATTCGGCCGGGGCCTCTCTCATCCGGGCTCACGGCCGCGTTGTCGGCTTCCACTCCCGCGCCATGCGCTGCGCCTCGGCGGCAATCTCATCACCCTGTGCGGCCGCTAGGTTGAACCACATGTGCGCCAGAAGCCGCCAAGCAAAGGCGATGGTTTCGCGACCAGCGGCGCTGCCTTAGGGCTGCGGAACAGTTTGCTGGAAGCAGAGGAACCGGCCGTTCCCGCCGCTGCTTAGCCGCGCTATTCACGAGATTCTGTCGGTCTCTTTCCGCTGCACCGTCGTGATTCTTCGGCGCAGGATCGAGGCTTTCGATCTCGTAGCCTTCGGCCGTCCGCCGGCAGGGCGACGCTTGTCGCCCTGCCGGCGGCATTGGGGTGATCATTTCGCCAACTGTTTGGGACCTTGCTCGTCGTAGAGGGCCCACCCGGCAAAGAGCACGACGAGTGCGCCGATAATCACGGCGTTCCACATGAAGGCGGCAGACGTGCTGAAGCCCAACACCCAAGGCGACGCCAGCAACCACGCGCCCAGGATAAGGTTTGTCCATTCCTCCCACGCCTGGAACGCGTAGAGGGCGATTGCGGCGATAACCAGGACAACCACGCCAACCGTCCATAGATTCCACGTCGCGAGATCGCCTAGCTCGGTATCGCTGGCTATCGTTTGTTGCATGGCCCATGGAGATAGAAAGATCCACACGCCGAGCAAGATATTTGCCCAGTCCTGCCAACGCTGCTTGCTCATTGGATTCCTCCTGTCTGTCGAGTAAGTTGAGCTAGGAGCTTGGCCTCCCGCGTGTCGAGGAACATTGATTCAAATCAAGCCGGCCTGAGCCTGTCCGCCATCCTCGTCTGTTGCCTCGGCGTGTCGCCGCATCGGAGGCACTGGGCCTTGGCGTTGCCCTGTCTTATCGGCACTCCCCCAGGAAGCCGGCTAATGCGCGAGTGGAAACCTATTGCGACCGCCCTCACCAGGTCGTGACAGGCAAAGGCTTGCCCGCGACCGACTGCACCCCCAAGAAAATCGCTGCCAAGAACATCGAGAGCTATCGCCATCGTGGCATCAAGTTCATCCTGCAGGCGTGAGCCTCCCTAGTTTCGGCAATACGGTCGAGATTTGACCCTATTTCCCTCGCGGAACGGTTGGTCCACCATAGGGCAATTGCGCACGACGCCGGCGGTTCCCATTGGTCACGGGTCGCGCGGCGGCCCGCCCCGGGGCGCTTTGCTGGCTTCGGCCAACC
>CAYTTC010000116.1:0-8664 GCA_964440525.1 uncultured Propylenella sp. | reverse complement strand
AGGTGGCGACGAAGGCCGGCGTTCCGACAGTGCCCGGCAGCGATGGCCGCATCGATGACTCTCTAGGGGCGCACGCGATCGTCGAGCGGATCGGCTTCCCGGTGATGATCAAGGCCGCGGCCGGCGGCGGCGGTCGTGGCATCCGCGTCGCACGCGACGTCGCGGAGTTCGATCGCCTCTTTCCGCAGGCGAGCGCCGAGGCGCTCGCCGCCTTCGGCGACGGCGGCCTCTATCTGGAGCGGATGATCGAGCGCGCGCGCCACATCGAGGTGCAGGTGCTCGGCGACGGCAGCGACGTCATCCACTGCTTCGAGCGCGAATGCTCGCTGCAGCGGCGTCGGCAGAAGGTGTGGGAGGAGGGACCTTCTCCCGCCTTGACCGAGGACCTGCGGGAAAAGCTCTGCGCTTCTGCCGCGGCCCTCGCGCGCTCGGTTGCCTACCGCAGCGCGGGCACCCTGGAATATCTCTTCGACGACAAGACGAAGGAATTCTTCTTCCTCGAGATGAATACTCGCATCCAGGTCGAGCATCCGGTGACCGAATGGATCACCGGCATCGACCTCGTTAGGGAGATGCTCCGCATCGCCGGAGGTGAAAAGCTCAGGCTGAAGCAGGAAAACATCAAAAGCCGTGGGCATTCGATCGAGGTGCGCATCTGCGCCGAGGATCCTGCGAACGGCTTCCGGCCGTGGCCGGGCGTCGTCGGCGACTTGCGTGTACCGGGCGGCCCGGGGGTGCGCTTCGATTCGATGCTTTACTCGGGCTACACGATCCCGCCGTTCTACGATTCGCTGCTCGGTAAGCTCGTCGTCTGGGGCGAGGACCGCGAACACGCCATCGCGCGATTGAAACGTGCGTTGCGCGAGATCGAGGTCGGTGGCCTGAAAACGACAAAACCTCTCTTCGCGGCGCTCGCCAATGACAGCGATCTCGTCGCGGCGAACGTGCACACCGGTTGGCTCGAGGGCTGGCTGGAGACCAACGCCTCAAGGCTCGTCTGATCAGGGGAAGGCTACGGCATGGGCATACGCTACTCATTCGGCGGTGACGAGCACGTCTTCGTCGAGGTCGACGAAGAGATGTCGATGCAGGCGTTCTTCAAGAGCCTCTCGATGACCAACGCAGTGCGCGAGAGCGGCATCAAAGGAGTTACCGAGATCTGCCCCGCCAACGCTTCATTCCAGATCAAGTTCGACCCGGACCGGATCAGCCCCGCCGATATGCTGGCCGAGTTGAGGAAGCTGGAGGCTTCCTCGGAGAAGGCGGAATCGGTTATCAAGACGCGCATCATCGAGGTGCCGGTCTTCTACCGCGATCCGTGGACGACCGAGACGCTGATGCGCTTTCGCGAGCGCCACCAAGACCCGAGTTCGACCGACATCGAATACGCCGCGCGGATCAACGGCTACGAGACGGTCGACGACTTCATCAAGGCGCATTCCGGCTCCCCCTGGTTCGTCTCCATGGTGGGCTTCGTGGCCGGCCTCCCCTTCCTCTATCAGATGGTCGAAAGGCAGCGGCAGATCGAGGTGCCAAAATACCTCCGCCCGCGCACCGACACTCCGAAGCTGACCGTCGGCATCGGCGGCTGCTTCGGTTGCATCTATTCCGTGCGCGGCGCGGGCGGTTACCAGATGTTCGGCATCACCCCGATGCCGATATACGACCCAAACCAGGAGATCAGCTATCTGCGTGACTTCATGATCCTGTTCCGGCCGGGCGACATCGTGAAATGGAAGCCGATCGACCGTGCCGAATATGATTCCACCGTCGCCGACGTGGCGGCGAACCGGTTCACGCCGCTGATCCGCGAGGTGAGCTTCGACCTCGAGGAGTTCAACAAGGATATCGACGGCTACAATCGCCAACTCGAGGGGATGCTCTATGCCGGTTAAGGTGATTGCGCCCGGGCTAGCCACGACCGTCCAGGACCTCGGCCGGCCGGGTTACTACCATCTCGGCATTCCGATTTCGGGCGGCATGGACCGGCTGGCGCTTCGCGCCGCCAACATGCTGGTCGGTAACGATGAAGGCGCCGCGACGCTCGAAGCCGTCTTCATGGGGCCGGAGCTGGAATTCAGGAGGGACGCGATCGTGGCCGTTACGGGCGCCGACCTTACGCCCAAGGTGGACGGCGCGGCGCGAGAAACCTGGACGTCGTTCCGCGTCAAATCCGGCCAGGCGCTCTCGTTCGAATTCCTGAAATCGGGCGCCCGCGCTTACATTGCGATATCGGGCGGCATCGATGTCCCCGTCGTGCTCGGCAGCCGCTCGACCTATCCGCTCGGCGCGCTCGGCGGCTTCAAGGGCAGGGCGATTCAGGCGGGCGATGAGCTTCCCCTCGGGGCATCGAATGGCGCGAAGGAGGGGCGGACAGTCGCCCCGAACCTGCGTCGGTCGCCTGGCAAGCCGGCCGAGCTGCGGATGCTTCCTGGACTCTACTGGCACCGCATCACGAAGGCCTCGGGTACCAGCTTTTTTAGCGACACTTGGAAAGTGGCACCCGAAGCGGACCGCATCGGCTACCGCTTTCGCTCTGGCACTCCGTTCAAGTTCGTCGAGCGCAAGCAACCCTTCGGGGCCGGCTCCGATCCGTCGAACATCGTCGACGCCTGCTACCCCTACGGCTCGGTTCAGGTGCCCGGCGGAACCGAGCCGATCGTCCTCCACCGCGACGCGGTTTCTGGTGGCGGCTATTTCATGATCGGAACGGTGATTTCGGCCGATATGGATCTGATCGCGCAGCTGCAACCTCACACGGAAGCGAAATTCGTCGAGGTCGACATGCAGACAGCGCTGCAGGGCAGGCATGACCGCGCTGCGCTTCTTAGTCGGATCCGCCAAGCCCTTTCTTGACCGCCGACTTCAAAGCGAGTGCAGATCCGCGGGAAACTTACCTAGGCCGTGAATTCATAAACACGCGCTCGATATCTGGGAAAGCTATCTCGGCCGCCCCGTCGTCTGGCATTTTGCCGAAACCTACGAGCGGCTTGAGATCATCCCATGGCTCGAATGGGACAACGCTCAGTCAGGCTATGGCTATCTGGAGCTTGGCGAGGATCGCGGGCCTGACGGTCGAACCTATCCCTACGCGCTGAATTTCGACGTCATCGCGCACGAGATCGGTCACGCAATCCTATTCTCGCTTTTCGGAGTGCCGACCGCCAGCGGCGACCATGGCGACTTCGCGCCGTTCCATGAGGCGAGCGCCGATCTTATTTCGCTTCTGTCCTTCCTTCATTTCGACAGCGGCATCGAGCGGCTGCTGCGCCATTGCAACGGCAACCTGCTTGTCCTGAACGAGCTCAATCGCATCGCCGAACTGACGGGCGACCGTCAAGTCCGCCTTGCAAGCAACGCGCGCCGCCTTACGGAAGTCACCGACGAGGTGCACGACAGATCGCGTCCTTTCACGGGGGCGATCTTCGATGCCGTTGTCGATGACTATCACGCGCGGCTTGTCAGTGAGGGACTCGCCGACGAACGGCTTCTCGGTATCGACATCCGGGAGCTGGACGAACCGGCGATGAAGCGCATCTCGGACTTCACGTCGAAGGCGTTTCGCGCGCAACCGTTTCAGTTCAAGAGCGCACTCACGGCCGCGCGCGACGATGTGGCGAAAGCCCTGGCTCTGGCGTGGCAACACCTCGATGCGGATCAGTTGACATTCGAAAGCGCGGCGCTCGACCTGATCGGCGTGTGCGAACGCTATGAACCGACGCTTGTCGCGAACATCGAGGAGAATTTCCGCTGGCGTGAAATCCTATAGCGGGAGGCCCTGATACGAGGAGGACCACATGAGCGACGATTTCCATCGGCCGACACTTACGTTTCCCTACGACGCCTACAACGCGACCCAGGTCAGGCTTTACGGTATCCAGGCGAAGGGCGGGTTGAGTTTTTCCGGCCACCCGACGACTCTCGCCGATACTGGCGTCAGCGTGCATTTTTCTGGCAACGGTACAGAGGACGTCAACGATGACACGCGCAGGGGGGTAGAAATACTTCGAAGCCTTAAAGGACAATCTCTAGCTTCTATTGTTCATGGAATTGTATCAGGTCTCATAGATTGGAATATTCCAACAAAACTGGCATATCAACTCAGAATTGATATGAAGGCTTTCGGGACTATTGTGGTATCAACATCAGTGTCTCTTGGAGAGTTTGGGAAAAATGGTCCTTTGTCGGCTGGAATTATTGTTGGATACTCATACGAAGGCCACTGCTACGATCTTCCCAAGCCGAAGATCATGTTGATTCGGGCACTCCCTATAAAAATCCCGGTGGATGACTGCGGCTATAATTTGAAGTCGCGAGAGGGTTACAAACTGTGGATTGTCGACAAGCTCGATCAATGTGTCGAATTCGAAATGAACCAGGGCTTTGTCGAGCAACTTGTTCTGGAAGCCAATCTTCCCGGCAAGCGCTCGCCGACCATGTATGTGGGCAGGATGATGCTCGCGCACCGCAGCGGGCGCCTTTCGGAGTAACAGTCTCTGCCTTCGAGGTGGTCAGATTGAGTGTTGGGCAGAGGCGTAGTCGGCTTCCGCGTCGACGCCGGCATGATCCGAAGGAATGCCGGCGCCTGTCTGACGGAACCGGTCTAGCCACGTCGGTCACTAGGCGACCAACATGCTCACCACCAGCACTGCCATCATCAGCAGCACGGCGATCGCCTCCTGTGGCGAGGCGCATGAGTCGAGCTTTTCCTTCCAGATCCGGTCGGCGGAGCTTTCGCGTTCCTTGCGCATGGCTCACTCCCTGGTGAAGCAGTTCGCGGGATCGACAATCCGCCGGACGCTCGCGCCGGTCTGTGGGAATTGCCACAGTTGGTGGCGGGCACGGCGGCGCATCTGATAGACAGGCGAACCGGCATTTGGCGCCCGGCCGTCGGGATGCACGGCGATGACCGCTTCCGTGACTTTTCTATCGGGACTGAGCGACGCTGACCGCGCTGCGCTCGGCGCCCGCTGGTCCGTACGCCACTACGGGCGGGACGAAACGATCATCGCGCACGACGAGGGCGGCCGCGACGTCTTCTTCGTGCTGGAAGGGCGCGCTCGCGCCACATTGTTTTCCGAGGACGGACGAACCGTCGCCTATCGCGACATCGAGCCCGGCGACATCTTCGGCGAGCTCGCTGCGATCGACGGCAGGGCGAGATCGGCGACGGTAGTCGCACTCGAAGCAGTGCGTGCGGCACGGCTCACGGAGGCAGCCTTCCGGGAGCTCGTGAGCAGCAACCCGACCTTCACGTGGGCGCTCCTCAAGTATCTGTCGGGTCAGGTGCGGCGCCTGACGGACCGCGTCTACGAGTTCAGCACGCTGGTCGTCCGCAAGCGGCTGATCCGCGAACTGCTCCGTCTCGCCAACGATGCCGAACAGGCCGAGGGCCAGGCGTCGATAACCCCCGCGCCCACCCATTTCGATCTTGCCGCGAAGATCAGCACACACAGGGAAGCGGTCTCGCGCGAGATGAGCGCGCTTGCGAAGCGGCAGCTCATCGAGAAGCGCGGCGGTAGTCTCGTGCTGCGTGATCTTGCGGCGCTGTGGACGCTCGCCGGCAGCGGAGACGGAGGGTAACGGGACAGCGGCTCAGAATAGAAGGCGCGGCTGTGTGGCTGCTCCCGTAGGCGGTCGGCAATGTTGACGCCGTTTGCCCTGGATGTCCTCGCCCTCGATGATCACATCGCCGAGACGACCAGCCAGACTATTGCGATTCCCACGGGCGTTCACCGCGCCAAGTTTTCCCTACGGCGAAGCGCGATGGGATCGCGGATGACGCAGGCGCCTTTCTCAAGTGTGATGAGGCCGGCTACCTCCCATTCGCGGAGGTACTTATTCGTGCTCTCTCGCGAAAGCCCTATGATCTGGCCAAGCTCCCGCTGCGTTATCGCCACTCGCGGCTGCGGCGTGGCGCCGGCACCCTGAATTCCAGCCAGTCGGAAAAGCGCCTTTGCGAGACGAACTCCTGGAGCCTCGAATGTCAAGGACTCCACTTGCTCGCTCGTGCGCCGAAGACGTCGACTGACCACCTCAAGCAGTCTCACGGCGATCGCGGGCTCTTCAACAAGCAGCGGCAAAAAACTGCGCCGGTCGAGCACAAGAAGGCTGCATGCCGCGAGCGCGGACGCATCTGCCGTGCGCGGTAGACCATCGAGGAGTGCGATTTCTCCGAACACTTCGCCCTTTCCGATCCGGTTCAGCACGATCTCCCGGCCATCCTCAGCCGTGGCGCTGATCTTCACACTCCCGGATATTACAGCAAGTAGCCCAAGCCCATCGTCTCCCTTAGCGAAAATGCGTGTTCCGGCTGGGTAGTGGATCGTTCGACTCGTCGCCGCGAGGCGGTCAAGAATCGCGACCGGCAGACCCTCAAAAAACTCGTGCGAAGCAAGGATCCCGCGCTTATCGGCGCCATGTGACCGCTCGACCATGTCCCGCACCCCAAACAGGTCAGTCGAATCATGCCTCCGCCTGCCCTGCAAACCAAGCGCTTCAACTCGAGTTCGCTCGCATGATCGGCCGCCGCCCACACCACACAAGGAACCGAAAGAGCCCCGAGGATCGCGGAGTACGAACCAGCATCAAATAGATTGCCACATATGTGGCGTCCTTCACATAGGGACTGCCCGGTGTTCCGCTAGTGTGCAGCCGTGCAACTTCGGCCTCTAGGCAAGGTCGACCGCAGTTTGAAGGGGAAAGATTATGAAGATGCTGGCTTCAACATTGACCCTGATCTTCATCTCTGCCGCCGCAACTGTGCATGGCGGAGAATTTGTACCGCTGCTGGGCAAGAGCCTTTCGCTCAGCCCTTTGACCAGCGTTGCGTACGAGCCTCAACCGACTGCCGCATTATCCGTCAACGCGGTGCTCGAATCCAAGACTGAGTTCAGCATCTTTACCAACGCTCTTAAGAAATCCGGTCTTTGGGATAGGATTGCAGCTGAGGATGCCGTCACCCTCTTTGTTGTGCCTGACAAGGCGATGAAGGACGAAGGATCGGCATTTCTTCTCGAAAAAGTTCTGGTTACAAAGTCTAATAAGGAGCGTCTATTTGATCTAATGTCCTTTCATTCCTTATTCGGAGTACGTCTTTCTCCAGATGAAATAGAAAGGGAAGCTAAGCTCAATACCAGTGCGAACTCCTGTTTGCCGGTCTATCGCCTTGGGTCTGGGATAAGAGTGGGACCAGAGGCGGTTGTGACCGAGTACCTGTTCGCCGAGAACGGAGTGATTTTCGTGATCGATCGATTGCTGTGGCAACCGTGGCAGGACGATGGTCCATGCGGCGAGATACTGTGATCCTTACCTTAAGCCTGTGAGCTTGGATGCGCAGCGCCCTCTCCTACGGAAACGGTTGCTTCAGAGGCTTGAGACCCGATTGACCATCTTTCCTCTTAGCGAGCGCTACAATCGCCGACGCGACACTCATGGTGAGAGCTGGATCCTCATGGGCAACGCTGGCAGCCGCGCTGCGGACTTCGCTTGCGAACCGGAACGGCGGGCCGAGGCTGAAAGCGCAGCTAACCTCATCCCGACCGGATAGCAATCATCCAGCGGAGCTGGACATTCAGAATGTCCGCTATGGGTCTTGGTCGTGTGAAAACTCGGCGGCGCGGAGAACCGATAGAATGGATCTTCCTTCTGATCGCGAATAGGCCCCTGAGAATTCTAACGCGCGGTCGAGTTCGATCGACCTGAGAAAAGTCATTCTAGTCTTTCCCGAGGCCACAGGGTTTTCACACAGCCAGGGTCAATGTGCGAAGTCGCTGCACCGTTCAGCCATGTCCGGTTTGGCACCATAAGCGGTTATCCCCCGCGGTGTGCGGAACTTCCGGAAGGCGCCAGAAGGAGACATTACTTGCCTTTGAAGCGCTTTCGGTCGGGGCGGTCGGCTGGATCGCTGGCCTTGTCACCGTCTTCCCAAGAGAGACGGTCGCAATTTATCGGCTGATCAAAGCCGGGCGCGGCGCCGAAGCCCTGAAAATCTACCGATGGTTTCGGCCGTTGCTCGACCTCGACGTATCCACCTATCTGGTCCAGAACATCAAGCTCGCCGAAGCCATCGAAATCGGCACCAATGAACTCGTTCGATTGCCGCGCAAGCCTCTTGCTGGGGCCGAGCGCGAGCGTGTCGAACGGGTGGTTCGTAACGCTATCGCTAGCCTCCCCGAGCTCCCATCGTTCGCGCTGCCTCAAGCCTTCTAGAGAACGAGTCCTCTGTTGCGACGGCACCGCGTACGAATTCGCGCGTGACCGCACCGTCAAGCTGCTTTCGACCCTCGTTCAGGACTCATGACATCGCCGAGGCAAGAACGGGCTCAGTTAGGATGCGTGAATCAACAACTACTGTGCCTCATCGTGGCAAGCCAGATACAAGCCCAGATCGAATATCTCGTCAGTCGGCGTTTCCCACGAGGACCGAAACACTCCGAGTTATCTCCGAGAAACGCGGAATAACGTTTCCAACATTGGAGGAGGCTGAAGAGAGTAAGACTTATCGCGAGGACTGCTTTGGTCTGAATTAGGCGCGGCACTCCCGCAGCTGCCAGGGCCGCTTTTGACCAAGCGGACGTTAGGTCGTTAGATCGCACCTGCCCGAAAACGAAGACCTGGTTCGCTATTCAGAAAGCAGTGCGAAATTCTTTCATCCGACCGGAA
>CAYTTC010000115.1:0-8892 GCA_964440525.1 uncultured Propylenella sp. | reverse complement strand
GAAATGAAGGCCAAATTAGCTTAAGCGGGTGTCAACCGAACCGGCAGCAGCCCATCTGTCACAAGTGCGTCACCGTAGGAGTGGGGATCGAGCCCAGCGGCTTCCCTTGTGGCGACTTCGAAAGCCTTGAACGCCTCAAAGACAGCACTCTGATATTTCCCTGTGTTGAAGATATCGAGCGAGGCCGCTCGTACAATGGGATGCAATAGGAAATCAGGCAGCAATTGCTGAAGGCGGATTAAGTTGAGCTTCTCGCGTGTAAACGCTCTTCCCTCGCGGGTTAGAATGGTCCAACCGGCTGCGCTGGGCTGCGTAGGGTCATTCATTATCAGCAACGCGCGCTTCGCCCAGTTAACGCCCTCCATCCACACCTCAGCCATCTGCGGAGTCGTTCCCTGCTCGGCGTACAGATGGGCAATGTCCGTCGGGTAGTTGTGAACGTTGAACCGGCTCGACGTTTGTTGGAGAAGGAGCACGACGGCGACGCCGAGTTCATCGGGGCGGGATTTGAGAAAATCCTGAATTGTGGGAAACTGGTCCTTCAGTGTCATTTGGTCCGGCCCCTCGGTTCCTGTAGGCTCCGCGCTTGATGGCTCAATTTCTTACTCAGCTCGTTCTCTCAATCTGACCGCTACTGTCGCAGCGGTGGAGTGTAATTTAAGGTAGCGCACACCCAATGCGCTCCTGCTTTGAGCTAAGCTTAGACCCTTACAGAGGGAGGGCTGACTGATGAATCGCGAATTGACCGCAGTGTGTCAGATGTTCCTAATTCCCACGTCACTTCTCTTTACGGCGCTCGCAGCAGCGGAGACGGAGCAATTGAAGACGCTCGTTTCCATAATGGGGTTCTTGATTAGCTTGGTTTGGGCTTACCGGATGTGGAATTGGGTAGGTGTGCCGCGAGCCGACAAAAATACCGGACTGTGGCTGGCCCTTGTGTTCGTGGCGGCGGCCGGTTTGTCTACACTGATTCATGGCCGCTTGTGGCTTCACGTATGAGCCCGCCCACTGATTACATGGTCGCTGGAAAATCTTAGAGAACGGGAGTGGCGCTCAGGTGATCGGCGCGGCCTGCGAACCGCGCTCCGATCCACATTGATGACGACAGCTCGTCGTGCAGCAACTAGCTACACGAGATGGGAGTGGTTGTCATGCCAATCTTAGCCAAACGGACCGCGATTCATACAATTCCGAGAGTTATTGGCTCCTACCACGTCGAGGCGATGGTATTAGCCCCTTCATTTCAAGAATACCGCGGGCAAAATCCACGAGTTGTTTTTCGGACATATCCAGCACCAGGGGTGGAGTATCTGTGCCAAGTGACACTGACAGAAACTCCTTGTCAGATTTTTTCGTTCTTAGTACCTTGATCTGACGTATTGCCATCGAACGCAGCATTTTATCGCCGGAGACTTTCATAGCCTGCCCGGCGACTGACATTAACATCGCGACGATCCTGGGAACTTCTGAGGCGGGAATTGAAATCCCCGATATTCCGGTTGCCCCTGTGACCTGAAGTATCAGATGTTTTCCGTCCTCACTGAAGCTTGCGGCGTGAATATTCTCAAAATGGAAATCCACGTCGACATATTTCATTTGTAGAGTCCTCCCCAAGCGGACAGAGGCTTCACGCCGCCTTCTGCCGCCCACCACCCACGTGCTCGCGAGCCTGGTCCAGCTGCGCTTTGAGGGACGGCATAGATCACGGTATGCCTGTTGGGACCCTCTAGCGAGACCTGCGGCAGCCTTGGTGCATTTACGCCCGAATGCCGGATCGCGTGGCGGGCGTCCTGAGCCAATAGGGAATGCTGGCACCACAATCGGCCGCCAGCTTCCTCCACGCCGACGCCGTGGCCGGATCGTGTTGCCAAGTGTTGCGTCTTTGCGCCTATTTTTCGATCCGGCAAACCGCGCTAAGTCATTGATGTAATTGGCGACCCCGACTGGATTCGAACCAGCGACCCTCAGATTAGGAATCTGATGCTCTATCCTACTGAGCTACGGGGTCCGCGACGCAGCAGCGTTCGGGTACTTAGTGCAGCCCTTTCGCCCGACGCAAGAGGCAAGCTAGGATTCGGCTTGGGCACTGGGGGCCGCTTTGGCGATCGGACGACGGCGGATCGTGGCTTTTCTGATCGCCGGCGGAGCGGCCGTGGCTGTTGCGCACCCGGATTCGGCGCTCCCTCAAGCCACCTGTCTCGGTGCGACGGTCGAAGCCGGAGTTGCCAAAGTTTTCGATGCCCGCTCGATCCGGCTCGACGACGGGCGCGTGCTGAGGCTCGCTGGGATCGAGCCCTTCGACCTCCTTCTGACGGAAGCGAAGCGCGCCGAGGCCGAATTGCAAGCCCGACTTGGCGAGCGGTGGAGGCCGTTTCGAACCGAGCGGCGGTTGGCGGCGATTCTGGCGTCGACGTCGTGGGCTACTCCCGGCTCGTCGAGAAGGACGAGGCTGGCACGCTGACCGCGATCCGCAAATTGCGCGCCGAGGCGATCGATCCGCTGCTCGCCAGGCACAGGGAAGGGGCCGCATCGTCAAGCTAATGGGCGACGGCGTGATCGCCGAATTCGGCTCGACCGCCGCTGACCGCAAGCAGCTCGCGGAATCGACAGGCACGAAGGCATTACTGCCAAATGTTTATCGTCGCGAGCGTGCGCATCAAATGATCGGAGATCAGCGCCTCCGCCCTTTTCGCATTGCGCTCCGATATCGCCGCGACGATGGCTGTGAGCTCCTTGTGCGTCTGCTCGCGAACCGGCCGCGGCGTCGGCTTGTCGGTATCCTTGCCGTCGAACAGCACTGCGCGCCGGTCCGCCAGAATGCTCTCCATGATCTGCATCAGGAATTTGTTCTTCGTGGCGGCAAAAATCTGCGCGTGCAGAGCATAGATGTGCTCCTTGAAGTCATGCCACGTCGGAGCGGCCAGGATTTCGCGAAGAATCTCCCGCATGGCTTCGACTTCTTCGTCGTCGACGCGGTTGACCACCAGATCCATCATCGCGGGCTCGAACAAGAGCCGCCCCTCGACGATCTCCACGAAACTCGGCACGCCGTTGTGGGTGCCGATGCTCGTTTGATCCATCCTGCCGAAGATGCTGTCTGCATCGTCGGCGAGGAACGTGCCGCTGCCGACCCTTCGATGAATCAGGCCCTGCCTCTCCATCATAGCGAGCGCCGAGCGCACGGCGGTGCGGCTCGTGTTCAATCGCCGCGCGAGGTCGCGCTCGTTCGGCAGCCTGGCGCCGGGCACCATGTGGCCATTGTGGATGCTTTGCAGGAGCGACCGGTAGACCAGCGACGGCGTTGCCCGATCATGGGTGGAGATGGCGGTCAGCGCGTCGCTGGCGGACTTCGGCGGCATGGTCGAATCCCAAGAAACCCGTGTCGATTCGGGAAAAAGCGCGTGAGCGGGGCAAAAGTCAACCATTTCGGACCAATCAGCGCCTGACATCGATGGGGACGCTGGTCTCGGCGGATTCGGCCAGCGCATCCAGCACCGGGATTGCGTCGAACGCTTCGCGATGATGCTGCACGTAGGGTCTGCCGGTCCGCGTCGCTTCGACGAAATGCGATATCTCGTCTGCGAGGTCGCCGACGATGCGGCCGTTGATCTCCGGCCAGAGATGCGTGTCGCCGCCAGCGGTTTTCTCGTCGCCGACGATGTAAAAACCCTGGTCGGCACAGTCGAGATAGGCGGCAGAACGCGTGCCGACTATTTCAAGCGTAGCGCGGTAGCCATTCATCAGTCCGTCCGGCCAGGCCCAGCTCAAGTCGAGGCTGCCGACCGCGCCGTTCTCGAAATTGACGACGGCGTAGAGCGCGTCCTCGTTGCCGGCGCCAAGAACCTGGCGCTTCTGCGCATAGACGCGGGAGACGCGCGAGCGGGCGATCCATTGCATCGCGTCGACGTCGTGCACGCCCATGTAGAACAGGATCGATGTCGCCCCGCCGAGCCGCCTCGCGGTCGACCGCACGCCGTGGCGTTTGGCTCTGACATGGATCGGCTCCCCGAGCTTTTCCGGCGCCGCGGCTTCGTAGACCTGCACATAGCGCGGATCGAAACGGAGGATGTGTCCGACCATCAGGCGGGTTCCGCCCGCTTCGACCGCGTTGACGATCCGGCGCGCTGTCGCGGCGTCGTGCGCGAGGGGTTTCTCGAGGAGGATCGCTTTGCCCGCCGCGACGGCCGCAAGGGCGGCGTCCAGGTGCAGACGATCCGGCAGGCAGATGCTGACGGCGTCGATGTCGGAGCGCGACAGGAGCGCGGCGAGATCGGCATACGGCTCTGCGCCGGTCGCCGCCGCGATCCGCGCGGTGCGCGCCGCGTCGATGCCGCAAACCGCGGCAAGCCGGGCATTCGGAAGCTGAGCATAGACGCGCGCGTGGCGTTCGCCGAACCACCCGACGCCGATGACGCCGACCCGAAGCTCATCCATGTTCCGCGTGCCTTGGCGGAATTGTCCACTGGGCGAAATCCTCGATGAAGCGGACGAGCTCGCCGACAACCGCGGCGTGGAACCGAAAACCTTTTTCGGGCGTGGCGAGAGACGGATCGCCGAGCGTGCCGCTTTCCGAAAGATCGCCGAAATCATGGTAGGTACGCACCGCCGAGCTTCCCAAAAGATCGGTCGACAGATAGCGGGAGCCGGGATCGGGATAGGTGACCGCCGCGCGCTCGATCGCCACCAGGTCGGGCCGCACATGCTGCATCACCGACGTCTCGAACTCGCAGGCATGTCCCATCCCGCCCGGGCGCGATTCGCGAAGCTCTGCGATTGCTGCGCGGGCGAGCTGGAAATAGGTCAGGCCGGCGATCCGCGCCTTTCCGTAGTAGCGATGCCCGAGTTTTGAGGCCAGCACGTCGACAACGCCGTTGTTGCCGCCATGCCCGTTGACGATCAGCAGCCGCCGGAAGCCGTGCGCGGTCACGCTCGCGGCAATGTCCTCCACCAGCGCCATCATGGTCTCGGCTCGCAGCGTGACTGTGCCGGGAAAGCGCATGTGATGCGCCGAAAATCCGTACCAGGGTGGCGGCAGCACTGCGACGCGGTCCTGAAGGCGCTCCGCCGCTGCAAGCGCCACCGAATGCGCGAGGATCGTGTCGGTCCCGACCGGCATGTGACGGCCGTGTTGTTCGACGGAGCCGAGGGGCAGCACCACCACGGTCCGGTCGCGGTCGAGCCGGTCGATATCCGGGACGCTCAGTTCCTCCCAGCGCATGGGCACCTCGGAAGTTCAATCAAAATGGTTGCGAATGGTTCAAATCAGTCCGTATAATCCCAACAATCCGCGGCGCGTCAACGATGCAAGCGCAAACCAAACCGCCGCTGGAAAGGTTTGCCGCGAGCGGCGGCAAACAGGAACAGGGAGAGTGACATGACACTTCGCAGGCTCCTCGCCGCAGGCGCACTGGCCGGAAGCGCGGTCTTTGCGCACGCAGCCATTGCCCAGGACATTACGCTGGAATTTGTCGTCTGGAACTACTCGCTCGACACGATCGAGGACAATGCGCGGCAATTCGAGGCGGAAAACCCCGGCATCAAGGTCAACATCACCGATTACACATGGCAGGATTATCACGACTCGATGGTGCTCCGCTTCCGCGGCGGCACGCAGACGGATGTCGCCTATGTCGGACAGGACTGGCTTCCCGCGTGGGCGGCCGCGGGGTTCCTGGCGCCGCTCGACGATGTCGCGCCGGCCGATGTGCTCACCGATCTGAAGTCCGATATGGCCGGCTTCGCGCTGAGCGACATGACCTATAAGGGCAAGCTCTATGGCCTGCCCTATTACGCCGACACCATCTCCTTCATCTACAACAAGAAGGTTCTGGAGGACGCCGGGATCGCCGTTCCGACAACGTGGGAAGAGGTGACGGCGGCGGCAGAGAAGCTGAAGGCCGGCGGCATGGAGCATCCGATCGTCTACGAGTTCGATCAGGAACTGCCGAACTTTTTCGACGCCTTCATCGCGCAGTCCTACGGACGCGGCGGCGACCCGTTCGATGCAGAGCAGAAGGCGGCTTTCGATAGTCCGGAGAATCCTGCCTACAAGCAGCTCGAGTGGCTGGTGGACGCCTTCAAGAAGGATCTCGTGCAGCAGGAGACGCACGAATCGAAGGTCATCCCGACGATGAATACTGGCAACCACGCATTCACCATCGTCTACAATTACGTGCTCGCGGCCATGAACAACGCCGCCGAGCAGCCACTGGCCGGCCAGTTCGCACTTGCTCCGATGCCCGGCGAGGCGCATGCGACGCTCGGCTTTACAAAGTTCTACTCGGTCTCAGCAACGGCGGCGGCCGATCCGGCGCGCGCCGAGGCCGCCTGGAAGTTCGTGAACTACATGGCCGGCAAGCCCTATAAAGTTGCAACACGCTGGGCAGTCGAAAAAGGCTTGGGCTTCGGCCAGCTCTCGCTCTTCGATGATCCGGCGGTGCAGGAATCCTGGGGCAAGTGGATCGATTCCGCCGCGCTCAAGCAGCAGGTCGCCACGGCCAGGAACGGCATGTGGACGGAATGGACCTCCGTGTGGGCGGCGTATTTCCGGCCCCTCCTTGCCCAGGCGATGGTCGGCGAGGCAAGCGTCGACGAGGTCATGAAGGCCGGCGCTGCCAAATGGAACGAATACCGCGACAAGATGGCCAAGAACTGATTTGACAAGGGCGGTGGCCAGGATCGGCCACTGCCCATTGCTCGCATAAGAGAACTCCTGTTTCGATGTGGACGACCAGCCGGTTTCCCGGGCTCTGGGTGCTGCCGGTCCTCGTGCCGGTCGCGGTTTTCACGATTTTCCCGGTCGCCCATGCGCTGTGGACGAGCCTCCACCAGGTGATGCTCCTGTTCCCGGGCGAGGACTTCGTCGGGCTGGACAACTACGTCAACGTCATCACCGGCGAGTATTTTGGCGTTGCGCTCAAGAACTCGCTCCTCTTCACCGCTTTCGCCGCTCCGGTCGTGGTCGTGCTCGGCACCGCGACGGCGATCTTCCTCAATCGCGAATTCTTCGGCGTGGGCGCCTTGCGCTCGATCGTGCTTCTACCTTGGGTGCTGCCGGGGGCAATCAGCGCCGTGCTGTGGATCTGGGTCTTTCATCCGAGCTGGGGGGTCATCAATTCGGTCCTGCGCAAGCTTGGGCTGATCGAATCGTCGATACCCTGGCTCACCAGTCCCGACCTGGCCTTTCTCTCGGTGATCGTCGCGCATGTGTGGACGCAGATCCCCTTCACCGTCGTCCTGATGATGGCGGCGCTCTCCACGCTCAATCCGGAGCTGACCGAGGCAGCGAGGATCGACGGCGCCACGGGCCCGCAGCGTTTCCGCTTCGTTGTTTTCCCGCACATCAAGTCGATAGCTGTGGTGCTGCTGATCTACAACGCCCTTACCGCCTTCACGAGCTACGACATCGTCTACGCGATGACGGGTGGCGGGCCGGGCACCGCCACGACGCTGCTCTCCTTCCACATCTGGAAGGAGAGTTTTTCGATGTACGACTTCGGAGCCGGATCGGCTGTCGCATTTATCGTGGTCCTGGTCTCGGCGCTGCTCATCCTCGCGATCACCAAGGCGCTGCCCTCAGACCTTTTCGAGGATGCGTGACATGGAGCGCACCGGCAGCGGAGTCGGAACAGCAATCGGGGCCTTCTTCATCCTGCTCTTCACCGCCGGTCCGATCGTGCTGGCGCTCGCCGGCAGCGTCATCCCCGACCGGATCATGTTTGCCAGCGACCGCGGCCTCTTCGACGAGGTGACGCTGGAGAACTACCGCTTCATCTTCACCGGCGAGCTGCCGCCCGCCTATCTCAAATCCGGCGCCAACCGCACCATGATATCCGACGCCGCGCGGCAGGCTCCGCGCAGCCTGTGGAACTCCGCGCAAATCGCAACCGCGGCGCTCCTCATCAATCTCATCCTCGGAACGCCAGCCGCCTTCGTCTACGCGCGCTACCTCTTTCCGGGAAAGCGGATCACGTTCATGTTTCTCATCATGAGCCCGCTCGTTCCAACGATCGCGCTGATCACGCCGATCTATATGATGCTGCAATCAGCCGGACTGATCGGGTCGAAGCTCGCGATCATCCTGATCCACGCCGTCAAGGCGCTTCCCTTCACGGTGCTCATCCTCTCGGTGTTTTTTCGCAAGATGCCGCACGAGCTGTTCGAGGCGGCGGTGATCGATGGCTGCACACGGTTCCAATCGTTCCTGAGGATCGCGGTTCCGATGGCGCTGGCGCCGATGGCCGCGACGGGCCTCTTCGCCTTCATGCTTTCCTACGCGGAATTCATGTTCTCGATGGTGCTTTCGGGCGACGCCGACAGCCGACCGGCGTCAGTCGTCATGGCCGCGCTGGCGCGCAATCCGGACGTCTCGTGGAGTCTCCTGAACACGGCCATCCTCATTGCGATTCTGCCCACGATACTGCTCGTCTCGCTCGTCTGGAAATTTGTGCTCGCCGACCTCGTCCGAGGCGCCGTGAAAGGCTGACAGGGGAGGCAGACCTACATGCTAAACGACGATCATCCGCTGAAGCGACTGCCCCGGGGCGCCGTGCAGCACGTCACGGCTGGCCCCTACTCGCCGGTTCTCGAGATCAACGCCCAGCGCCTTGTCGTACTCTCCGGACAGGTCGCCGTCGATCTCGAAGGAAATGTCATCGGCACCACGATGGAGGAGCAGACCGAGGCGACCCTCGCCAATTGCCGGCGCCAGCTCGCGAGCGCCGGATGCGATTTCCGCGACGTCTTCAAGGTCAACGTCTACCTGGCCGACCTCTCCGAATGGTCGCGCTTCAATACCGTCTACGAGAAAAGTATGCCCGCCCCCCTGCCGGTGCGAACCGCCGTCCAGGCAGTCCTGCTCGACGGCTACCGCGTCGAGATCGAGATGTGGGC
>CAYTTC010000114.1:0-8900 GCA_964440525.1 uncultured Propylenella sp. | reverse complement strand
GGCCGCGAATACGGCGAAGACCTCGCCGCGGCGCTGGTGCTTGCCAGCCGCCGGGCAGGCGCAGCCAACGACCTGAAGCGCCAGATGGCCAAGATCGTGCTGCGGGAGATTTCGGCCGCGGTGGACACGCTACGCGGCGCTTCGGTGCCAGCCAATTTGCTCGCAGCTTACGAGCTGGCCTGCCGCGCCGGCGTCCGAGGTGAGCTCGAGAGAAGCCTGGCGGCCGGCGCTCAGGCCGCCCGCCACGCGGCCTGACCGCGGAGGCCTCCGAAGGGGGCTGCGGTCCCTTCACAAGCGCTCGTAGTCGATCTCCAGGAATTCTTCGACCTCTGGCATCCAGCGCTCGTTCACGAAGCGGACATGCTCAGGGTGCTCGTTGTAGCGCCGATAGGCGGATTGATCGGAAAACTCCATTGATAAGCCGAAGGCAAAGCCGGTCTTCTTGCTCACCTGTCTGAGCCTCTCGAATTTCTTGCCGCCGGGAATTTTCGCCAGCACGTCCGCCGCGTTGAGGAACGCCTTTTCCTTCGCCGAGCCTTGTCGGTGCTTGAGCCGGAAGACGACGGTGTGGCGGATCATCTCGCTTGCCCCCTTGATCGAAACAAGCCGCGAGCCTAGCAGCCGAACTGCGCCGCCACGAGCCTCCCGGACAACGACTCGTTAACCGGGCATCACGGAACAGAAGTGCCTGTGAAACGCATTGCGGCATGCCGACGTTGCAGAAACATGTCGACACGGGGAGGGAGCCGCCATGCGACTCTTGGACTGGCTGCGGGATGGCCTGCTTGGCGATCGCGCGCGCTTTAAGCACTTGACGGAGACGGGTTCCGAACGGTCGGAATGGGAGGAGCGCGAGGATCCGAGCGGCCGCCACGACTTCGGACGCCGGGCCCATCACCCGGACCCGAACGCCGAATACGGGTTCGTGAGTGACGCAAACCACGGCGTGAACGGTCCGAAGGCACTGTAGCCGTTTGAGGGTGTTCTCGAGGGATAGTTGACGGCGCCCCGCCACGGGCGCGGGTTAGGTCGATCTCAGCGTGTCGCTAGCCTTTCAGCAGGCGGCGTGAGTTGGCTCGGACCTTTCTGCGATAGCCGCTTACGACACTGTCGGGGGATGCACCCATCATCAGGCGACCGGTTGCGTGAATGGCCGCAGCCATCTTCTCGCTCACCATGCGATTTGCCTCGTCACTCGCTTTCGATCCGCCAAGAGCGAGCGTCATAACGCGAAGCCCGACGACCTGTTGCGACTTGGCGCCGAGCATTGCCAGATTGAACCAAGGTGCGAACATAGGCGACCGGCGCCGCTTCCGGGGCAACGCTAAAACCCGAGCAGCCAAAGAAGGATGCCTCTACCCAATTGTCCCTCCATGGTTTCAATCCGGCGACACAACGGCCTCGCCAGCGAACCGTTCCATCTCTGCGAACTCCTGGACCACCACGGATTGGCCGGGGAGCGTAATGCTGGAATCCAGCGTCCTTGACGTGAGATTTGCATAGCGCTTCCCGGCTTGCGTCCCCATGTATTCAGCGGAGGATCCGGGATGCGCAGCTACTATGATGCATTGGTCGTCGCAGAGGGCGACAAGGCGGTGGCCCTGCGATTGCTCAGTGCTCTCGTAACGGGCTGGCATTTCGTTCCGCCGGCGGCACAAGTCCGGTTGGTTCGCGACGCCTGCCTGACCGACGGAGATGGAGGCATCCATTCATTGCCGGATGAGGTGCTGGCATTTATTAATCAGTATAAGATCGTCACTTTAGAAACCGAAAGTCCCCGGCCGCCAAGGCAAATAGCGCCCCATTAACAGGCAGTTGGTCGGTCGGTCGCGGCGTCCGCTCTTCGCCAGTGACAAAAGCGAACATGAGACCGGCAAGCTCGCGCCGTCCATCGCGGCCATTCCTGTTCCAATCTTCGGCACTACGGTTCTCCGCTCACCGGATCTCCCCAGGGAAGCGCCTCGATGGAGGCGAGCCGGCTCTCCGGCTCGCCAACGTCGGCGGCGCATGGCGGAGCCCGTGCGCTCCGATTTCCAGCCGAGGCGCATGAGTGCGCCAAGCGCCAATGACCAACCCACGTGGGGCGCCACTGCCGAGACGGGCTCGCCGTCATACTCAACCCTCAGCGCCCGCACCACGCGGCAGATGATCGAAGCTCGCCGGATGGGACTTCTCGCCCAGCGATTCTGGGTCCATTACGTCTGCCGCTCTCTTCGATGCCCGTCGAGCGCGCCGCTGCAAAACTATGAGGAGTCGCATTTGAAAATCGTGAAGCGGCTGCCCCGGCGGCTCCGCGAAATCGAGACGCTCTGGATCCCGATGTCGGACGGCTGCCGGCTTGCGGCACGGCTCTGGCTGCCGGAGGACGCAGAAGCGAATCCGGTCCCCGCGATCATCGAGTACCTGCCCTACCGGCGCGGCGACGGCACGGCCGCACGCGATGCGATCAACCACCATTATTTCGCCGGTCACGGCTATGCCTGCCTTAGGATCGATATCCGCGGCTCCGGCGACAGCGAGGGGCTGTTCGACGACGAATATTCGCCGCAAGAGCAGGCGGATTGCGTCGAGGCGATCGCATGGATCGCGCGGCAGCCGTGGTGCTCGGGCGCCGTGGGCATGTGGGGAATCTCTTGGGGCGGCTTCAACTCGCTGCAGGTGGCGGCGCATCGCCCGCCAGCCTTGAAGGCGATCATCACCGTCTGCTCCACCGACGACCGCTACGCCGACGACACGCACTACATGGGCGGCTGCCTGCTCCTCGGGAACCTCAACTGGGGCGCCAACATGTTCGCGATCGCCACCAAGCCGCCCGATCCGAAAGTGGTAGGCGAGCGCTGGCGCGACATCTGGCTGGAGCGGTTGGAAAACATCCCGCACCTCGTCGGCATGTGGACGGAGCATCAGCGGCGCGACGACTATTGGCGGCAAGGCTCGGTCTGCGAGGATTTTTCGGCCATCGAATGCGCCGTGTTCGCGGTTGGAGGCTGGGCGGATTCCTACACAAATGCGATTCCGCGTCTGCTTGCCGGCCTCACCGCTCCGCGGCTCGGACTGATCGGCCCCTGGGGTCACGCCTATCCGCACCGCGCCAGACCCGGGCCCGCGATCGGATTCCTGCAGGAATCGCTCCGCTGGTGGGACCATTGGCTGAAGGGGCGCGACACCGGCATCATGGCCGAGCCGATGCTCCGCGCGTGGATGCAGGAGGCCATGCCGCCGGCGAGCTATTACGAGGAATATCCCGGCCGGTGGGTGTCGGAGACCGAATGGCCGTCGGAACGGATCGGGACGCGCTCTTGGAATTTTGCCGACAACGGCGCGCTGGCTGGGGCGCCTAGCGCGGCGGACCCGGTTACGATTGCGTCTCCGCAATCCGTCGGCATGGCGAGCGGCGCCTGGTGTCCCTATGGGCGGCCGGGCGATCTGCCGTCCGACCAGCGCATCGACGACGGGCACGCGGTGCTGTTCGAAACGGGCCCGTTGGCGGAACGGTTGGAGCTTCTCGGTGCGCCGGCGCTCTTTGCCGAGGTCTCGGCGGACCGGCCGAACGCCTTTCTCGTTGCGCGGCTGTCGCTTGTCGCGCCCGACGGAGCGGCGACCCGCATCAGCTACGGCGTCCTCAACCTGACGCATCGCGACAGTCACGCCGAGCCGACGCCGCTCGTGCCGGGCCAAAAATACCGGATCAGGATCCAGCTCAACGATGTGGGCCAGGCGGTTCCGCCCGGCCATCGCATCCGACTGGGGCTGACCAATGCCTACTGGCCGACCATCTGGCCGTCGCCCGAGCCCGTCACGGTCACGCTCTATCCCGCGGAAAGCCGGCTCGATTTGCCGGTCAGGCCAGCGCGTGATGAGGACAACCGCCTCCGCCCGTTTGAGCAACCCGAGGGGAGCCCGCCGCTCGAAACTGTCGTCACCAGGCGCGAGAGCCGCAAGCGGCGCGCCGAAATCGACCTGACCGATAGCCGCGTCACCGTCGTCTCTTTCAAGGATCGCGGTGCCGAGCGTCTCGTTGAAAGCGGTATCGCGACCAGCGACGAGGGCATCGAGACCTACGCGATCGCTGCCGACGATCCGCTTTCGGCGCGGGCGGAAATGCGCTGGCGCACGTCGCTGTCCCGCGACGACTGGCGGATCAGGACCGAGACCACGACGGTTCAGACCGCCACCGCCGATAATTTCCTCATCACGACCAGTCTCGACGCTTATGAGGGCGAGACCCGCATTTTCGCGCGCTCCTGGACCTTGGCGATTGCGCGCGACCTCGTCTGATACTGGAAAAGCAGTCTCGCCGATCTCGCGGAAGTGGAAAAACAGTCGCTGGCGCCGCGGTTTATTCTGGAACAAGATCACGCGAACAACCGGTCAGAGGTTTGCCGGGTAACGATGGAGGCTTTGTTGACGAACTTCAGGCTGACACGACGCCGGCTGCTGCAAGGCAGCGCGGCGATGAGCGCTTCGACGGCGACGCTGGGCTGGCCGGGCCTGGCATTCGCGCAGCACGAGAGCATCGTCGTCCGCATCGAGCGCGATATCCAGAACCTCGACCCGGCCAACCGGATCGGTTCGGTCGAAGGCAACATCCTTCGTTCCGTGATGCGCCGGCTCGTGATGTTTAAGCCGGGCGTCTACGAATGGGAGCCTGACGCTGCGGAATCGATCAATCAGGTCGATGACAAGACGATCGAGTTCACCCTGAAAAAGGGAATTATGTTTCAGGGGGGCTACGGCGAGCTGACCGCCGAGGACGTGAAGTTCTCCTACGAGCGCTTCAACAATCCCAAGGAAGGCGCAGAGCCGGCCACCTATGCCAAGGATTGGGGCGCGCTCGATCATGTCGAGGTGACCGGCACACATTCCGGCAGGATCATCCTGAAGAACCCTGCACCGGCGCTCTGGGTCATCGCGCTCGCCGACGTCTCCGGCTGCATCGTGTCGAAGAAAGCCTACGAGGAGCTTGGCGATAAGGTGCTGACCACCGCCATCGGCGCCGGCCCCTATATTCTGGCCGAATGGAAGCCGAACGAGAGCGTCACGCTCCGCGCCGATCCCGCCTACATGGGCGATCAGCCTGCCATCAAGGAAATTGTGCTGCGGCCGATTCAGGAGCCGAAGACGGCGCAACTCGGCTTCCGCTCCGACGAGGTGCATTTCACCAAGCTCGACGATCCCGCCGCCGCCGACGCCCTGGCGGACGATCCGAACGCCGACATCATCAAGCTGCCGAGCATCAACTACGTCTGGATCGGCATGAACGTCGAAAAGGCGCCGCTCGACGACCTCCGCGTGCGGCAGGCGATCCGCATGGCGATCGACGTCGATGAGGTCATCCTCGCGGGCTACAACGGCACGGTCACGCGCGCCAATGCGCTGATGGCGCCGGGTCTGCTCGGGCATTGGACGGACGCGCCAGTCCATGCGCGCGATGTCGAGGGCGCGAGAAAGCTGCTCGAGGAAGCGGGTCACGGAGGCGGCATCGAGGTTCGCCTGACGCTTCTGAACCAGTCGCAATATGTGACTGCTGCGCAGGTCGTTCAGGCGCAGCTCGCCGAAGCCGGCATCACCCTCAATCTCGAAGTGCTTGATGGCGGCAGCTACTGGTCGATGGGGGAGGGCGAGGCCGGGGAGAACCTCGAGCTGTCGCTACAGCAGTTTGGCGGCAAGGCGGACCCGTCCTTCCAGACCCAGTGGTTCGTCTCTGAGCAGGTCGGAGAATGGAACTGGCAGCGCTGGAAGAACGCAGACTACGACAAGCTCAACACAGAGGCCGAATCGACCGTCGACGAAGCGGCGCGCGCGGCGGGCTACATCAAGATGCAGCAGCTGATGGAGGATTCGGCTGCCTACGTCTGGCTGACACATGAGGTGAACATCTTCGCCTCGAAGAAATGGCTGGCGCCCGCCATCCTTCCCAACGGCGACGACTGGCAGTACCGCCATTTTAAGGCGACGGCGTAAGGCGTCAGGCGTGACCTTCTCCCGTCGGGAGAAGGTGCCCGCGAAGCGGGCGGATGAGGGGGTGCGGCGTAGAAGATGAGTCAAGCCGCAAGCGCCGTGCGCCCTCACCCGTCGCCTGCGGCGACACCCTCTCCCCACGGGAGAGGGGAGAGGCGCAGCGTCGGGGGTCGTAGGGAGTAGCCCTCTGTCAGACACCTGGCGCTATTTCATCAGCCGCCTGATCACGACGGCGCTGGTGCTGCTCGGCGCCCTCATCCTCCTGTTCTCGCTCACGTTTTTCGTGCGCGGCGACCCGGCTCGCGTGCTGCTCGGTCCGCGCGTCACCGAGGGAGCCGTGGCGGCGCTCCGCGAGCGCATGGGCCTCGACCTTCCGCTCCACGAGCAGCTCGGGCGCTTCCTGTGGAATGTCGTCCGCGGCGATCTCGGCACCGACATCATCAGCGGCCGTCCGATCTTTTCGATGGTGATGGAGGTTCTGCCCTACACCGTCTCGTTGACGTTCCTGGCGATCGGGCTTGCGGTCCTCATCGGTGTGCCGCTCGGCTGCTACGCCGCCACTCATCCCAATACGATCGGCGACCGCATAGCGGCGATCCTCAGCGTCAGCTTCATCGCGATGCCGAGCTTCGTGGTGGCAATCTACCTGCTCCTCGTATTTTCCATATGGCTCGACTGGCTGCCGGTGCTCGGCGTGAGCCGCAGCGGCGAAATCGGCGACCGACTGGCGCGCCTCGTTCTTCCCGTCACATCGCTTGCGCTCGGTTGGGTGGGCTACATCGCGCGTCTTGTCCGTTCCTCGCTTCTTGAAGTGCTCGGCGAGCCCTTCATCCGGACAAGCCGCGCCTACGGTATCTCCGAACGCAAGATCGTCTACAAATACGCCCTGAAGAACGCCGCCATCCCGACCGTGGCTGTGCTCGGCCTCGGCATCGGCCGGCTGCTCGGCGGAGCGATCTTCGTCGAGATCATCTTCGCCCGGCCCGGCATCGGCACGCTCGTCTACAATGCCATAAACCACCGCAACTATCCGGTCGTGCAGGCCGGCGTACTGGTGGTCGTCTTCCTCTTCGTGCTCACCAATCTCTTCGTCGACCTGTCCTATTCCTGGCTCGACCCACGCATCAAACGCCAGTCCGCCACCGCCGCTCCTGAGGTCAAGGCGTG
Organism: uncultured Propylenella sp.; assembly: GCA_964440525.1. Lineage (GTDB taxonomy): Bacteria > Pseudomonadota > Alphaproteobacteria > Rhizobiales > Afifellaceae > DASWJZ01. The sequence goes on along the minus strand of CAYTTC010000114.1, from coordinate 1,772 downwards.
AGTGGGATCGTGAGGCGCATCCTCTCCAGCCCGACCGGACGGATCGGGCTCGTTCTCGTCGTTCTGGCGCTGCTTGCTGCTGTTCTCGCCCCGCTCATTGCACCCTACGCGCCCAGCACGCTCGACGTACGCAACCGCTCTGCCGCGCCGGGATGGCAGCATCTGCTCGGCACCGACCATCTCGGCCGCGACCTCCTGAGCCGTCTCCTGTTCGGAGCGCAGATCGCATTCGGCGTCGCCGTGTCGTCGATCGCGGTGGCGGTCAGCGTTGGCACGCTTCTCGGCATCACAGCCGCTTATCTGCCGGCCCGCACCGAGCGCATCATCCTCATTGTGTTCGATGTCATCAGCTCGTTTCCGAGCTTGGTGCTGGCGCTCGCCGTCGTGGCGCTCCTCGGTCCCGGCCTCTTCAAGATCGTGCTCATCGTCTCGGTGACGTTGATCCCGCATTTTGGCCGCGTCGCGCGGGCCCAGACTCTGTCGCTCAGGAACAGCCCGTTCCTCGAGGCCGAGCGCGTGCTCGGCGCCTCGCCGGCGCGCATTGTCCTCGTCCACATCGTGCCCAACATCGTCGGCCCGCTGGTCGTGCTCGCCTCGATGGACATCCCGACCGTCATCACCATCGAGGCCGGGCTTTCGTTCCTCGGCGTCGGGGTGCCGCCGCCGGCGCCGAGCTGGGGGTCGCTCTTGAACGACGGCTACGCGCATCTCGACCAGTCGATCTGGACGGCGCTTTTCGCCGGCCTTGCGCTGACGGCGGCGACGCTCGGCTTCACCTTGTTCGGCGAGGCGCTCCGCGACGCCGTCGACCCGAAGCTGAAGGTCGAGCCATGAGCCCGGTCCTCGCGATCCGCGACCTCAACGTCTCCTTCGCCACGAGCCGCGGCACGGTGCACGTGTTGAGGGACGTTTCACTCAAGATCGGCAAGGGCCGCATCGTCGGGATCGTCGGCGAAAGCGGCAGCGGCAAGTCCACGCTCGCGCTCTCGATCCTGCGCCTGCTGCCGGCCAATCTCGCGCGGCTCGACGGCGAGATCGTCTTCGGCGGGGAGAATCTCCTCGCTCTGCCGGAAGCGCGGCTCCGGCGCCTCCGCGGCAGCCGCATTTCCATGATTTTTCAGGACCCGATGTCGTCGCTCAATCCGGTCTTTTCCGTCGAGACGCTGATGATCGACGTGCAGAAGTCGAAGAGCCCCGGGCTGTCGCGGCGAGAGATGCGGAGCCGCGCGATCGACATGCTCGGCACCGTCGGCATCGCCGACGCCGCTCGGCGGATTGGCGACTACCCCCACCAGTTCTCCGGCGGCATGCGCCAGCGCATCATGATCGCCATGGCGCTCCTGACCGAGCCGGAGCTCCTGATCGCCGACGAGCCGACCACCGCGCTCGATGTGACCATCGAGGCGCAGATCGTGCGGCTGCTCGAGCGCCTCCGCGCCGAGCTCGGCGTCTCCATCGTCTTCATCTCGCACTCGCTCGGCCTCGTTTCCGAGCTCTGCGATGACGTCGTCGTCATGTATGCCGGCACGGTCGCGGAAGAAGCGCCCGCGGCGCAGCTCTTCGCGCATCCGCAGCACCCCTATACGCGCGCGCTGCTCGCCTGCGAGGCGAGCACGCGCGACGACAAGGACCCGCGGCTCAGATCGATTCCGGGCGAGGTTCCCGACCTCGTCGTCGTGCCGCCCGGCTGCATCTTTGTCGATCGCTGCGGCGACCGCATCGCCGAGTGCCGCCTCGCCCCGCCGAGCCTCCGGCCGGCCGGCGCGAACCAG
>CAYTTC010000113.1:0-9574 GCA_964440525.1 uncultured Propylenella sp. | reverse complement strand
CACATTTTTCGCAACACTTTTCGCGACATCGAGCGCATCATCAGAACGCTCGGCGAGGCGCACGGGACGCGATTCGAGCACGAATGCTACGACGTGAGTCATCTCTACAACCTCGCCCACTTCGTCGACCGCGGCATGATCAAGCCGCCCTTCTTCGTGCAGATGATTTTTGGCATCCTTGGTGGCATCGGCGCCGAGCTCGACAATCTCCTCTTCATGAAGCGCACGGCAGACCGCCTCTTCGGCGCGGACTATCTCTGGTCCGTGCTTGCGGCAGGGCGCTTTCAGATTCCCTACGCGACCCACGCGGCCATGATGGGAGGCAATGTCAGGGTCGGACTGGAAGACAGCCTCTATATCGCCCGCGGTGTACTGGCGAGAAACAATGCGGAACAGGTCGCCAAGATACGGCGCATCGTGGAGGAACTCGGCCACGAGATCGCCTCGCCCGCCGAGGCACGCGTAATGCTTGCTCTGAAGGGCGCCGACCGCGTCGGGTTCTGACGGGTGCGGGCCTGGCCATGACGATGGAAGCCTACGGCGCGAAATCGTCGCTGAGCACCCAGGTGACAACGGCCATCCGCTCTTCCTTGGTAAAGACGTCCTTCCACGCCGGCATCTTCTTGTAGCCGTTCGTCACGCGGTCGAAGGTGAATTCGGGGGTGTATTTCTTGGGTCTTAGCTTGGGGGCCTTACCTGGATAGGCCCGGCTGCCGTGGCAACCGCCGCATGTCTCCCAAACCAGCTTGCCTGCTTCGATGTTGGCGGGATCGTTCATGAACTCCTCGGTGAAAACGGCAGGCCCCTCGTCCTCGGTCTCCTCGCCGGCGGCTGCTGCCTCCTCGGTCGGTGGTGCGGCCTCGGGCGCCGGTGCGTCCTCGGCGACCTGAATCTCATTTGCAACGCGTGGCAGCGCCAAGCTGCCCAACTCGGTCTCGACGGCGGTGGCAAGACCGCCCACGACGAGCATCGCCGGAGAGCAGACGAAGCAAGCGAATGCAATTTTCCTCCAAGCCGACATTAAAGTGCCCTTTCTCACACAGACTCTTGCCATTGAGAGAAGGGCGCCACGTCATCCGCAGCGCCCCCCATTTCGTCTTAGGATGTCTCGGGTCCCTTTTCAGCTTTACTCTTGGCGGGATGCCGAGTCCCGGTTGCAGCACTGGATCGTCGCGGACGGATCGACTTCGAATGTCGCCCGCGACGGTTTTGGCCTATTCGGCCGGCACAATCTTGTAGATTGTGTCGAGGCTGCCCACTGGGCCGGTGGTGATCGAGGTCAGCGCGTAGACCTCGCCGTCGGCGTCCTGCGCAAAGGCGAGCATGTAGGGGTTCTTGCCCTCCATGTTGGTCTGCGCGACTTCCATCGACCACTTGCCGTCAGCGCCCTTGGTGCCGATGAAGATCTGGCCGTCCATCGCGGCGAAGGATTTCGACCAGTCGCCGAAGATGTACTTGCCATCCCAAGCTGCGACCGAGCCGCGATAGACATAGCCGCCGGTCACCGAGATGCCCTTGCAGCCGTCAGGCTTCGCCGTGCAGTTGTTGTACTCGAGGATCGGCTCTACGAGGCCGGTCTTGTCGCAATCGGCCGGATGATCGTCGGGCTTGGTGTAGTCGAAGCAATGCGTCGCTTCCAAACGGCGCCAACCGTGGTTGCCGCCCGGCTGAACGACGTCGATTTCCTCGTAGCTGTTCTGCTGCACGTCGCCGCAATAGAGCGTCGAACCGTCAGCCATGTCGAACGAGCACCGCCACGGATTGCGGAAACCTGAGGCGTACATCTCCGGCTCGGCCTTAGGATCGTCGACATTGATCTTCCAGATCTTGCCGTTCTTGCTGTCCATGTCCTGGCCGTTGCCCTCGGTCACGTTGTGGCCGATGCCCCAGTCGTTGGCGTAGCCGCCGTCGCCGGTGGAGAGGTAAAGCATGCCGTCGCCGCCGAAGCCGATCCAGTGGCCGTTGTGGTTGAACTGCGGCCAGTCGATCGACGAGATGCGCCTCTCGGATTCACGATTGGCCTTGTCCGGATCGTCGGCCGAAACCGTGTATTCCGCGACGACATTGGTGTGATCCCACCAGAACAGCTTGGCGAGGTCGTTCTGAAAAACCGTCGGTGCGCTGTAGGATACGTAGAATTTGCCATTGTTGGCATAGTCCGGATGGAAGGCGAGGCCGAGCAGGCCGCGCTCGTCGAAGTCGCCCCACAGCACCACGATCCGGTCGCGAATGTCGAGGAAGGGCTCGCCTTCGAGCTCGCCATTGGCATTGATGATGCGAATGCGGCCAAATTGCTCGACTACGAATTTGCGCGCGTCGCCGGGGGGCGACACCATCGCCAGCGGCGTGTTGACGCCGGTGACATAAGGCTCGAGCTTCACCTTGACCTGCGCTTCCGCCGGGGCGGCAAACGCCAGAAGGCCTGCCCCCACCGCGAGCAGGGGCACGTATGTTTTGAATCGCATTGCTTTCCTCCCATGCATGACTGGGCTGTCGCCCACGTCGCCGGGTCGCATGTTTTTCTTGGCCGGCGACCGCGTTAGGTAATCCCAATCCGTCGACGTTGTCTATCGCTCTCACCGGTTGTTTGGCGTGCTTTGACGACACGACAAGCAGCGGAACCGCGGGACTTCCCCGACTAAACGATTAGGTGATCATCTGGTCCCGTGACGCGGCGCGGCGCGCTGCCATGAAGCTCCACAGAGCGACCACGATCAGCACCGCGGTAGCGAGCATCAGTCCCATGCCTTCGCGCGATTGCTCGGCGATCTTCGCGGCCTCCGGATCGACCATGCCCATCCGCCAAACCTTCTCATACCAGAAGCCTGAAACTGGCGGCCAATACCAGATCGTGAGCGCAACGGCAGCCACGACCGTAGCAGCGAGAAGAGCGCGTGCCGGCCCATTAGCAAGAATTCCGGGACGGAACGCCGCCAGTGCGCACCAGATCACGGGCACCCCGTAATAGACCATCCAGAGCGGACCGTCGGGGTCGTTATACTGGACGCCGACGAACAGGATCATCACTACGGCGAGCAAAGCAAAAACGTATCGCATCGCACTCCTCCCGATTTCTCGCAGCGCACGATTGATTCCGGCGTTCCATCTGCACTACCGTCCCGCCTTGCGGGAGGAACGGCCCGAACAACGCCGCTCGTGGAGATCTGACGATGCGTCGAGGTACCCCTGAACCGGATTCAGATCAAGCGGGCGCGCCGACGCGTTCCATCGCGGCGCCCGCCACGACCGTCTGGCACCGGCAGAAATTCTCCGTCGGGTTCGAGTTTCCGGTGGTTTTCACCTCCGGCCTCTTCGCGCCGGATAATCCGGTTCTCGTCGACGTGCTGTGCCAGATCGAGGCCGATCGGCAGCACCGATGCATCGTTTTCATCGACGAGGGCATTCTCGCTGTCCGCCCGACCCTCCCGGCTGAGATAGAGGCTTATGCGCGCCAGCATGGTAACCGGATGGCGCTTGTCGCCGAGCCGCTTCCCGTTCCTGGCGGGGAGAAGATCAAGGTCGAGCTGCATCATGTGGAAGCGATGCAGCGCCAGCTCTTCGAGCATCGCATCGATCGCCATTCTTATGTGATCGCGGTCGGCGGCGGCGCCGTGCTGGATGCCGTCGGCCTCGTCGCGGCGACCGCGCATCGCGGCATTCGGCACATCCGCATTCCGACGACCGTGCTCTCGCAGAACGATTCCGGCGTCGGCGTGAAGAACGGCGTCAACCTCTACGAACAGAAGAACTTCGTCGGCACATTCTCACCGCCCTTTGCCGTCCTGAACGACCTCGACTTCATCGATGCGCTGCCGCGACGCGACAAGATCGCCGGCATGGCCGAGGCGGTGAAGGTGGCGCTCATCCGCGACGGCGAATTCTTCGGGTGGCTAGAGCAGAATGCCGACCACCTCGTCACCTTCGAGCGCCCGGCCATGGCCACCATGATCAGGCGCTGCGCCGAGCTTCACATGCGCCAGATCGCGCTGGGCGGAGACCCCTTCGAGACGGGAAGCGCGCGGCCGCTCGACTTCGGCCATTGGGCGGCGCACCGGCTCGAATCGCTGACCCGCTACCATCTCCGTCACGGTGAGGCGGTGGCGATCGGCATTGCCCTCGACACGCGCTATTCGGTCCTTGCCGGCCTGCTCGACCCCGCGGCCGAGGAGCGCATCCGTTTCCTGCTCGACCATCTCGGCTTCCGTCTGTGGCACGCGGCGTTGGAGAGGACGATGCCCAGCGGACGCCACGCGGTGCTGGAGGGTCTACGCGAATTCCGCGAGCATCTGGGCGGGGAGCTGACGATCACCCTGCTTTCCGAAATCGGCGTCGGCGTCGAGGTGCACGAGATCGACGAGGCGATGATGCTTCAGGCGATCGCCTGGCTCAAAGAACGAGCCGCAGCCTGATATGCAATTTCCCGGACGCCCCCAGCTCGGCCAGCTCACGTATTGCACCAACATCCACCCGGGCGAGACCTGGCCGGAGGTGCTGGCGCAACTGCAGCGCCATGTGCACGCCATCCGGGCAGCGACTGGCCCAGAATGCCCGTTCGGGCTCGGCCTGCGGCTTGGCGCCCCGGCCGCGAAAACGCTAGGGGAGCCGGCCGCGCTCGCGGAGCTGCGGGCCTTCCTGGCGGCCGAGAATAGTTATGTTTTCACCATCAACGGCTTTCCCTATGGGAGCTTCCATGGCCGGCCGGTGAAGACGGCCGTCTACGCACCGGACTGGTCGACGCCGGAGAGACTCGCCTACACGAACGGCCTCGCCGACACGCTCGCCGAGCTGCTTCCCGCAGGCGTCGACGGGAGCATCAGCACCGTGCCGGGGACATTTGCCGAGTGGGCGGAGGGCCGCCTGCCGGCCATCCGCGAGAATTTCGTTCGCCATGCCGCACATCTCGCGGCGCTCCGCGAGCGGACCGAAAAGACCATTGCGCTGGCGCTTGAGCCTGAACCGCGCTGCCTGCTGGAGACGATCGACGAGACCGCCCGCTATTTCGAGACGGAGCTGTTCGGAGACGTCTCCGTCTCGCTGATGTCGGAGCTGACCGGGCTGTCGCGCGGCGCAAGCGCCGACGCGCTCCGCCGCCATATCGGCGTCTGCTACGACGTCTGCCACGCGGCGGTGGAATTCGAGGACGCGCGCGCCAGCCTCGATCTCCTCCGCGGCAAGGGGATTGCCATCCCAAAACTGCAGCTCAGCTCCGCGTTGAAGGTGGCGCGCGTCGGTGCCAAAACGGCGGCGCAGCTCAGGCCATTCGACGAGCCGGTCTATCTGCACCAGGTCGTCGCCAGGAACGGCGACACGTTCAAGCGCTATCTCGACCTGCCGGAAGCGCTAGCCGATCTCGACGCGACGCTCGGCGGCGAATGGCGCATCCATTTCCACGTGCCGATCTTCCTTGCCGAGATGCAGCACTTTTCCACCACGCAGGATTTTTTGCGCGAAATCCTCGCCCTCCATGTGGAAAAGCCGATCTCCGGTCACCTGGAGGTCGAAACCTATACCTGGGACGTGCTGCCGGAGCGCTATCGCGGGACACCCGTCGCTCAGGCGATCGCGCGCGAGCTCAACTGGGTGCGCACGCAGCTCGCCGCATGAGCTGGGCCGACGCGCTGCGGCTCGGCCGCGTCTCCAATTTTCCCACCATATGGACGAACGCGCTGGCCGGGCTGGCGCTCGCCGGCGGGATGCTCGCGCCCGCTCCTTTGATCCTGCTGCTGGTCTCCGTTTCCCTCGCTTATGCCGGCGGCATGTATCTGAACGACGCCTTCGACGCCGAGATCGACGCTCGCCAGCGGCCGGAGCGGCCGATCCCGGCGGGACGGGCGCGGCGGGAAACGGTGTTTGGCTTCGGGTTCGGCATGCTTGCGGCAAGCATTTTCGGCCTCGGCGGTCTCGGCCTTCTGAGCGGATCGGGGCTGTGGCCGGCTCTGGCCGGACTCGCGCTCGCGGCGCTCATCGTTTTCTACAACTGGCACCACAAGGAGAACCCGCTCAGCCCGCTGGTCATGGGGGTCTGCCGCGTGCTCGTCTACGTCGCGGCGGGGCTTTGTATCACGACCGCGCTCCCGGCCGTTCTCTGGATCGGCGCAGCGCTGCTCCTCTGCCACCTGATCGGCCTCACCACCATCGCCAAGCAGGAGACGCTCGGGCGGATCGCCAATCTCTGGCCGCTTGCCTTCCTCGCAGCGCCCTTGGTCTACGGGCTGGTGGCGATCGCACGCGGGCCGGTTTCGGCGCTCATCCTCATCGCGCTCGCCGCGGCGATCGCCGTCTCGCTTCGCTTCGTGGCCCGGCGCGGCCCGGGCGACATTCCCCGTGCGGTGATGACGCTGATCGCCGCGATCTCGCTCCTCGACGCGCTCCTCATCGCCGGCCAGGGGCGAAGCGGCCTCGCTCTCTTCGCCGCGCTCGGCTTCCCGCTTACACTCGCCCTGCAGCGTTTCGTCCGCGGGACCTGATCCGCTTCAACATTCTCGGAACGGCTGCCAAGCAACAACTTCAGTTCATTTCTTTCGCGAATGCTTCTTGCCGGCCAGCGTTTTCTTGTTGGAGTTGGACGACTCGTCTTCAGGAAAGCCTGATCGACGATGCCGTAGGCTCTCACCCACCGCCCAGCGAACAAGCAATCCTACGCCAACAACGATTAACACGTAGAAAGCGTACTGTGCGAAGGTCTTCGCTGGTTCCGGCACGACATGAGTCATTGCCAAAAGTGCAATTCCGATGCCGGCCGTCGCTGTGCCGGGAGTAGCCCCCTTGAGATTTCCCTCAAGGGCCCGGTCAGTGACTATCCAAGCGAGTCGGTCGAGCTTGCTGCTATCCTTGTCGCTCACGGGTGGCCTGATCTAACCAGAGATAAGCGGCCATCGCAGCGAGCGGGAGCATCCAAGCGCCGAGAGTCGAGAGCAACGGGATGTTGCTCACGAAACCTGCGGCCGAGGCGAGGATGCAAAACAAAAACATCGTCGCTGCAGTGTAAAACCAATGGACGACTGTCTTCGAATAGCGACTTTCCACGGGGCTCAGGCTCCCAGGTTCACACTGGTCTAACGCTATGCCCCCATGGTTAACGGACCTTGCACTGAGCTCTCATTGTGGCGATCTCGTCGCCTCCAGCCGGCATGTTCGAGGCGTACTTCGGCCGAACTCATTCGCGTTCTCCTGTCAATTTGCGAAACACAGGACAATCATCCACATCGCGAGACCAGCAGGCCCGCGTTGGCACGGCGAACGCGTGTGATACTTGGGTGCGCTGACGACGAATCAGCGTAGGATTACTAGGTAGCGTTGCATTCTCGACGCTGCAACCCCTCCCCGCGCCACATCGGGCAGGACTGCCCAGCATAATCCACAGTCAGCGTTGGCGGTTCCCCAATTTGGTTTTCCGCTCACGCGTGCCTGCGGTGCTTTTGCGAGGCACCCGACTTCATTGGAAGACGTGCCGGAGCACGAGTTCCTTGAAGTCCGTCGCCGCGACGCTTCCCTCCGGCAGGAGATCCGGGCGTGAGCTGATGACCAGCGGACCCTCGTCCGGATCGTCGGTCAGGCGCCCGTGTGAGCCTTTGACTAGCTTGGTGTCCTTCAGCGAAATCACGTCGAGCAGCGTGCGCTGGCCGAGCTTGCGCTTGGCGAGCCGCCAGCCGACGGCGAGAACCGGTGAGCGTATGGCCGGATCGACGAACAGCTCGACCGGGTCGTAGCCGGGTTTTCGATGGATATCGACCGTGCGCGCGTAGTCGGGCGCGCGCTCGTCGTCGAGCCAGAAGTAATAGCTGAACCAGCGGTCGGCCTTCGAGATCGCGACCAGCTCGCCCGAGCGTGGATGGTCGAGCCCGGCCTGCCGCTTGCCCTCCTCGTCGAGCACGGTCTCCACGCCGTCGAGCCCGCGCAAGAGCTCGGCGACCGCGCGGATACGGTCGGGCGAGCGGATATAGACATGCGCCAGTTGATGGTCGGCGACGGCGAAGGCCTCCGACGCCCCGGCGTCCATGATCTCGTGCCCCATCTCCTCGCGCACGGCGACGAGGCCGGCCTCGCGCAATGCGCGGTTGATGTGGACCGCGTCGCGGACCGGCGTGATGCCGTATTCCGAGACGACGATCGTCTCGCGCCCGGACTTTTCGGCCGCCTCGATCAGCTCGCCGCAGAGCGCGTCGATTTCCGAAAAATCCTTTTGCAGGCGCGGATGCGAAAGATCCGGACCGAGACGCTGCAGATTGTAGTCGAGATGCGGAAGGTAGCAGAAGGTAAGCGTCGGGTTGCGCGTCGCCATGACGTGCAGCGTCGCTTCCGCGATCCATCGGCTCGACGTGATGTCGGCGCGCGGCCCCCAAAAACTGAACAGCGGAAACGTGCCGAGCTTGGCGTTCAGCTCGTCACGCAGCGCTGTGGGATAGGTGTAGTGGTCGGGGACTTTTCGTCCGTCGGCCGGGTACATCGGGCGCGGCGTCGCGCTCCAGTCGGCCGACGAATACATGTTGAACCACCAGAACATCTGCGCGCAGGTGAAGTTTTCGTCGCGGCGGCGCGCCGCCTCCCACACCTTCTCGCCGCTGATCAGGTGATGCGACTGCCGCCACAGATTGACCTCGGCGATATCGCGAAAGTACCAGCCATTCGCCACCGCGCCGTGGACAGACGGCATTTCTCCGGTGAGAAGCGTTGCCTGCACGCTGCAGGTGACGGCGGGGAGGATCGCAGCGAGCGGGCGCGTCCCGCCCCGGTCGGCGAGCTTCTTCAGATTGGGCGTGTGCTCGCCGACAAGGGACGGCGTGAGCCCGACGACGAGGAGCACGAGGGTGGGATGCATCGGCGAAGGCTAGCCTCCGCGTCGGAGCCGGCGCAAGTTTTCGCTCGCGCCGCCGGTGGGGCAGTTTGAAGTTCTTGGGCCGAAATCACACGGCGTCAGTGGACAAATCGATCCTGCCGGGTGAGGCGATGACGATGAACGACGTGAAATTCGATGCACAATTTGGAGTGTCGCACGGCAACGATGGGTTATGGTTGCCCTGACGGCAGGGAAGAAACAACAGATCTATTTTATGTTTTTGTGAAGCCGTATTGATTTACCCACGCCGACCAGCCGATGCCTATCGAAGAACTCTACAGAACAGCTCGAAATCACACGCGGCAATTAGCTCACCGTGACAGCTTGTACGTTATTTGGGCCTACAGCCAGTATTTGCAGGCTCAAGAATTTCGGATTCCAGACGACATCCAAGTCGCAAACCAGTTTCTCGCTGCAGACCCTCCACGGGCTATCCTCGCAGAATGGACTCTAGAGCAAATCGCGCGTGAGGTGATCCGGCATGCAGATGAAGAGCCCAGGCGAGGCCGGAGCCTCCGCCAATGGGGAACGCTCGCGCAGATTGCTAACACGCTGCGGGAACTTGAGGGTGAAATATACGCACAGTTGGTCGGCGGAGGTAGAATTCATCTTGAACTGATGCGGATTTCGCATCGGCAGTTCGTTTGGCAACAGCAACGCCTGAATTGGCGCTGGATCATCCGCAGAGGTGGGTCCGCTTTCCGAGACAGATTGGCGGCTTGGCTAAGGTGGATCGGG
>CAYTTC010000112.1:0-9618 GCA_964440525.1 uncultured Propylenella sp. | reverse complement strand
CGATGATCGCGAAGATCAGGTACATCGTGCCGATGTCCTTGTGATTGGTCGCATAGACGTAGCGCTTCCAACCCGTCGGATGGGCGGCGTGCGCATCGTGAATTGCGTAGGCCATCGTCAGCTCCTGACCATCTCGGCCGCCGGCCTTAGCGGGCGGCGAGCCTTTCTTGCTTGTCCTTGTCGGCCGCAGCGGCGAGCGTCTGGTAAGCGCCCGGAAGATCGGTCGCAGCAAGCGCCGCCCAGGCGCGGAACTTTTCGGGTGAAACGACACGAATCTCGAGCGGCATGAAGGCGTGATCCTTGCCGCAAAGCTCCGAGCACTGCCCGTGGAAGACGCCTTCCCGCTCGGCCTTGAAGTAGGTTTCGTTGAGACGCCCGGGCACCGCGTCCTCCTTGAGGCCGAAGGCCGGCATTGCCAAGGAATGAATGGCGTCGCCCTCCGCCGTCACCTGCACCCGAACGAAGGTACCGACCGGCACGACGGCGGCGTTGTCGACGGACAGGCTCCGAATCTGGTTCTCGGCGAGCTGATCATCCGGAATCGGCAGCATGTAGACGGAGATCGGCTCGGACACACCCATCGCCGCGTTCTCCTCGCCGCTCGGGTAGGAGACGTCCCAGGCCCACTGCACGCCCGTGAACTTGACGGTGAGGAACTGGGTCTTCGCCGGATCGAAATCCGGATAGAGCTTGGAGGGATCGTACTGCCCGTAGAGAAGCTTGAACGACGGAATGGCGATCGCCACCAGGATCAGCACCGGGAGGACCGTCCACAGAACCTCGACGAGGGTGTTGTGGGTAACGCGCGAGGGGACCGGGTTGGCGCGCTCGTTGAAACGCCACGCGCACCAGCCGAGCAGCGCTACTACAAAAACCGTGATCAGCGTCACGATGATCAGCGTGTACCAGCTGAACCACTCGATGTAGTCCATCACGACGGTCGCCGAATTCTGGAAGTCCATCTGCCAGGGAAAGGCGCCGTCCGGGCGCTCCTTGGCGAGCGCAAGGCCCGGGGCCGTCAGCCACATGAGAGCCGCGATCAGTCTCGCCGCAACCGCCATGGATCCGTAACTCCGCTTTCGGATCGAGCGCTGCCGGAGGCATCCCGGCCGTCAATCGGGCGCACCGCCGCACGCCGTCCGTTGGCGCCCGAGTAACCACAGTCGGCGGCAGCGCGCAACGCGCAACTGCGCAGGTTTATGCGGCATATTTGCGCGCGGACTTGAGCCAAGGCGATCGCCGATCTCAGCCTCTTTCTTGACACGCTGGACCGCTCTGCTAGGGCTTCATCGCGCCTTCACCGACATTTCGTCGCAGAACGGCCGACCTCGTTCGGAGGCACCATCGTGCATCGTTTCGTCCTGTTCCTCATTTTCCTCCTCCTCGTTCCGGCGCAGGCTCTCGCGCAGGGTGAGGTGAAATCGAAACACGGGGATTGGGACCTTCGCTGCGATACGCCGGCAGGCGCGCAGAATCAGCAATGCGTCATCATGCAGTTCGTCACCGCGCAGGATCGCGAGAATGTCGGCCTCTCCGTCGTCGTCATGAAGACGGCGGACAAGCAGGCGCGCATCTTGCGCGTGCTGGCGCCCTTGGGTGTGCTCCTGCCGCGTGGCCTCGGCCTCAGGATCGACAATATCGACATGGGCACGACCGGCTTCATCCGCTGCCTGCCGAACGGCTGCGTTTCGGAAGTGCTCATGGATGATTCGCTGATCCTGCAGCTGCGGTCAGGCAAGCAGGCGATGTTCATTATCTTCCAGACGCCGGAAGAGGGAATCGGCGTGCCGATCTCGCTTGCCGGATTCGGCGAGGGCTTCGACGCCCTCCCCTGACCCGACGGGCAGGCTACTGTCCAGGGTGATATCCTATCCGCCTCCCGCCCAACGTCGCGTGAGGCGCTAAGGACTGCGACAGCCATGCTCGAAGCAACCGATTCCGCAGGTCACGGCTTCGCCTTCGCCGAGCCGCTGATCCTGCTCGTCGCTTCGGTCGTCGGCGTGGCGCTCTCCCGGCGCCTCGGTCTCGGCTCCGTGCTCGGTTATCTCGCAGCCGGCGTCGTGATCGGACCCGTCGCCCAGCTCATCACGGGCGCCGAGGAGATCATGCAGGTCGCCGAGCTCGGCATCGTGATGTTCCTCTTCCTCATCGGCCTGGAGCTGAAGCCGGCGCGGCTGTGGGCGATGCGCGCCGACATATTCGGCTTCGGTCTGGCGCAGGTGGTTGTGACCGGAGCGATCCTGGCGGCTGGGTTCAACCTGGTCGGCTGGGGCATCGGACCGGCCGTCATTGTCGGCTTCGGGCTCGCCATGTCGTCGACCGCGTTCGGGATGCAGGCGCTGAGCGAGCGCGGCGAGCTCGTCACCCGCTATGGCCAGAAGGCGACCGCGGTCCTTCTCTTTCAGGATCTCGCCATCGTTCCGCTGCTCGCCGTGGTGCCGCTCCTCGCCCCTGGCGGAACGCCGTTTGGCGCGGGCGGGCCATGGGAGATTGCGAAGGCGGTGGCGGCGCTCGCCGTTCTCCTTCTCAGCGGACGCTACCTCCTCAATCCCTTCTTCCGGGTGCTCGCGCTGACCCGCGCGCGCGAGGTGATGACGGCGGCAGCACTCCTCGTCGTCCTCGGCTCGGCCGCACTCATGGAGCTTGCCGGCCTGTCGATGGCGATGGGCGCGTTCCTCGCTGGATTGATGCTGGCGGATTCCGGCTTCCGGCACGAGCTCGAAGCCGACATCGAGCCGTTCCGCAGCATTCTCTTCGGCCTTTTCTTCATCGCCGTCGGCATGGCCATCAATGTCGACAATCTTCTCTACAGCTGGGAGCGGATCGCGCTTGCCGTGGTTGTCGTGATGATCGTCAAAGGCGCGATCCTCTACGCCCTCGCCCGGCTGTTCAGGGCGAGCCACAACGATGCGGTCCGGATCGCGCTGTTGCTGCCGCAAGCCGGCGAATTCGCATTCGTCCTCTTCGCCTCGGCGTCGGCCGTGCGCGCGCTGTGGCCATCGGAGACCGCCTTCGTCGCCGGCATCGTCACTGTGACGATGGCGCTGACCCCGTTCTCGGTGATGCTTGGTCGCTATTTCATAAGGGAAGAGCCCGACGACACGATGGAAGAGGATTTCGAGGGCGCCGGCGGGAACGTTCTCGTCGTCGGCTTCGGGCGCTTCGGGCAGATTCTGGCGCAGGTGCTGCTCGCCAAGGAGGTCAACGCTACGATCCTCGACGCCAGCGCAGAGCGGGTACGGCAGGCCGCGCGCTTCGGTTTCCGCATCTATTTCGGCGACGGCACGCGTCGCGACGTGCTTCGGGCCGCCGGCGCCGAGCAGGCCTCGATCATCTGCATCTGCGTCGACAAGCAGGATGTTGCCAACCGCATCGTCGACCTGGTCATGGCCGAATTCCCCACGGCCAAGGTATTCGTGCGCTCATGGGATCGCGGGCACACGCTGGAGCTGCTCGCCAGGGGCGTCGACTACGAGCTTCGCGAGACCTACGAATCGGCGCTGGCTTTCGGCGCGCAGACGCTTCGCGGCATCGGCATTGCGGCGGATGAGGCCGACACCGTCATCGCCGAGGTCCGCCGCCGCGACGCCGACCGCCTCGCCGTTCAGCTCAGCGGCGACATCCTGGCCGGCGTGGCGGCCACCAAGCCGAGCGAGGTGACGCCTGAACCGCTGACCGAGCCGGCGCGACCGAACCGGCAAGCGGTTGACCGCGCAGCCGCCGAATGAACCTTCACGCTATGTCGAGATTGAGCGCAACGCGCGCGATGGCTATGAAGGCTGGATGAACAAGCACGAATTCAGCGGCCGCAACGGCGAAGCGCGGCTTAGATACCTGGACAGCGACTTTCAGGTGGTCGTGCCCGGCGCCTACGTGATCTGCGCCGTCACCGGGCGGCGCATCCCGCTTTCGGACCTCCGCTATTGGAGCGTCGACCGCCAGGAGGCCTATGCGGACGCCGCCGCGTCGCTCAAGCGGGAACTGTCGCTCCGCCGCGCGAAATGACCGGCTCGCGACGATAGGCGTCGCCATGGGCGGCAATTGCGTCGGTGATCAAGGTCGTCAGCCGACGCGGCTCCTCGAAGCGGATGCGAATTGGAAAGACCTCCGTCGCGGCGGCGAGCCGGGCGGCCACCTCGCCGCGACGGTTCAGCCGTACCCGGTCTTTTTCGGTGGTGATGGGGACGAGATCGCGGCTTTTCGCCTCTGCCATGATCGCCTCGCAATCGGCCTCGGTGAAGAGGTGGTGGTCGGGAAAATCCATCGCGTGCCCGACAATTGCACCGGCTTCGGCGAGAGACGCCCTGAATTTCGCCGGATCGGCAATGCCGGCGAAGGCGAGATAGGGCCGGCGCTTCAAACCGCGGCGGCGCGCCGGTTCGGTCTGGGCGCGGAGCGTCGGGCGTCCGGCGCGGGCGGCGACCCTGACGCCCGCGCCGCCTGACCCTGGACCGAGAACGATCAGCGCATCGACGCAGCGGATCTGCGCAGCGAGCGGAGCCCGCAGCGGACCGGCCGGGAAGGCGAGACCGTTCCCGATCCCGCGCTCCCCATCGACCACCACCAGCGTCAGATCCTTGTTCAGCGAGGGATTTTGAAAGCCGTCGTCCATTATGACCACGTCGACGCCGAAGCTTGCCAGCAGCTTCGCTCCGCTCGGCCGGTCGGCGGCAACGACGGTCGGCGCGAATTGCGCGAGCAGCAGCGCCTCGTCGCCGACATCAGCCGCCGTATGGATCGCCGGCGAAACCCAGAGCGGCCCTTTTTCCGAGCCGCGATAGCCGCGCGTGAGGAAGCCCGGCTTGAGCTGAAGCTTGCGGCAGATGCTTGCGATTTCGAGCGCGGTTGGCGTCTTGCCCGCACCGCCGACGACGAGGTTACCGATGCAGATGACCGGAATGCTTGCCGAAACGCCCCGCCTGGCCATCCTGCGGCCCACGACCTGGCCATAGATCGCGCCAATCGGCGCGAGCGCGATGCCGGCGACAGAGTGGCGGTGCCACCAGAATTCAGGCGCGCGGGGAAGCTTCATGGCCGTGGGCAAAGCGGTGCGAGGTAAGGTTCGAGCGCATCGAGGGTCCGGTCAAGTGCGCCGGTGAAGCGCTCGACGCAGGCGCGCGCATCGCGGGCAAGCCGGTCGCGCTCGCCAGGATCCTCGATCAGCAGCTTCACCGCCGCGGCAAGCGTCGCGGCATCGCTGACGGTCGCGACCGCCTTCGCGGTCGAGAGTGCATCGTAGATGTCGCGGAAGTTGCCGACATGGCCGCCATGCAGGATGGGTACGAGGAGTTTGGCCGGCTCGATCGGGTTTTGGCCGCCGTGCGGTACCATCGAACCGCCCAGGAATGCGACGTCGGCCAGCCTGTACCACATCCCCATCTCGCCGATCGTATCAGCAAGGTAGACGTCGGTAGCGTCTCCGATCTCATCTCCGCGCGAGCGGCGCCCGAGCGATAGCCCCATCGCGGTGACAAGGGCCGCGACAGCCTCTCCGCGTTCCGGATGGCGCGGCGCGAGGATGGTGAGAAGCCGTGTGCGTCCTTGAATAAGCTCTTTATGGGCGGCAATGACCGCCTCATCCTCGCCAGGATGTGTGCTGGCAGCGACCAGCACTGGTCGACCGGCGATTCTTCGCCGCATCTCGGCAAGCGCTGCGGGGTCGGCGGGGGGAGGCGGCACGTCGAATTTCAGATTCCCGCAGACGAGGACGCGGTGGGCGCCAAGAGCACGCAAGCGTTCCGCATCGGCCGATGTCTGCGCCAGGAAGAGATCGGCGCGGCCGAGAACGGCGCGCGCCAACGGCGCGAATGCGCGCCACGAGCGGAAGGAACGCTCCGACATCCGCGCATTGACGACGGCAAGCGGAAGCGCGCGGCGGCGAAGCGCCCCAAGCATGGTCGGCCACAGCTCCGACTCGGCAAAAAGGGCAAGGCTCGGCCGCCAATGATCGAGAAAGCGGCGCACGGCTGCCGGCGTGTCGATCGGCACAAACTGATGGATCGCGCCACGCGGGAGACGCTGTCTTGCGACCTCCGCCGCCGTGACAGTGCCGGTCGTCAGAAGCAGCGCCGGACCGCGCGTCGCCAGACGGTCGATGAGCGGGACCGCTGAAATTGTTTCACCGACGCTCGCGGCATGCACCCAGACGAGGGGGCCCGGCGGTCGCGCGTGGCCAGCGACGCCCAGCCGCTCGCCGCGGCGGGCCGCGTCCTCCTTGCCGCCTCGCTCCCGCCATCTCAGCAACGCGCCTGCGACCGGCGCACCGATGCGGCCGGCCGCGCCGTAGAGTGACAACGCGGCCTCTCCGATAAGGCCGCCGGGGTTGCGGTCGGCCAGGATATCAGCTTTCGGCGACAGCAAGTTGCGGCTCGTCGCCGAGAAGCTGCGTCTGCACCATGCGTGCATATCTGCCGCGCCGCGCTACGAGCTCCGCATGCGTGCCGGATTCGATGATGCGACCGCCCTCCATGTAGCAAATCCGGTCGGCCCTCTGCACGGTCGACAGGCGATGCGCGATCATGACGACGGTGCGCCCGACCAGGAGCCGGCTCATCGCGGCCTGCATCTTCGCCTCCGATTCAGCATCGAGCGCGCTGGTCGGCTCGTCGAGGAGAAGAATTGGGCTGTTGCGAAGCATTGCGCGGGCGAAGGCGATCCGCTGGCGCTCGCCACCAGATAAGCGATTGCCTGCCTCGCCAACCAGCGTCTGATAGCCATCCGGCATTTGGCTGATGAAGTCGTGTGCGGCCGCCGCCTCCGCCGCGGCCATGACCGCCTCCTCGCTCGCCCCCTCCGATCCGTAGGTGATATTTGCGGCGACCGAATCGTCGAAGAGAACCGGGTCCTGGGTGAGCAGAGCTGAGGCGGCGCGCACGCTCGCGATCGTGACGTCCCGCAGATCCTGACCGTCGACCAGGATAGCGCCATTCTGTGGATCGAAAAAGCGAAGCAGGAGGTTGAGCACGGTGCTCTTGCCGGCGCCGCTCGGCCCAACGAGCGCCAATTTCTGACCAGCCGGAATCTCCAGGCTGAACCGCGAGAGGATGGGGCCGCCGCTCTCATAGGTGAAGTCGACATCGCGCATGCTGATCGCGCCGGAAGAGACATGCAGCGGCCTGGCGCCACGCTTTTCCGTCACATGCGAGGGATAGTCGATCAGCGCGAATACGCGCTCCGCGGCAAGCAAGCCTTCGCTCAGCGTGGCATGGATGCTCGCCAATGCCTTCATCGGCTGAAACGACAGCAGCGCCGCAGTCATGAAGCCCATGAACGCGCCCAGCGTGACGTTGCCGTAAATCCCCTGCCATCCGCCGTAGAGGATGGCCGCCGCAAAGCCGAGGCCGGACATGACCTCCCATACCGGGCCGACCGCAGCACGCGTGCGCGTCGCCTTCATGAAATACTTGCGGATGCTATGCACGATCTGGCGGAAGCGTCGCGCCTCGTTCGCCTCCTGCCCATAGGCCTTGACCACGCGCATGCTCTGGAGGGTCTGGGTGAGCATACTGCTGAGCTCGCCGGATTCCCGCAGAGTGCGCCCGGAGGCGCGCCTGATTCGCTTCCTTTGCTTGCCGAGATTGAGGACCGCCAGTGGCGCTCCGATCAGGACGAACAGGCTGAGGCGCCAGTCCATGTAGAACATCGCGCCAAGCAGAAAGACGGCGCTCATCGCGTTGCGGAAGAGGCCGATCATCACCCTTGTCGCGGCCCGATCGATGACCGCAGCATCGTTTATGAAGGTTGAAACGAAGCGGCCCGAATGGTTGCCCTGGATCCAGGCAAGATCGGCCGCCGCAATCGTATCGAACATTCGATAGCGGAGCTCGGCGACGATCTTGGTGCCGAGCGAGGCTTCCGCGACCGTGGTCGCCCAGTCGGTCACCGCGCGAACCAGGACCGCCGCCACCAGCAGCGCCGGCAGCACGAAGACCAAAGTGGCGTTCTTCGCCACGAACACGTCGTCGCCGACCCGTTGCAAGATGAAAGGGACTACGCCGGCCGTCGCTGCGGACACAATCATGGCGCCGATCGAGATCGTCACAATCGGCCAGCGCGGCAGCAGACATTCGCGCAGGAGGCGGACGAAAACCGGCCACCGCGAATGGTCCTGTTCGAGGAGAGCGTCAAAGACGAAACCGGGACGCCTCGCGCTGGTCGTCTGTTCAGGTCTTGCCATCGTCCGGTTCTGGTTCGAGCAGCCTGTGCAGATGCACGATAAAATAGCGCATCTGCGCGTTGTCTACCGTCATCTGCGCCTTTTCCTTCCAGGCACTATAAGCCTCGGCGTAGTTTGGATAGATGCCAACGATATCGAGCGCGGCAAGATCGCGAAAGCGCATCTTATCCAGCGATTCCAGTTCGCCCCCGAAGACCAGATGCAGGAGCTGATCGCGCTTTGCCTCCTGCCCGCTCATTTGAGCCTCTCGAAGACTTCAGTCCCGGGCCGCCGCGCGACTTCCCGGCCGGCCTCCGCCACCGCCGCCAATAAGATCGGCTGAAGCCCTTTGTTGGCCGCCGCCAGCGCACCATGGCGAGGGATTTCCTGATTGTAGCGGAGCGCCGCCCCGTCGAGCCCAGTGAGCCGGCCACCTGCTTCGTGCACCAAAAGGTCGGAGGCCGCAAGGTCCCAGTCGTGCGCGCGGGGACTGGCGAAGGCGGCATCGAGCCGACCCGCCGCGATCAATGCGAATCGGTAGGCCAACGAGGGAATGTGCGGCTGAAGATCGGCGCCGATCCTCTGGATGGCGGCGGTCCGGAGCCAGCCGCGTGGGCCGGTGATTCGGGCTCCCGCCATTTCGGGCCGCTCCGAGACGGCAAGCCGGGTGTCTCCCATCCATGCCCCGCCGCCCTGAACGGCCGCGTAGCGCTCGCCCCGCGCCGGCGCGTTGAGCGCGGCGGCAACGGGCCGACCATCGCGTACCACGGCAAGGCTCACGCACCAGCGCTCGTCCCCCTCGATGAAACCGCGGGTGCCGTCGATCGGATCGACCGCGAAGATCGTGTCGCAGACCAGCCGCGCCGAGTCGTCGGCCGTCTCCTCCGACAGCCATCCGTAGTTTGGGCGTTCGGCAAGCAACCTGGCGCGCAGGAAGCCGTCCACCGCCATGTCGGCCTCAGTGACGGGAGAGCCCCCTGCCTTCGCCCAGGCATTCGGATTCTTGCGAAAGAACGTCATGGCAAGCGCGCCGGCGTCATTTGCCGCGCTCTTCAGCAGTTCGAGATCCGCCTCGTAGGATCGCACTTGAGCCCCCGCCTCTCCTTCGTCCTGTTGATTTAGCTTTCGATTACCGTGATTTAGGATGAAAAAGGATTAACCACGGAGCTTAAGCAGTTTAGGAAAAATCGTGTCTAATCTCTTCGTTAGCAAGAGGCCGAACCGGCCCAACGAAAAGAATTCGCGTCGAACAGAAAATGGACAACGTCCAACCAAACCTGGCGGGCCGTTCTTCGGATCGGCCCGTCGTCTTCCCAGATGTGCTCCTATACAGGTGCAATTCTGGAGACGGCGCGGATTGTCTGGTCACTTTCGATCGGAGGACGGTGCTAATGTCACGACCTGTCGCCGGCCTTGCCTGCCGCATACGCATCCCCGTCCGCCAATACCAGGCCGTCGCGCTT
>CAYTTC010000111.1:0-9885 GCA_964440525.1 uncultured Propylenella sp. | reverse complement strand
GCCGTACCGCATCCGCCCGCGTAACGGCGCAGCAGCCGCAAAATCAATGGCGCGCGTCCTCCAGCCCGCAGAATGGATCGACGGGGTTGTGCCGGTTCCACTCCCCCCTGCCGAGCAGCGCGTCGACCACCGCGCGCTGCACGCTTTCGAGCGTCGAATAGGCGTTGACGTAGGTCGGCACGCGCGGCGCGTCGTAGAGGAGATACGGATAGCCGAACGAGATCATCATCGTCGGGATGTCGTGCCAGGAGCGCTGCATCGCTTCGATGACGTTGCCGCCGCTGAGCTTCAGCCAGTCGATGAAGATGCGGCTGCGGGTGAGAAGGGTTTCGTCGCCGAAAAGATAGAGCACGAGATCATGGTTTTCGCGATTGATCGGGGCGCCGGGCGCGTGGATCGTCACCTCGAACCCCTCCGCCCTCAGCATTTCCGGCAGCGCGAAGGGAAGCGGCTCCGGCATGAACGGCATGACGATGCCGGGCGTGATGACCAGCACACGGGTGTGCCTCTTCGGATCGAGCGGCAGCAGGCGCTGCGTGTCCTTGACGAGGGTCGGCGCGCGGGCGGTGATCGCCTCGGCGATCGCCCGGTTCGCCTTCGTGCCGCGCGGCGCATCCTTGCGTGCGGCTTTCGGCAGGTGAAGCCGGAGCGCCGCCTTGAAGCCGAGCACGCGCATCACCGCCTCGTCGACACGACCCTGATCCAGTTTCCCGGAGGCAAGCGCCGCGCGGATCGCATCGGCGTCGGCTTCCGGATCATTGGAGAAGAGGATCACATCGCATCCCCCGGAAAGCACCTCCGGGATCGCCACATCGCGCCGCGCCCAGGAGCCGAGCCCCGCCATGCCGGTCGCGTCGGAGACGATGAGGCCGTTGAACCCTAGCCGCTCGCGAAGCAGCGTGACGTTGAGGACGCGGCTCGCCGAGGCCGGGCGAAACGCCTCGAGCCCCGCAGCGGGATCGAGCGAGCGGACGAAGGCCGGAAACGCAATGTGACCGGACATGACGCTCATCACGCCGGCCTCGATCGCGGCCCTGTAGAGCCGCCCGAAGGTCCGCTCCCATTCTTCCAGACCGAGCGGATTGATCGTCGTCACGAGATGCTGGTCGCGGTCGTCAAAACCCTCGCCCGGCCAATGCTTGACCGTGGCGGCGATGCCGTGCGCCTGAAATACCTTGATCTGCGTCAGGGCGTGGCGCTCGATCGCGTCGACGTCGCTGCCGAAGCCGCGCGTGCCGACGATGGCGCTCTTGAACGCGTGGCTGATGTCGATGACCGGCGTGAAAGACCAGTTGATGCCGGCGGCGACCGCCTCCTCCGCCATGATGCGGCTGACTTCCGCGGTCGCATCGGGATCGTCGACCGCGGCGAGCCCGAGCGGGTTCAGCACCGGCGTACCGAACGGCAGGCTCATGCGGCTCCCCTCGAGGTCGGCCGAGATGAGCGGCGGCACGGGAGAGGCGGCGACGAGGTCCGCGATGTTTTTCAGCTCCGCGTCGGAATCCGCTCCGAAGACCGCGGTGATGCCCGCCGGGCGGAAACGCTTGATCGTCTCGAAGCCCGCCGCGTCGAGGCCCGATCGCAGCACGAAGAGTTGCGCGATCCGCTCGTCCGGCGTGAGTTTTTCGAACGTCGTCCTCACCCAGTCGAGCGCGACCCGGTCGAGGTTGAACGGCGCGCCCGTCAGGCTTTTCGGAAGCATACGGATTCCCCTGCCCGATACTCTTCATAGCCTAACGCGTCACCGGGGCAGGCGCGAGCGTCGAGGCGGCGTGCGCCCCTCCCCCTCTCCCCTGGCGGGAGAGGGTGGCCTCTGAGCTTGCTCAGAGGCCGGGAGAGGGGGACTGCGCCAAGGCTCGCCGGATCTCCTCGGCCACGCGCGCCAAATCCCTGAAGCGCAGCACGCGGAAGCCCGCTCGACGCAGGCCCGCATCTCGCTCGGCGTCCTTGAGTTCTTGCCCGGCTCTTCGTGCAGCGGGCCGTCCGCTTCGACGATCAATCGTGCTTCGAAGCAGACGAAGTCGACGATAGCATCGTCGATCGGCACCTGGCGCTTGAACTTCCATCCGCCCAGCCGCTTCGCGCGGAGCTCGCGCCAGAGCAGATCTTCTAAGGACGTCTGATTGCTGCGCAGGTGCTTGGCGAAGTTGCGGCGTTCCGCGGTGACGCGATGGCGGGGCACGCTGCATCGTGCCCCCTCCCGGCCTTCGGCCAAGGCCGAAGGCCACCTCTCCCGCAAGGGGAGAGGGGGACGCGCGTCGCCCGATGGTGCGCAATCTCAATCCTCTCATCGCTGCTCAAATGAGGGACCGGAAGGCCACCGGAACTTTTCGGGAGCAGCGGGCGGCGCCGCGACGGTTTTCCCGGAGAGAACCGGCCCGGCAGCGCCCGGAAGGGTCCGCCCATCCGCCATTCCGAGCGGGTTGCCCGATGTTGCTGGGCTGCATGTGCTGAGGCGCCCTTTTTGCGAAAGCGAAGGGCCTCGAAGCAAGGAAGAGCGGACGAGTCGGGTTCTGTAACCGCCGCGCGGGGCGCCCGAGGGGCGCCGACACTGTTACAAAGCGAGGCACTTTTCGGGCGCCCCGCTCCCTCTCCCTGCGGGGAGGGATCTCGATTGGACCAACCCGGGCCCTCGTGGGCTGCGGGCCGATGTCGCACGCAAAAATATTTCTTTTTTTCGCGCACCGCGACCCGGTCACCCACAACCGGGAAAGCGAGGCTGCCGGAAGCCCGCGGAGGAGGCGTGTCGATTGTGGCGGGAATGAAAACATTCCTATTTGTTCTTGCAACGTTCTCGTGGGTATCCTAGTTATCTCCACATGTTGAATCGCGCCGAACAACAGCCCATTGTCCCCGCACGTGGTCTCCCCGACCCCGTCCCGAAGGCCGGTGCTCGCCTCCGCGGGCGCCGGCCCGACGGGCCGAAAGAATCCGACATTCTTGGCGACCGGCGGCGCGGGCGTGGCGCGCAGACCAACATCTCCGGCCGCTACGAGCCGAAAATCCTCGAGGCCTTCGACGACGAATGGGGCTCGCTCGAAGAGCTGCCGGCGCTCAAAACCGAGGTGCAGATCGAGCGGGCGCGAAAGATCATCACGCGCAACCAGTCGCCCGACATCTCCTTCGATCGCTCGATCAACCCCTATCGCGGCTGCGAGCACGGCTGCTCCTACTGTTTTGCGCGGCCGACGCACGCCAATATGGGCCTCTCGCCCGGGCTCGATTTCGAATCGAAGCTGTTCGTGAAGCCGGACGCCGCGCGGCTGCTGGAAAAGGAGCTGGCCGCGCTGGGCTACGAGCCGCGGACGATCGCCATCGGCACCAACACCGATCCCTACCAGCCGATCGAGCGCGAATGGCGAATCATGCGGCAGATCCTGGAAGTGCTTTCCAAGGCGAACCATCCGGTCGGCATCGTGACGAAGTCGGCGCTCGTCACCCGCGACATCGACATCCTCGCCTCGATGGCCGAGCGTGGGCTCGCGAAGGTGGCGCTGTCGCTGACGACGCTCGACCGAAAGCTGGCGCGGGCGATGGAGCCGCGTGCGGCGACGCCGCCAAAGCGGCTTGAGACGATGGCACAACTAGCCGCCGCCGGCATTCCGGTCACCGTGATGACGGCGCCGATCATCCCGGCGTTGAACGACATGGAGCTGGAGCGGCTGCTGGAAGCCGGCTACGAGGCTGGCGCGCGCGAGGCGGGCTACGTGCTCCTCCGCCTGCCGCTCGAGGTCGCGCCCATTTTTCGCGAATGGCTCATCGCCAACTATCCTGACCGCTACAATCACGTGATGTCGGTCATGCAGCAGATGCGCGGCGGCAAGGACTACGAGTCGGAATGGGGTATTCGCCAGCGCGGGCGCGGGCCCTACGCCTGGATGATCGGTCGCCGCTTCGAGATGGCGGCAAAACGGCTCGGCCTCAATACGGAAAGGCGAAAGCTCCGCACCGACCTGTTCGAAGCGCCGGTTCCCCCCGGTGGACAACTGAAGCTCATCTGACCCCGATCGGTTGCGCCTGAAGCCGGCCCGGCCTATCGGAGGAAATGGCCCTCGCCGAATCTGTCGACCGCCCCGCCCCCGTTGCAAAGACAGCGGCGCCGGTCGCGACATTCCGGCGGGAGCGAAAACTCTTCCGCGCCGGCTTTCAGCGCGTCGCGGGGGTTGACGAGGCGGGGCGCGGACCGCTCGCCGGACCGGTGGTCGCCGCCGCGGTGGTGCTGAACCCGAAGAAAATCCCCAAAGGCATCGCCGACTCGAAGGTGCTGACCGCGGCGGAGCGCGAAGAGATCTTCGCGGCGCTTCTCGAATCGGCCGACATCTCGTTCGCCTTCGGCTCCGTCGCCGAGATCGATCGCATCAACATCCTGCGGTCAAGCTTGCAGGCCATGCGCCGCGCGGTGTGCGGCCTCGCCTCGCCGCCCGACGCGATCCTTGTCGATGGGCGCGACCTGCCGCCCGGAATCAGCGTCAAGGCGGAAGCCATCATCGACGGCGACGCACTGTCGCTGTCGATCGCCGCCGCTTCGATCGTCGCCAAGGTCATGCGCGACCGGCTGATGACACGCTGCGACGCAGCCTTCGCGGGCTACGGCCTTGCGTCGCACAAGGGCTATTCGACAAAGGTGCATCAGGAGGCGTTGACGGCGCTCGGGCCATGCCGGCTGCACCGGCGTAGCTTCTGGCGCGTCGCCGCGTTCTTCGACGAGCAGATCCCTCTCCCTCTTGCCTGCCCGGCGGAGCCGACGGCGTAGCCGGGTGGAGGCGGAACTTATCCCGCTGCCGAAACCTAGTTTAGGCTCTTGCGAACGGTCTCGATGGAGCGCTCGACGAGCTCTTCGCCTTTCTTGCCCCTCGCCTCCTCCGCCAGAATGCGGCCGGCGGCGGCGGCGGCGACGTCGATCGCCCGGCTGCGCACTTCGGCGACCGCTTGCGTCTCGGCCTGGGCGATGCGGCTCTCCACCGCCTTGGTGCGGCGGACGACGTAGTCCTCGATGCGGGCGCGCGCTTCCTCAGCAAGCGCTTCGGCCTCGCGCTTCGCCTGGGTGACGATTGCCGCGGCCTCGGCTTCCGCCTCGCCGCGCCGGCGCTGATATTCCTTGAGGAGCGCCTCGGCCTCCTCGCGGAGCTGCCGCGCCGCTCCGAGGTCGGCCTTGATCTTGGCGGCGCGCTGGTCGAGCGCCGCAATCAGCATCGCCGGCACCTTCATGTAGATGAGGATCCCCACGAAGACGATGAGGCCGAGAAAGACCCAGACGGTCGCCCATTCTGTGGCGTTCATGTCAGGGCGCCCTTTCCGCCATCGCAGCCTCGACAGCCTTTGCGATCTCGGACTTGCCGACCTTGATCCCGACCAGGACTTCCACCATTGCTTCCACCGCGTCCCGAGCGATGGCGTCGACCTCGGCCAGCGCCCGCGTCTTCACGCTGGTGATCTCCGCCTCGGCGGCGCTGAGCTTGCTGTTCAGCTCAGCCTCGATGCGGCCGCGGTCGGCGGCGATTTCGGCCTTCGCTACGTCGCGCGCCTTCTGCGCTATCGAATTGGCGTTCCGGCGCGCCTCGGCGAGCGCCTGCTCGTAGGCGGCGATGGCGGCGTCGGAGGCTTCTTTCAGGCGCGCAGCCTCCGCCAGATCGCCGGCAATGCGTTTATCGCGCTCCGCGAGGATCGAGCCGATCTGCGGCAGCGCCACGCGGCTCATCAGGAGGTAGAGGGCGCCGAAGGTGAGCACGAGCCAGAAGAGCTGCGATCCGAATGTCGCCGGATCGAAGGGCGGAAACACATCGTGCTCGCCGCCATGCGCCTCGCTGCCGGCGTGGAGCTCCGTTGCCTGCGGCTCAGCGGGCGGTTCGGTCTGCGCGTAGGACGGCGAAACGATCACAAAATTCCTCCGCGGGCGGGCGGCCGCTTGTTCGGCGGCCGTGACGGCACCGGCTCGCGCCTAGACGGCGAAGATCAGGAGGAGCGCGATCAGCAGCGAGAAGATGCCGAGCGCCTCGGTCACGGCGAAGCCGAAGATCAGCCGCCCGAACTGGCCGTCTGCGGCGGCCGGGTTGCGGATCGCGCTCGCCAGATAATTGCCGAAAAGCGAACCGAGGCCGATGCCGGCGCCACCCATTCCAAGGCAGGCCATGCCGGCGCCGATATACTTGCCGGCATCTATGATCGCTTGTTCCATGATTTCAGTTCTCCTGGTTCGTCGGGAAGATTGCGCGATCCGTCCTCAGTGCGAGGGGTGGATCGCGTCGTTCAGATACATGCAGGTCAAGATGGCGAAGACATAGGCCTGCAGGAAAGCCACGAGGACTTCAAGTGCGGTCAACGCCACCGTCATGGCGAAGGGGATGATCGCGCCGAGCCAGCCGGCTACGCCGAAGGCGCTGAGCATGATGATGAAGCTGGCGAAGACTTTCAGCGTGATGTGTCCGGCGAGCATGTTGGCGAAGAGACGCACCGAGAGGCTGATCGGCCGCGACAGGAATGAGAGGATCTCGATCAGCACCACCAGCGGCAAGAGGTAGCCTGGAACGCCGTGGGGAACGAAGAGGCCGAGGAATTTGATGCCGTTCCGGTAGAAGCCGTAGATGATGACAGTGAGGATGACGGTGAAGGCGAGTGCGGCGGTGATGACGATGTGGCTTGTCACCGTGAAGAAGTAGGGCACCAGGCCGAGCACGTTCAGGACGAGCACGAACATGAACAACGAGAACACGAAGGGAAAGAAGTGCATCCCCTCCTTGCCGGCGCTCTCGCGCAGCATGTTGGCGACGAATTCGTAGGAGATTTCGGCGAGCGCCTGAATGCGGCCCGGCACCACGGCGCGGGCGCTAGTACCGAGGATCAGAAACGCCGCGATCAGCATCACCGCGATCGTCATGAACAGAGCGGAATTGGTGAAGGCGATGTCGACGCCGCCGATCGTGCCGAGGTCGAAGATCGGATTGATGCCGAACTGATGGATCGGATCGACCTTTTCGGCGGCTGCAGTCTCTTCCACGCCTCAATCCCTTCTCGCCCAACGCGCGGCGCCGCTCATTTCGATGCGCCGTCCTCGCCGTCGTTCCTGCCCGCGTCGGCGGTCGTCATCCGGCCGGCGGCGTGCGTGACGTTCAACACACCAGCACAGAAGCCGAGCAGCAGGAAGCCGATCAGACCCCACGGCGACGTTCCAGCCACACGGTCGAGCCCCCAGCCGAGAGCCGCGCCGACCAGAATGCCGGCGACGAACTCGCTCGCCAACCGTAGCGCCTGCCCGTAGTTCGCGCCTCCCTTCGGCTCAGGCGGCTCGGCCGCCGCGCGCTCCTGCCTCTCGGCATCGAGATCACGCGACAGACGGTCCAACCGGCGGGCGAGATCGGTGTCGGAAACCGAGCCGCCTGCCTTGCCCGATCTGCCGTCCGGTGCCGCCATCCGAATATCCGGGAAGACTGTTTCAGGCAGGGCGCAGGCCGTTGTCGGCAGGGGAAAACCCCACCGAAACCGCGCGCACCATAATTTTGGGCCTGGAGAGTGTCAAGGCGGACAAGAATACCCTCAAGCCATTGAAATTACTACACACTTCCCCGTCAAATGACGCAAGGAACGGCGCGTCAGCTCGCTTCGCGGAAGCGCTCCGCCACCTGCAGATCGACGGACACGACTTGCGAGACACCGCGCTCGGCCATCGTCACTCCGTAGAGGCGGTCCATCCGCGCCATGGTGATGGGATTGTGCGTGATGACGACGAAGCGCGTGTCGGTCCGCCGGCGCATGTCGTCGAGCAGCGCGCAGAACCGCTCGACATTGGCATCGTCGAGCGGCGCGTCGACCTCGTCGAGGACGCAGATCGGCGAGGGGTTGGTGAGGAACACCGCGAAGATCAGCGCCAGGGCCGTGAGCGCCTGCTCGCCGCCGGACAGAAGCGTCATCGTCTGCGGACGTTTGCCGGGCGGGCGCGCGACGATCTCGAGGCCGGCTTCCAGCGGATCGTCGGAGCCGGTCAACGCGAGCTGCGCCGTTCCGCCGCCGAAGAGGTGCTGAAAGAGGCTGACGAAATGGCCGTTCACCGTCTCGAAGGCGGCGAGCAGCCGCTGGCGTCCCTCACGGTTCAAGTTCTGGATGCCTTGGCGAAGGCGCTTGATCGCCTCGTCGAGATCCTCATGCTCGCTCCGCATCTCGCCGAGCCGCGTCTCCAGCTCCCGCATTTCCTCTTCGGCCCTGAGATTGACGCCGCCGAGGCGTTCGCGCTCCGCCTTCAGCTTGTGGAGCCGCGCTTCGACAACACCCGCGTCCGGAATTTCCCCGCCGGAGTCGAGATCCGCAAGCTCGCGGAGCTCCTCGAACGGGCAGTCGAAACGCTCGGCGGCCTGCGCCGCGAGCTCGGTTTTTCGCGCGGCGGCGGCGATCACGCGCTCCTCGTCGCGGCCGCGGGTTTCACGCGCCTCCGCAAGTCCATCGAGGGCCGCTCGCGCCGTCTCCTGCGCGTCGTGGTGCAGGGTTTCCGCCGCGGCGAGATCCGCCAGCGCCGAAGCCACCATCGCCTCCGCCGCTTCGGTTTCGCTCATCAGCGCGCGGCGCCGATCGTCGAAGACGGAAGGATCGTCGGGGACGTCGGCAATCTCGATGTCGAGTGCCGCCAGCCGCTCCCTCAGCTCGGCAACGCGCTCGTCGGCGCGCTGAATGCGCAAGGCCCAGCGCGCGCGTTCCGTGGCGATGTCGGCGAGGCGGCGCAGACGCACCGTCTCCTCATGCGCCGCCCGCTCGGCATCCAGCCGCGTTTCGGCCGCGCGGCCGCGGTCTTCAGCAAGGTCGGCCTGAACGTCGTCGCGGCGCGCCTCGAGCGCGGACGTATCGGAGAGGCCGTCGAGAGCATTCTGCGCGGCCCTCAGCTCAGCGCGGCAGGTATCGGTATCCGCTTCGATCCGCGCCAGCGCGCCGGCATGAGCGGAGAGGCGCTCGGCGATTTGCGCGTGTCGCCGCTCGGCCTCGTTCAGCGCCTTGCGGCGGGCCTCGAGCGCATCCCGCGCCTCCTGGACGGCGCGGCGTGCATCGGTGTTGAGGTGCTCGGCGTCAGCGCGAACCTGCGTGGCCACTCCAAAGATATCGAGAGCCTTCTCCAGGGAGTGGTGGGCTGACCTCAGCTCCTGCACCACGACACCGAGGCGTGTCCGTTGCTCGAGGCGACGCGCGCCGGAGGCGGCGGAGCCCGGCTTTGCGCCAAAACCATCCCAGCGCCAGAGCCTGCCCTCGCGTGTGACGAGACGCTGGCCAGCCGCGAGCTTCGGCTGGAGGGCGATTCCAACGTCCTCGGTCACGACGCCGACCTGGCGGAGCCGGCGTTTCAGGTTGCCGGGGCCCTCGACGAAGCGGGCGAGCGGTTCGGCCCCTGCGGGAAGCGCCCGATCCGCATCGCCCGGCTCGCAAAAGCCCCAGAAGGCAGGGGCCTCGACATCCAGCGACGCGTCGAGGTCGTCGCCGAGCGCCGCCGCAAGGGCGTTTTCGTAGCCTGGCGTCACCTGCAGGGAATCGATGAGCGGCGGAAATCGCCCGGTTTTTTCGAGATCGAGCAGCGCCGCGAGCGTCCGCGCCTCGGCTTCGAGCGCGCCGAATGCGCGCTCCGCAGCGTCATAGGGGCCGCGCGCCCGCCGCTCAGCCTCGCGCGCGGCGGAGAACGTGGCTTCGCCGGCCTCAGCGTCCCTTTCGCGGTCCGCGAGCAGCACCTCGGATTCCGCGAGAGCCGCCGCGGCCTCCCGCAGGCTCGCGTCGCCGCCGTGCTCGACCTCGATGCGGTCGCGCTCGCGGAGCACGGTGAGGCGCTCCTCCTCCAGCCGGCGGAGCTTCGCTTGAACCTCGCGCATGGCGCGCTCGAGCGCCGCCCGTTCGGCTCCCGCAGCCGCCAGCGCCCCGGCC
>CAYTTC010000110.1:0-9900 GCA_964440525.1 uncultured Propylenella sp. | reverse complement strand
ATTGTCAACCGCTTCGCGAAGGACGAGTCTGGTGCGACCGCCATTGAATACGGTCTCATCGCGGCTCTCATTTCTGTCGTGATCATCGGCGTGCTGTCGACCATCGGCACGAACCTACAGACAAAATTCAACCAGATCGCGAATCAGCTGGACTAGCTACGGCTTCCAGCGAGCCGTAGAACTGAAACGGAGGGCGGCGCCCTCCGTTTTCTTTTGGGGCCCTCCGTTTCTTTTCGGGGGTAGGCGTCGGCACCTCGGAATGAGCCGTCTTTCCCATTTCGCAATGATTTCCTGAAACCATCGGGGGCGTCGTCAATCCTGTCGGACCCCACATGACGATCTCCTCCGTCGCCGCCACGATCGGCCTCGTCCTCTTCCCGCTGGCGATGATCTATGCGGGCTTGATGGATCTCGTAACCCTCAAGATCCGCAACCACCTTGTTCTGGCGATCGGCGCCGGCTGGCTGATCCTCGCGCCGCTCTCCGGCCTCAGCTTTGCCGATCTCGGCTCGAGCGCGGCGGTGGCGGGTGTCGTCTTCGCCTTCACCTTCACCTTCTTTGCGCTTGGCTGGATCGGCGGCGGCGACGCGAAGCTCGCCGCGGTGACGGCGCTCTGGTTTCAGCCTGAGGAAGCGCTTCTCTATTTCACCTATGCGGCTTTGCTCGGCGGAGTCCTGACCCTCGGGATCCTGCAGCTGCGGACGCGGATGCTGCCATTGGTCATCTATCGTGTGCCGTGGATCGCGCAGCTTCAGGATTCCAAAAGCGGCGTGCCCTACGGCGCCGCCATGGCGCCTGCCGCGTTGATCGTGTTTCCGGAGACAGCCTGGGTGGCGCACGCGGTTTTCTGAGCCACGGCTGCCCCCGAATCGTTTCCGGCGGAACACTCTCCTCCGCACCCCAGAAGTGCCGAGTCTAAAGTGCCCGGAATCTGCGGAAATACTAGTCATTAACCATCCTTTGACCTTTCCCCATGAAAGTGAATCGCACTGAAGGCCGCGGTCGCGGACCGACAAAATCGGGGCAAACACGATGAAGCTGTTTCGCGTGCTCGTTTTAGCCGTCGCGCTCGTCGCCGGCGGTATAGCCGCGTATCTGGCACTCAATCTCGGTGGCGGAGCGCCGGCGCCAACGGTCGTTGAGCTGGCGCCGCAGATCCAGTCGCAGGACGTGCTCGTTGCGGCGGCCGACATCGGTCAGGGCGCGAAACTGACAGCCGAAAATGTCCGCTGGCAGCGCTGGCCGGACGACGCGATGAACGGAAACTACATCCAGAAGCAGACGCGGCCGGACGCGATCGAGACGTTGCAGAACTCCATCGTCCGCAGCCAATTCGTCGCCGGCGAGCCGATTCGCGAAGTTAAGCTGGCCCGTCCCGAGAGCGGCTTCCTTTCCGCCATTCTGCCGTCGGGGATGCGCGCCATCGCGGTCCGAATTTCGGCGCAGAACACGGCAGGCGGCTTCATTCTTCCGGGTGATCGGGTGGACGTCGTCCAGACCCTGGCCCAGCAGACAAGCGCCGACGCGACGCCGGAAAACGTGAGTCGGACGATCCTCACCAACATCAAGGTGCTGGCGATCGACCAGACCGTCGACGAGCAGGAGGGCGAGGCAGTCGTGGTCGGCAAGACGGCGACGCTGGAACTCGATCCCGCTCAGGTCGAGCAGATCACCGCCGCCGAGGCCTCCGGAACTCTCTCGCTTTCGCTGCGCAGCATCGCGGACACCGACGAGGTCGTGAGCGCACGCGAGGAACGGCAGACCGGAACGGTACGGATCTTCCGCGGCGGCCGCAGCCAAGTCCTGACGACGCAATGAAATCGCCCCGATGCCTAGGAGCAATCAAATGACCGTGCTTGGACAGATCCGGGCAATTTCGCTGACGATCGTGGTTGCGGCACTCGCCTCCTTGGCAGCCGCGACCGCCGAGGCCCAGAGCCCCGCTTACATGCGGCTGACGGCGAGCGACATGCTCGACAACCCCCGGCCTGTTTATCTCGGTATCGACAAGTCCGTCGTCATCGATCTGCCGCGGGCGGCCGGCGACGTGCTCGTCTCCAATCCTCAGATCGCCGATGCGGTGCTGCGCACCTCCTCGCGCCTCTATCTCATCGGCGTGAGCCTCGGCCAGGCGAGCGTGTTTCTGTTCGATAGTTCTGGCAGTCAGATTGCCAGCTTCGACGTCTATGTCGAGGCGGATCTCGGCTCCCTCAATCAGCTCCTCGCCGAGGCGATTCCGAACGGCTACGTCCGCGCCGAGGCAATCCAGGGCAGCATCATCCTGCGCGGCCAGGTGCCATCGGCGGCTGATGCGTCGCGCGCCGTGGAAATCACCCAGAGCATGATCGAGCGGTCCCCGCTTTCCGTCTCGAGCGGCGCTTCGAGCGGCACCGCCGCCGGCTCCTCGGCGACGAGCACGACGTCTAGCTACGCGGCGGGTTCGGGTCCCGGCATCGTCAATCTCCTCACCATCACCGGCGAGGAGCAGGTGGCGCTGAAGGTATCGATCATTGAAGTGCAGCGCTCGGTCGTCAAGCAGCTCGGCATCAATCTGAAGGGCGTGTTCCTCGACGGCGGCTTCGGCGTCGGCACCAATCTGACCAACCTCGGTTCGGTGGCATCCGGCGTCGGCGCCAGCCCCATCAACTTCGGTGTGAACTCGGGGACCAACCCTGGCGAAATCGGAATGAAGTACTCGAGCGGCGCGAACTCGGTGCAAGGCACTTTGCAGGCTCTCGAGGAGACGCGCATGTTGCGCACCCTCGCCGAGCCGACGCTGACGACGGTCTCCGGCGAAACCGCGAACTTCCTCGCCGGTGGCGAATTTCCGGTGCCGGTCTCCGGCGACAACGGCCAGATCGCGGTCGAATTCAAGCAGTTCGGCGTGAACCTTGCCTTTACGCCGGTCGTGCTTGCGCCCGGGCGGATTGCTCTGAAGCTGCGCTCCGAGGTCAGCGACATCTCCGCCACCGGCGCCGTGTCGCTTCCCTTCGGCGCCTCTGGGACGGTCACCATCCCGGCGACCTCCGTGCGCCGCGCCGAAACCTCGATCGAGCTTCCCTCGGGCGGTTCGTTCATGATCGCCGGCCTCATCCAGGAGGACACGCGCCGCGCCGTTTCCGGCCTTCCCTGGCTGCAGAAGTTGCCGATCCTCGGATCGCTCTTCTCGTCGAAGGACTTCCTCTCTGACCAGACCGAGCTCGTGATGATCGTGACGGCCTATCTGGTGGAGCCGGTCTCTCCGCAGGCCCTCGCCCGACCGGACGAGAATCTCTTCTTCGCCAACGACGCGGAATCCTATTTCCTCAACCGCTTGACCAAGGTCTACGGCACTGAGGGACAAGTTCCCGGCGGGGCGGCTTCCGCCCAGGTCGGTTTCACATTCGATTAACGGGAGGAACCCGTGAGTTCAGCAGACATGCCGACTGCCACATCCAAATTCAGCCGCAGCCTCTCGAGGATGCTGCTGAGCGGCGCGACGCTCGCCGCAATGGCCATCGTTTCCGCGGGCTGTAGCTCGACCGCGACCTCCGAAGTCAATCCTGCCGACTTCGACTACCGGCTGCGCCATCCGATCGTGATCTCGGAAGAGCCGGAGGTCTTCGACATGCAAGTTGGGATGCGCGGCCCCGCCTTGTCGCCGGAGATCGAAGCGGCGGTTCGCCAATATGTCAGCGAATACCGCTCCGACGGGACCGGCTCCATTACGATCCAGGTGCCGACGGGTTCGGGGAATGAGGTCGCCGCGGCCTCGACGGGCCACGCGGTGCACTACGCGCTGGTGCGCGCCGGCGTGCCGCGCGGGCATATCCAGGTCGCTCCTTATGAGGTTGGTGACCATGCCCAGCTGGCGTCCTTGCGTCTCTCTTATCTGCGGGTGAAGGCGGTAGTGCCGCACTGCGGCATTTGGCCGGATCTAAACCAAGGGAGCCACCGCAATACCGAGTACCACAATTTCGGTTGCGCCCAGCAGCAGAACCTCGCCGCCATGGTCGCCAATCCCGCCGATTTCCTGCGGCCGCGGCCCCTGGCGCCCGCCGATGGGAGTCGCCGGGCCGACGTCATCAGTAAGTACCGCCGCGGCGAAGACCCGCAGACAAACATCATGCTGATCAACAGCGGACTCGGGGGCTGACGAGCAATGACAAACCTCGCTTATGACATGACTCCGGAGCGGGACGAGACCGCTCCGCGTCCGCCGGAAGCTCGCCCGATCCCGCGCATCACCATCCAGGCCTTCTGCGATACGCCGGAGATCGCCGGCACGATCGAGACAGCGTCGTCGGATCGCAGGATGTCGCGGGCGCATGTGAAGGTGCACACCGGCGGCCTCAACGCGGCCGCCGAGTTCTACCGCTCCGCCCCGACGCCCAACCTCATCCTGGTTGAGACCCGCCTGCCGTTCGATGAGCTCGTCGGCACGCTCGACGGCCTCGCCGAGGTCTGCGACGCCGGCACCAAGGTCATGGTGATCGGCCATTCAAACGACGTCCGACTCTATCGCGAGCTGCTGAAGCGCGGCGTCTCCGAATATCTGGTGGCCCCGATCGACGTAATGACGATCATCGCCGGCATCTCGGGCATCTACCGCGATCCCGGCAGCGAAAAGCTCGGCCAAGTCTACGCCTTCATCGGCGCCAAGGGCGGCGTCGGCTCCTCCACAGTCGCCCACAACGTCGCCTGGACGATGGCGCGCCTCATCGGCTCCGACGTCATACTCGCCGATCTCGACATGGCGTTCGGCACTGCCGGGCTCGACTTCAACCTCGATCCGCCGCAGGGCATCGCCGAAGCCGTATATGGCGCTGATCGCCTCGACGAGGTCCTGCTCGATCGGCTGCTGGCGAAGTGCGAGGACCATTTGAGCCTGCTTGCGGCGCCGGCCGCCCTCGACAAAGCCTATGATTTCGACGAGGCGGCATTCGACCAGATGCTAGAGATCGTCCAGTCGAACGTGCCGACGGTTGTGCTCGACGTTCCGCATCTGTGGACCGCCTGGGTGCGGAAAACGCTGATCGCAGCCGACGAGGTGATCATCACCGCCGTGCCCGATCTCGCCAATCTCAGAAACGCCAAGTCGATCGTCGACCTGTTACGGCAGGCCCGTCCGAACGACACGCCGCCTAAGCTGATCCTCAACCAGGTTGGAGTGCCGAAGCGGCCGGAAATCAAGCCGGACGACTTTGCCGCGGCCTTGCAGGTGACGCCGATCGCCACGATTCCCTTCGACCCGCTGCTCTTCGGCACCGCCGCCAACAACGGTCAGATGATCGCCGAGGCCTCCGCCAAGACGACCGTGTCCGACCTCTTCGCCGACGTCGCCCAGGTGGTCAGCGGACGCAAGGAGCTGAAGAAGGCCCGCAAGCGCGGTCTCGAGCTCGGAGGGTTCCTGGAGAGGCTGAGGTCCCGGCCGAAGGCGAAGTCTAAGGCCAAGAAGGCGAGCTGACCCAGTAAGGAGCGCATATGTTCGGCAAGCGTAGCACCGCCTCCGACCTGCTGTTGGAGCGGCCGGCGAAACCCGCTGAGGTCGCGGCGGCCGAGAAGGCCGCGCCTTTGACGGCGGCACAAACGGCTCGGCCGCCGATCGCGATGCAGGGCGCCCCGACGCCGGGGAGGCCACGCAAGACTGACGAATACTACGATCTGAAGACGCAGATCTTCGGCGCGCTGATCGACACGATCGACCTGTCGCAATTGTCCAAGATGGACATGGACCAGGCGCGCGAGGAGATTCGCGACATCGTCAACGACATCATCACAGTGAAGAACGTGGTGATGTCGATCGCCGAGCAGGAAGAGCTCCTCGAGGACATCTGCAACGACGTTCTCGGCTACGGCCCGCTCGAGCCGCTGCTCGCCCGCGACGACATCGCCGACATCATGGTCAATGGCTCCGAGCGCATCTTCATCGAAGTAAAGGGCAAAGTCGAGGAGACCGAGATTCGCTTCCGCGACAATTCCCAGCTCCTCAATATCTGCCAGCGCATCGTGAGCCAGGTCGGCCGCCGGGTCGACGAATCAAGCCCCATCTGCGACGCGCGCCTCCCCGACGGGTCGCGCGTCAACGTCATTGCCCCCCCGCTCTCCATCGACGGCCCGGCGCTCACCATCCGCAAATTCAAAAAGGACAAGCTGACGCTCGATCAGCTCGTTCAGTTCGGAACCATCACGCCGGAAGGCGCCACGATCCTCCAGATCATTGGCCGCGTCCGCTGCAACGTGCTTGTTTCGGGCGGCACCGGCTCGGGCAAGACGACGCTCTTGAACTGCCTGACCCGCTATATCGACGCCGACGAGCGGATCATCACCTGCGAAGACGCCGCCGAGTTGCAGCTGCAGCAGCCGCATGTTGTCCGCCTGGAAACCCGCCCGCCCAATATCGAAGGCGAGGGCGAGGTCACCATGCGCGACCTCGTCAGGAACTGCCTGCGTATGCGCCCGGAGCGGATCATCGTGGGCGAGGTGCGTGGCCCGGAAGCCTTCGACCTCCTGCAGGCGATGAACACGGGCCACGATGGGTCGATGGGCACGCTGCACGCCAACAGCCCGCGCGAGGCGCTGTCGCGCATCGAATCGATGATCACCATGGGCGGCTTTACGCTGCCCTCGAAGACGCTGCGCGAAATGATCGTCTCGTCGATCGACGTGATCGTGCAGGCGTCGCGTCTGCGCGACGGCTCTCGCGTCATCACCCATATCAGCGAAGTGCTCGGCATGGAGGGTGATGTCGTCATCACGCAGGACCTGTTCATCTACGACATCCTCGGCGAGGATCCGAACGGACGCATCGTCGGCCGCCACCGCTCTACCGGCATCGGCCGGCCGGGCTTCTGGGATCGCGCGCGCTATTACGGCGAGGAGGCAAGGCTCGCCGCCGCGCTCGACGCGGCCGATACGGGCGAACTGCCGGGCAGGGGCTGATCGATGTTCTCGCCCCTCCTGGTTCAGGTGGCAGTCGCGCTGCTCGCCGCGTTTTCGGTCGGCGGGGTGGTCGTGGCCGCCCTCTATCCGCGCCTCGCCGGGCGGTCGAAGGGCGAAAAGCGGTTGGAAGCGATCGGCGCCATCAAGCGCAAGGCCGCCGCTGACCGCATCGGGGTCGAGGAGGGCCGTCGCAGGCGAAGCGTAGAAGATACGCTGAAAGAGCTGGAAGAAACTCAGAAGGAGAAGGCGCGCAAGAGCCAGAAGCCTGCCCTGATGACACGCATGCGCCAGGCTGGGCTCGGCTGGACCAAGAACACCTACTATCTCGTCGGCGCCGGCGTGGGGGTCGGGATCATGGCCGTTACTTTTGTCGGGCTGGGCTTCGGGCCGCTTCCGACAATCGGCTTCGGACTTTCCGGGGGTGTCCTTCTGCCACATTTCTTTGTGAACTTTAAGCGCAAGCGCCGCCTCAAGCAGTTCAGCAATGAGTTTCCCAATGCGGTCGACGTGATCGTGCGCGGCGTCAAAGCAGGTCTCCCCCTGGTCGATTGCCTCAAGGTGATCGCCCGCGAAGCTCTGGACCCTGTCCGTTCAGAGTTTCAGGAAGTGGTCGAGGATCAGACCCTCGGCCTGCCCTTGCCGGATGCCGTGGGGCGGCTGCCGGAGCGGATTCCACTCGCCGAGGCGAATTTCTTCGCGATCGTCGTCGCCATCCAGTCGCGCACGGGTGGCAGTCTGTCGGAGGCGTTGTCGAACCTCTCCAAGGTTCTTCGCGACCGCAAGAAAATGAATGGCAAGATTCGCGCCATGAGCGCCGAGGCGAAATCCTCCGCCAGCATCATCGGCTCGTTGCCGATCATCGTCGGCATCCTCGTCTGGTTCACCAGTCCGGACTACATCGCGCTGTTGTTCACGACGCAGGTTGGGAACTTCGTTCTCATGGGCTCCGCCTTCTGGATGTTCCTCGGCATCATGGTGATGCGCAAGATGATCAATTTCGACTACTGAGGCAGCGCCGTGGACCTGGACATCTTCGCCGACAATTCGCAGCTCATCATCGCGTTCTGCGCGGCCATCGCCGTCTTCTCCGCGATCGTTGTGGTCGGCTGGCCGTATCTCGCGGGAGACGAGCTCACCAATCGCATGCGGCAGATCTCGAGCGAGCGCGAGCGCATCCGTGCGCGCGAGCGCGCCAAGCTCGAGTCACAGAAGAAGCAGATTTCGCTCCGCGTCGAGCCGAAGAAGTTCTTCAAGGACATCGTCGATCGCTTCAATCTCGTAAAGCAGACCGAAGACGGCAGCACCGTGAAGATGCTGCGCATGGCGGGCTATCGCGGCCAGAATCCCGTCTTCGTGTTT
The DNA here is from genome assembly GCA_964440525.1 of uncultured Propylenella sp. Classification (GTDB taxonomy): domain Bacteria; phylum Pseudomonadota; class Alphaproteobacteria; order Rhizobiales; family Afifellaceae; genus DASWJZ01. Next base: position 1,620 of record CAYTTC010000110.1, on the reverse strand, counting down.
CTGTCGCTCAGGCTCATCATGCCGCCGGCGATGTTCGCCATCTCCGTGCTCTACATCTTCTTCGTCATCAAGCTCGACCAGCCCTTCTTCCTGAAGCTCGCGATCACCGTCGTCGTAGCCTTTGCCGCCTATTACGGGCCGACTCTCTGGGTGAAGAACCAGATCAACAAGCGGCAGAAGTCGATCCGCCGCGCCTGGCCGGACGGCCTTGATCTCCTCCTCATCTGCGTCGAATCCGGCATGGGCATCGAGGGTGCTTTCCGCAAGGTCTCCGAGGAGGTCGGCGTCCAGTCGATTCCGCTGGCCGAAGAGCTGAGCCTGACGACGGCGGAATTGTCCTACCTGCAGGATCGCCGCAAAGCCTACGAGAACCTCGGCGAGCGGACCGGACTGGAAGGCGTGCGCTCGGTGGTGACCGCTCTCATCCAGGCGGAGAAATATGGAACCGCGATCGGCACCGCGCTGCGGGTGCTGGCGCAGGAAAACCGCGACATGCGCATGTCGGAGGCCGAGAAGAAGGCTGCGGCGCTGCCGCCAAAGCTCACCGTGCCGATGATCCTGTTCTTCCTGCCGGTCCTCTTCGCCGTGATCATCACGCCGGCCGCAATCCAGGTCGCGGATATCTACTAAGCAACGCCCGCCACGGCGGCGGGAGATATCCGCGTTCGGCCGGCGGCTCACCCGCTCTGGGCGAGATCCTTCCAGGTGTTTTTTTCGTGCTCGCCGGCGGCGCCTTGCACCGGCGGTGGGATGGCTGCCGCAGGGCCGGCCGCGCCGACGAGCTGGTCGGCTTCCGCATTCTTTCCCCGCAGCCGCAGCACCAGCGCCAGGTTCTGCCTGATCCTCCGTGTCGCCTTTGGACTTGCGGCGGCCTCTCGGAGCACCCGTTCCGCCTCTTCGAGCTCGTTCGTCAGCACATAGGAGAGGCCTACATTGTTGAGGATCTGTGGTTCGGAGGGCGCCAGCACCAGCGCCTGGCGATAGCGCGCACGCGCTTCCTCGTGCTGACCGAGCGAATCGAGTATCCCGCCCTCGGTCGAGAGCAACCGCCAATCCGGATTGTCGGCCCGCTGGGCGCGCCGCACCGTGGCGAGCGCTTCCTCGAACTTCCCGTCGGCGGCGAGCGCCTTGCCGTAAGCCGCGAGCACTTCGCGGTCCTCCGGGTGATAGATCGCCGCCTTTCGCATCACGGCGACGGCTTGGCCCGTCTCGCCGGCCGCCCGGAGCGCCGCCGCGTAGTTCAGCGCCGCGACCCGGTCCTTTTCGTCGCGCGTATAGGCGGCGCCCCATGTCTGCACCGCGCCGATCGCCTCCTCCTGACTAAGGTCGGAAGGCGTCACCATAGCGCTGTTGCCGATCGATCCGGTATGGGCGGGAACCGATCCCGTCTGACATCCCGCCAGCATCATCGCCAGGGCCGAGCCGGCAAGCAGATGACGCAGAATTTTCGCTTGCCGCGGCCGGCCGATATTGTTCGCCATGACGCACATCCCCGAAGCGGTTGACGCGGCAAGGGTTAGGCGCGCCCCGTTAAGGGTTCGTTAACGCTGTTTGTCGCGTTGCCGGCTGGGCCGTGAACTCATGTGTGGATGCCCCCGGTAATGCAAGTCGGTTTTGAAC
>CAYTTC010000109.1:0-9987 GCA_964440525.1 uncultured Propylenella sp. | reverse complement strand
TCTGAATGACGCCTTTCGCGTCAGTGGCGATGCTCGAAAAGTTGGCGCTGTTGAAGATCGCGCTCTGCAGGGCCCCCGCCTTGAGCAGCGCCTCTTCCGCCTGCTTACGCGTGGTGTTGTCGGTGGCCTCGGAGACATCGATCCGCGTCCCCGTCTCGTAGTTTTCTATAGTGATGGTGTTGCCCATGTTAAATTGTACCGTCCCATTTAGCGGATAGACTACGCGACTTCAAAATGACGCTGCGAGCAGCTCTTCCATGGAGTTTTGGAGCTGATGTGGCGTATACGGCTTCTGAAGGATGTGTGCGCCTTCAACAAACAAAGCTGCCATTTCGCCGGTAAGGGAATTGCCTGTCGCGTAGAGCACACGCAATTTCGGCCGAAGCTTGATGGCCTGGTGTGCAAGTTCATATCCGCCAAGGACCGCTGTTTTGAGGCGGATATCGGTAAAAAGTATGTCGATATGTTGAGGAGAACGTAGGAGTAAAAGCGCCTCGTCTAAATCGCTGGCTGAAAGTGCATTGTGGCCCAGGTCCTCAACCGTCAGCTTCGCAATGTCGCGGATAAACACTTCATCTTCGACGATCAGTATCACAGCCATCAGAGCTCGCCCTCCCGCGGGCTGGCGACATGAATGTCCCTAGCCTTAGACCTTGTGGTGTGAAGTTGACCATTGTGTCCGTCACGCGGCGCCCACTGCGGACAAGCCGACGTGGAATGGCCGAAATCGGTGATTGCTGCCCCGCACCCTACACTCTTTGATCGACATCCACCCTGCGGCTATGCACGGGCATTGGCAAGACCGAACCTTGGCCATGGGGCCGCCATGCACCAAAGCCGGTGACGTCAGCGCGTTCCGCGCCGAATGGATTTCGTCGTCATCAAGACGCACCCCTCGCCGAACGGGAAATCGGTATAGATACCGGCGCACGGGTAGAACTCGTGCGCCCAGCGGCCGAGACTAGTCCCTTTCGTCGAGCTCAACCGCCGCTTCCGCCAATCACGCGCGCCGGATTGCCCACCCCTCTCGCACCTCTTGGCATCGATCTGAATACGGCGGCGCCGGGCGCGATGTGAACCGCGTTTTCGATGGTGAGACCATTCTTCACGAACGCGAGCGCGCCCACAAAAACGGCATCGCCGATGGTCGTCCCTCCACTGATCACTGAATTTGCGCCCAGGTGGCAATGGCACCCAACCACAACGTCATGGCTGACATAGCAGCCGCCGCGAACCGATGTATGCCAGCCGATCCGGCGCGCGGCATTACCGAGGCCGCCGGACCGACGTATGCTCCCGGAGAAATAATTGCGTCTGAAGAAATACTGGCGGAAGGATGAACGCCCGACGTGCGATCCAAGACCGCGTGGCCGAAGACGTTTGACAGGCAAAATACCGATGGGCTTTCCTATGAAGATGAACCCTCAGGCGCGCACCGCAATCGTGTGGCTTACCTATTTCGACGATCCGGAAGCTGATGCTGCATTTGCCAGATTGAGCAATGAGGCGTCGCAATGGGGGCGGGTCATCAAGGTGCGACACGATCCCCAAGGGTCACGCGAACCGGGAGCGAGCGCCACGCTGAGCATCAGCGATGCCGATCTGGCTGCTGCCTTGCCCGCCCGCCTCCAGTACATGCAGACGCTGGGGCGCGCGGTCAATCAAGGGTCCGACCTTCTGCTTCTTGCGACCGTACAAAAGATTCCCGACTTCGAGTTCTACTGGTTCATCGAATACGACGTCGATTTCTCGGGAACGTGGGGCGCTTTCTTTGCAGAGTTCGTCGATTGTCCCGCCGACCTTCTGGGAACGACGCTTTATCCTCGATCGCTCTCGGAAGACTGGATGCATTGGGCCTGGTTCAAGAGCCCGGCGGATGTCGACGAGCGGAGCGTCATGCGCGGCTTCTTCCCGGTCAATCGACTTTCGCGCCGCTTCATCGAGATGTACGTCCGTGAAGCGGAAAGGTGGGAAGGTCACCGGGAGGCGCTATTTCCCTCGATGGCCCTCCACGCCGGCCTGACGATCGAGGACATCGGCGGCGAAGGCCCGATAACACCGCCGCATCGCCGCGGTAAACTATACTCCAACTCGAATCCCCACCTGCTCGAAACTGGGACGTTCCGCGTATACCCGCCAGTAGACAGCCACTATTTTCCCAACCGCGCGGGCGCGTTGCCGGCCAACTACCTTTGGCACCCCATCAAGACTAAAGCCTACCCGGGCCGAACGGCGGTGTAGCGCGGCCATACTCGTGGCTCTGGTTTCGACCGTCGGATAGGCAACGCATTGGCAGTTCGCACGAAGCCGACCAGCGAGCCATGTGCGCAGGGTCCTGTTGCATATCGGATGGCGGAGGCCCCAGCGCCGGCAGCGGTGTCGTTTTGCGACCCGGAGCATGCCGCGTAGAAGATAACCCTCGGGCGCGCGCTGCAATTGTATGGCTTACCTATTTCGACGATCCGGAGGCTGATGCTGCATTTGCCTGATTGAGCAATGAGGCGTCGCAATGGGGGCGGGTCATCAAAGTGCGACACGATCCCCCCAAGGGTCACGCGACCAAGGTGCAAGCACCACGCTGTGCGTCAGCGATGCCGACCTGGCTGCTGCCTTGGCCCGCCCGCTTCGGCCGGACGCAGACGCTGGCGCGCGTCGTACCAAGGTCACTGCTCGCTTACGCGCGGAGTGATCGACGAGCCGTTCAACTCCGCTTGGTGGCGACGAAGAAGAAGTCGCGATCCGAGTCCGGCATTGCGTCGATGACATCGAAACCGAGCCGTCCCAAAACAGATTGAACCAGTTCCTGGCACAGCCACTCGAATTTAGCTGTCTGCTGTCCCTGCAAGGGGAAAAGCGACGGGGTGTCCTGAACGAGTCTGTTATGCCCCTTCTCTCGGGTCGCATCTGCGACCGACATAATGATCTTGCCGCCGGGTCGCAGGAGTTTCGCTGCTGAGAGCCAGTAAGCGGCAAGATATTGCAGATCGACATGAACCATTGCGTCGATCGAAAACATAACATCAAGCGTGCGGGGCCTGATACCTGCTGCTTGGGCTGCTTCATCCAGCGCGGCATAGTTGGTGCCGATATTGAACAGGTCGAGCCTTCCGCTTTTGTGAAAATCCCCGCATCGCCTGAGCAGGACTTTCAGGTAGTTGGCCGACACGTCGGCGGCAATCACTCTCGACATTGGGAATGCGTCGAGGAACATCAGCGTGTATTTACCGGAACCGGGACCGACCTCGATGGCGGTCTTCGTATCGTGAGGAAGACGGGTAAGAAACATCGCGTTGAAGATGACCCGCCAGCGATCCTGATCGCCCCATTCGTCGCCGGGCCAGGTGAGCCCCGCGTGGTCGGGGGATTCCCCGAAATCATCGACGTAGCGATTCCAAAATTCGGAGTACGTCTGAGGATCGTGCATCAGCGTTGCATCCTCCCGAGATCGTTTCGAATTGGCCAGCACCGCGCGATATGCATCCACAATTTGCGCGGTGGCCGAATCTTGGTCAGGGGACGGCTGCCTCTCGACTGTCAATTCCCCCCTGCAGATCGCGCCAATCTTGTCCGCGAGGTCAACGCTGTCGGACGCCCTGAAATGTGCGCCGTCCACGCCGGGACGGACCTTTTCGCGCATGCCACCGATATCTGAGCAGAGCACCGGCACACCCGCGGCTTTTGCCTCCTGGATGACGACTGGAGAATTCTCCCACCAGATCGAAGGAACGACGACCCAATCGACGGATCGCATGAGATCGAGCACATCGTCGTTGCGGTAGACGCCCCGAACGACGACGCAGGTCTTCAGGGCCTCCACCTTCAGGGCGATCCGCCTCTGAATCTCGTCGCCCTCTGGATTAAGATTGAATCCGAAAAGGACAACCTTGATCCCCTCTTTCAATTCGTCGTCCAGCAAGGCGATGGCATCGAGCAACACATCGAGCCCCTTGTTGGGGGTGAACTGACCAAAGTAGGCAAACCGGGTAGCAGCGCCTTCAGGCTTCGGGTAACGCTCGGTTTCGAGCGGCCGATCACCTTCGCCGCAGCGCTCGCGAATCGGGTTTTCGATAACCCGAATGCGGTCGGCTTCGATGCCCCATTCGATATAGCGCTGAGCGAGAAATTCGCTGGGCGCAATGAAGAGATCGACGTGGGAGAGATTCTCCATCACTAAGGCCTTGCGGAGGAAGAACATGCCGGACGATCGATCCGGGAAGCAGGCGCTGCATTCCGCGTGCGAAGCGGTGTAGCACAGTTGGCCATTTGTCTTAAGCATCTGGCCATGATGATTGCAGATAGCTAAATATTCGTGCAGTGTACAGATCAGTGGAATACCAAGGTCGGCTTTAAGGAACCTAAATAAATCTGTACCAGCCCCTATGTAGTGGTGGACGTGCACTATATCTGGCGCCATACGAGCGCAGAACTCGCTCACCTGCCGCTTTAGGGCGCTTGGCAACGTCGTGACAAGTCGGAATGGATCCGCAGCGGGCGGAGACCACAGGACCTCGTCCCGCCGTCCACGAAACAATGCGAAATCGCCAGCATGACCCAGCATTTGCGAAGGGCTCCGTGCGAGATAGATCGGCTCGACGCCGTCGCAGCTCTTCAGGTTCAGGAATAGAGAATAGGATGCGGTCTGGGTGCCGCCCTTCGAGTACTCTGGATGCCCGTGGGAGACGATGGCGACACGAAACCGATCGCTCATAGTCGCTTTCGCCCGTCGGGATGCCATTTTTGGGTGAAGCGTGCGCAATTCAAAAAGCTCAAGAGCCGATGCACCGGATCGACCTTTATCGATTGCCGCTCCAGATGGTAGAGGCCGTCACAATCGACCAGCACAATCTTCTTTCCGCGCGCCCGCATCTCCAGGCACAGATCTACGTCTTCGAAGTCCCCACCGATATATTCCTCGCTGAACACCCCATCGGGAAAATCTCTTCGCCGGACGACCATCAACGCGGCGGTAACTGCCTCAACCTCACGGGACCGGACTTCAGAGGTCGTGGCCCTTGATGGCAGCCCCTTGCCTTCGTGCACGGTAGCAAGCATGTCGTTGCGTTCAGGAGCAACCTTCAAGCGCATTCCGGCATGTTGGATTGTTCCATCCTCGAAGTACAACGAGAAACCAACGACGCCGATGCTCGCGTCTTCACGAAGAATTCGCGTGGCATACTGGATCGGCTCAAGCGAGGTCCAATAGATATCCGAATTCATAAAGACGACGTAATCACCTCCTGCGTGTTGAAGTGCAATATTGTTGGCGGCAGCGAATCCAACGTTCTCGCCTAGCGCCAATAGCTTGGTAGGCTTGCGCAGCTCATCCCGGCGCCCACGACAGGTATCAAGCATCGACGGGAGCAGGCCGGGATCGTCGCAGACGAGGATCCATTCCGCGCGCGCATCGGTTCGACGCTGGGATTCGATATGGTCGAGCAGAAAGAAACCGTCCCGGTAAAAGGGGATTATGATCGAGAATTCCGGGGCTTCGACCCCTCTCTTCAGCTCCGACACCGCCACGGTGGCGGCGTAGGGCTTGGAAAAATGCTGCACGATCTGAAAGAGGATGTCGCCCGTAGCCACCAGGTGAAGCAACACACGCTCAGGAAGAAGTTTGGCGACTGTCTGAATGAGATCGCGCGGGCTGCCCGTATTCGCGAGTACAAGAACGCTCGACCATCGGACCTCAGGCTGGCCGAGGGCCGCCAGGCGCAATTCGTGACCCATGCCTTCAATCGTTTCGATACACACGAAGTTGTGCACGCCCGCTCTAACAGGCTCCTGTTCAGGCAGATTCTGGAATATCTGATTCGGGTTGATCGCCAGCTTCATTCCATCGAGCAAGAAGACGACGTGATTTGAGCCGAGGCGCTCCGCCCTGCCGGTAGCCACAAACCCGCATTCCGGCGCGACCAGATGACGGTCGAGGTGACACACAAGCTTCGAAGACAAGTGCTCTTCATCAGCAAGGCTTGCGAGGATCTGCGCAAAATCTGGGCTCTTTGGCGCCAGTTCCTTGCAAAGCATTCGGATTGCTTCGCGGCGGTAAGTAAGGTCCGTTTGCGCAAATGACGCGATTGTCAGCGCTCGTTCGCAAACAGCGCCGCTAGCAAATTTCAGAGTAACTTGCAGAGGATCGCTTTTTTCAGCGAGTAGCTTTGCGGAGTCGAAGTCCAGAGGACATACAGCGACAAAGCCGAGCTCCCCGACTCCTCGCGGTCCGAATGGCGTTCGCTGACCTTCCAAGGGCCGGCAACAGGCCTGAATCGGCAAGACCATCTGGATGGGCAGGTCAGCGATGTCGGCTTCGGTCGCGCCGTCGCCGCTCGGAGCACGGCCAACTATGACGAGGTGGTTTGCCACCATGACGATCGCTTCGACCTCGTGAGAGATGTCGGGGTGATCGCCTGAAAGTTCGTCCTCGATTGGCTCACACTTTAGTTCGAGCCAACGCGGTGTCAGCCCGCGCGACACATCTCTGATAAGGTCGGCCGTGCGCGATAGCGCCAGGGCGCGATCATGGGCGAGGCGAACCCGGTACATCGCTTGCTCGCCAAGCGCCCGGAGGTCTTCTGACTCCATTGCAGCGACGCGGCGAATTCCTTCGATCAGCGAACCGAGGTCGTTGGGCTCGTAAAGCCAGCCGGTGACACCGTCCTCCACGACTTCGTCAGCCCCTCCAACTCGAGAGCTCAACACCGGCAGGCCGAAGGCCATGGCCTCCAGAATGGAAGCGGACATCGATTCGTGCTCCGACGCGCTGACCGCGACATCAGCGGCACAACGCCAAGCTCGCAGGTCATCGCTGAACGGCAGAACGCGCACGAATTTCGCCAGCCCAAGCCGGTCTATGAGCCGGCACAAGAAATCGACGTAGTCCTTGTTCTGCTGGCCGACGAGAACACACTCAAGATGCGGATAGTCAGCGTGAACGTGCGCTAGCGCGGAGACGAGCAGGGCCTGCCCCTTCACCGGCCAGAGCGTTCCGGTACAAAGCAGTACGCGCCGGTCCGGTGCAATCCCAAGGCTGCGGCGGCACGCGTCCTTGTCGTTTGTCTGCCGATAGGAAGCGGCCGCCTCCACGTCGGTCCCGTTTCCAAGCACGGCGAAGTGGCCAAAATGGCCGAGATCCACAAAGAACCGCAAAGCATTTTCGGAATTGAAGAATACCAAGGAAGCCGTTGCGAAGGCGCGATCGGCGCGCCGCTCCACTTCTGGATCGAGGTGTCCTCCCAGCCACTCGACAATCGTTGCCAGGGCCTTGCAGTCGCCAATGCGCCAGAGCGATGGAAGTGCGAGACGTTCGCCAAGGTCGACCGCCGCAAAGCACGCAAGCGTGAAGCCGAGCGTGACGTCGAAGCGTCCGGCTGCCCAATGGGCCAGCTGTGTCAGCTGCTCCTCGTAGGCGGAAATCTTATCAAATGGAATCGGCCTTATCCTCACGACGGCGCCAGCCGCTTCCAGATCGCGCCGCAGCGGCCCCTCGGTAGGCGTCAGCACTGTGATCTCAAACTCGTTGGTCTTCCCCAAGAACTCGATCATCTCCCGCATTCTGAGTTGCGATCCGCCGTAATCCAGGCTCTGCGCGAAACAGAGAAGGCGAATTCGACCGCCGCCGGGTTGCACGCTTGATGTGCCGAGCCGCGATGCAACTGAGATTCTCACAGGGGGCAGATCGGCGCGCTCGCCGTTCAGCAGGATCGCGCTTACGCTCAAATCCACCTGATCCCTCAGCCAGTCGAGCCGGCGAAGATCGAGCCGAAATTGGAATCCTGACAGCTCGGCGGCGTCATTTTCGAGCGCTGCGACAACATCGGGTCGCGGCCATGCGAGGGATGCCGAGCCTTGCGGGCGGTCATCCAGCGCTAGCTCCACGCGCGACACGGGGCTCGATGTGCCGAAAACCCAGCCGGTGACCAAAATCCACCCGAGCGCGACCGTGGAATCCGCCTCCGGTGAGTCGATACGACCGAGAATCAGCTGCTGAGGCATTGCCGGAGATGGACTTTCGCTTTGCTGAGTACGGTAGAAAAACGGCTTCCGGCACCATTTCAAGAAAAAAGCAATTTGTAGCTAAACGCGCTTGTGTCCGGCCGCGTAAGTTCCCCAAGGAAATCGCTGAGCGAAAAGGATGTGGCGACCGCTTCGCGCCGATCAAGGAAGTTTGGGGCGAAGGGTGCACGGATACGAGCTAGGCAGCCATGCGCAGGCAAGTAGCGGCGATCTCCGACCCCACATCGCGACCGCGGTATCGGTCGTTCTCACACGCGGCCCGATCCGCTTCCGCCGCCTGCGCCGAATTACCGAGCGCTGCAAATATGCCCGCTCTGACGAGGTCCGTGGCTGCCTGGTAATAGTCGAACCGCTGCGCGACCCCCCGCCGCACCAGGGCCGTTGCTATGAGCAGCTTCTCGATGTCGAAATCCAGGATGACCTGCGGGACGCCCGCTAGGAGCGCCGCAGCCGCGACGCCATGCCCTCCGAAATGGATGACGAGCCGGCTTCGCTGAAGTTGCGATGCCAATGGTGCCCGACCGTCGAGCACTTTGATTCCGTTGCGAGACAGGCGCGCCGCCGTGGCCTCCGCCAGACCTGGCAGGAAGGCAACGACATGGCTCGGCAAATCAAAGAGACAGTCTGCAAACTCGTCCAGGCGATTGGACTCCGGCGCTTCCCGCAGATAGCAGAAAATCTCATCGCCATTGGGGTCGCGGCGGACGATTGGAGCGTTGAGCCGCGGACCGAGCACCGGCGCGGATCGCAAAGCATCATAAGGGTCAAGCATCGGGAGTGTGCAAACGCACTGAGCGTCGCCGGTCAGCGCCTCGGCGAGAGAAGCGATCGGGGGGCTCTCGAACTCCGCCAACGCGGCGTTGACCGTCGCGCAGATGGCGGCCTCGTCATAGAGAACCGGGGTGATATAGTGCAGAGGCGGAAAACGCCGCATGTCCGCAGGCGGAACGGTGAATCCCACCCCGCAGGCGACGCAAGGAACGCGGCCTCTCGCCGCCAGAACCGCACCAGGAGCATAATCCGCAACAATCAGATCGGGGAGATACTCGGTGAAGAGACGGTGCCAACGGCCGATCTGAAGTCGCAACCAATCGGCCGATTGCAGCCCGATCTGCGCGAGACTGTCGCCGAGCGAAGCGGAAGAGCGTGTCGTGCGGGGCAACGCGGAGGCGCCCTCGCCCCAGCGCGGCGCCGCGCACAAGGTCATCCCTAAGAGCTCCAGATTCGGTGGGATGCGCTCGCTCGGAAACGCTAAAATCGGCCGCCAGCCGAACTCCTGCAACCGCCGAGCGATATCGAGAAGCGCGAGCGCATGGCCAGAACCGCTCCCGGCCTCCCAGCAGAGAAGGGCAGTGCGCTCCATCGCCGCGGGCTACGCGCCCTATTGGTACGGAATTGTCCCGCTAGTCTTATCGGAGCCGTCTTGGGTCGGTGGGCCGAGGAGCCTGTTCTCTACGACCTCGCAGCCCGACGTGTCGACCCGGAACGCCGGATCAAGCGCAGCTTGCCCGGAGATGAACGGGAAAAACGCCGATAGCCGCTGTTGTCTCTCCTGGCCGGTCGCCGTCTCGACCCCCCCACTGGTGGGCACGACATGAAGAGCGCAGTCGTCGATGGCGACAATGCAGTTTCTGCCCGTTTCGTCGCAGACCTGCCCCGAGCCATCAAGGAAAACCGCAGTCGAATCGGGGCCGCGAGCGTTGATGTCCACTACGGTCCCGCGGACGCCGATGGTCATCGTGGGCGTGCGGAGCGAATAGGCCTGGTGCGGGCTGTTGCCACTAATGAAGCGAAAGGCGCCCTTGACCATGTCGATGGTCACCTGCTGGGCCGTGTTGTCGGGATTGAAGACGAACTTATCAATCTTGAGCCGGGAATTGGGACCGATGACGAGCTTTGTGTCGTCGATGAACCGGATCTGGGCGAGGCCGTTCGGGCCAGCGACGATTTCGTCGCCCATGAACACCGCGCCCT
>CAYTTC010000108.1:0-10237 GCA_964440525.1 uncultured Propylenella sp. | reverse complement strand
GCCTCGTCGAGCGCCTCCTCGGCGCTCGACCGGCGCTTGGCCTCCAGCTTCAGCGCGTGCTGGGCGGCGCGGAGAGCGGCGCCGGCCTCGGCGTGCCGCCGCTCCAGATCCTGGATCACTTCGCGCTCGCCTGCGAGCCGCCGCTCGATGTCCAAAAAGTCTTCCTCGTCGGCGACGAGCTCGGCGCGCGCGTTCATCAGATCGCGCTCCTTCAGGTCGGCCTCGAGCCGGTGGGCGGTCGCCATGTCGAGTACACGGCTGACCTCGCGCTCAAGCCGATGCATCTGCACCGCATGGCGCGCCCGCAATTCGTCCCGCTCGGTCGCGAACTCGGCCCGTCGCACCGCGATGCCAGCCAGCAGTCGCCGCTCGGTTAGGCGCCGCGCGCGACGCACGAGGGCGACCGAGAAGGCGAGCCAGACGAGCCCGCTCACGAAGATACCGAGGGCGAAGATCATAGCCGACTGGATCATTGACGGCCCCGCTACGCCACCCTCACCAAGGCACTATAGGAGGGAATGCTGGCCAGCAACAGAAGGGGGCTCGCTGCCCCGCCCGATTCCAGCCCGATCGCGTCAAATCCGTGCAAGGTGTGACGAATCGGGCACGCTGGAAGCGCCCGGCATGGCATCAGAAGGGGTTCCAGGTGGGTGAGGGCGTGAATTTCAGATAGCCGATATTGATCCCGAGCCGGGCGCCGACGCCGCTCCGAATCGGCACGACATAGACCGTGCGGTCGGGAATCTCGGTATTGGCGAGCACCGTCATTCCGAGGCCGCCGACGAGATAGGCCGAGCCGTTGACGCCGGCATAACGGCGGTAGATGGCGAGGTAGTTCGGCAGGTCGTAGACGAGCATCATTGTGCGGTTGCCGTCGCCTCCGATGTCCCAGCCGATGGACGGGCCCTGCCAGTAGACCTGCTTCTGGCCCTCCGCCTTGGTGTAGAGGACGCCGTCGCCGTAGCGCAGTCCCCCGATGAAGGCGCCGGAGCCTTCCTGTCCGATTATGTAACCGTTGGGGAGCCCGTAGCGCGAGACCGTCTTCTCCACCAACGTGGCCAGGCTGCCGGAAATTTCTCCGAAGAATCGGTGCCCGGCGGAGACGATCTCCTCGGCCGTGTAGGTGTCGTCGCTCGGCGCCGCTCTGGCGGCCGTATCGAGGCTCGCCGCCGTCAGCAGGATCGCGGCGAAGCGGAAGAGAAGGGTCCGGAAAAAGGTCATGAAACGCTCCTCGCTTCGGCGGAAGAGGAAGAGCCGGAAGCCGCTCGATTCCTCGCTCCTACAGTTCGCCCTTCAGGGTAAACGGAGCGTTAAGGCGGGACGATGGCGAAGAGCCGCTTGTGAGCGCGGGGAGGGGCCTGTAAGCCTTGCCGCGAGGCGATCGAATGGATTCGCATCGCAGCAGCCTTCATCCGCCGATTTCGAGAGCCACCGCGGATCGCATGACATATAGCAAGATCGACCCGTTGGAGCTCGCCGCGCTCGTCGCAAGCCGCGTATGCCACGACATAATCTCGCCAGTCGGCGCGATCGTGAATGGCCTCGAGGTACTGGAAGAGGAAAAGGACGAATCGATGCGCGAATTCGCGCAGGATCTCGTCCAGAAGAGCGCTCGCCAGGCGAGCGCCAAGCTGCAATTCTCCAGACTTGCCTTCGGCGCCTCCGGCGGCGCGGGGGCGGAGATCGACATGGCGGACGCCGGACGGGTCGCGGCGGCGCTGATGGAGCGGGAAAAGCCCGAGCTCGATTGGCAGGTGAAAGCCGGCCTTCTGCCAAAGGCCGAGGCGAAGCTCCTTCTCAACCTCCTCATCATCGCGCTGAATTCGGTTGCGCGCGGAGGCCGCATCACGGTCACCGCCGAGCGCGAGGCGGGCGAGACGGTGATGCGCATCGTCGCCGAAGGCGACCGCGCCAAGCTCCCCGCCGGCGTCAAGGAGGTGATCGCGGAGGGGGGCATGCCCAATCCGCTCGACGCCCACGCCGTGCAGCCGCTCTACGCCGCGCTCCTCGCGAAGGAGGCCAAGATGGGCGTCACCGTCGCGCAGGAAGAGAACCGCGTCATTCTCGGCGCAAGGCCCGCCTAACGGATGGCGCGCTCGAATACGCGCTCGACGTCGATCGCAGGGACGTTTTTGCCATCGAAATCATTCGTCGTGTAGACGGCGATCACGTCCAGCGACGTGCTGCTCTCGATGACGAAGAAGCCGTCCAGGATGCCCGGACCAAAAAGATCGTAGATCTTCCGGATCAGCATGCAGTCGAAATATTGCGCACCGTCGGGGCCGATGCCGCTGTCCTTGAAATCATATACTTTGCCATCCTCGGCGGGATTGGCCAGCGCCAGCTTGTATTTGAATCTTGCCTTTCTCCTGCTGGGATTGTGAACGTTGATGACAGTCGTGTACTGGCCGTTGGCGACCGGTGTGAACTTCTCGGACACGCCGCAGATGAACTTGGCGGCATATTGGTAGGCCATGGCGTCCTCCCTGTTTGACGCGCACCAACAATATCGCTGATTGTGGAAATCTTCTACTTTTAATTGTGCAAGCTCAAGGGCACATTCTGCGTCAGCGAAGCTGCGGCGGAGGCGATTTTCCTTTCGCGTTCCAGCTGAAATCTTGCCGGCGTCCTAACCCATCCGCTCGAACCTTACGGCTCGATCGGCCACTCCCTTAACGACGCTCCTTGACCGCGAAGTAACCCCCGACCGCTAAGAGTTTTGCTCAAGATTGCCGGAAAGCGGCAGCGGAATACAGGCGACAAACAGGGGTCAAGTCCCATGAAGCATTGTCTCATCGTTGACGATTCAAGCTCGATCCGGAAGGTGGCGCGGCGCATCCTGGAAGATGCAAATGTCCGGGCGAGCGAAGCCGAAACACGATCCGATGCGATCGACATGTGCCGCGCCGAAATGCCGGATTGCGTGGTGGTGGATTGGCTCATGCCCGACGGCGACGTCATGAAGTTCCTGACGAAGATCCGCGCCCTGCCGGGAGGCGCGCAGCCGACAATCATGTATCTGACTTCTGAGAACGATACGGAGAACGTCGCCCGCGCCATGCGGAGCGGGGCGGACGCCTACATGATGAAGCCGTTCGATCGCGAGAGTTTTCTGAAGCCGCTCGCCGAGGCCGGGCTCGTCTGACGGGAAATACGGCGGACCAAACGAAAAGGCCGGCCTCTCGGGCCGGCCTTTTCATTCTCGCGAAGCGCAGGAGCAATCAGGCGCTTTCGCGGTATTCCTCTTCTTCGGGTTCGCGCAGCACATAGCCGCGGCCCCAAACCGTCTCGATATAGTTCTTGCCGTCGGTCGCCGCGGCGAGCTTTTTTCGAAGCTTGCAGATGAAGACGTCGATGATCTTCAGCTCCGGCTCGTCCATGCCGCCATAGAGGTGGTTCAGGAACATTTCCTTCGTCAGCGTCGTGCCCTTCCGGAGCGAAAGGAGCTCCAGCATCTGGTATTCCTTGCCGGTCAGATGCACGCGGGCGCCGTTCACTTCCACCGTCTTGGTATCGAGATTGACGCGGAGATCGCCGGTCTGGATCACCGACTGGGCGTGGCCCTTGGAGCGTCGCACGATGGCGTTGATGCGGGCGACCAGTTCGTCCTTGTGGAAGGGCTTGGTCATGTAGTCGTCGGCGCCGAAGCCGAGGCCGCGAACTTTGTCCTCGATGCCGCCGAGGCCGGAGAGGATGAGGATCGGCGTCTTCACCTTGGCGACGCGCAGCGTCTTCAAGACGTCGTAGCCGCTCATATCCGGAAGGTTCAGGTCGAGGAGAATGATGTCGTAGTCATAGAGCTTGCCGAGGTCGACGCCCTCTTCGCCCAGATCGGTGATGTAGACGTTGAAGTTCTCCGACTTCAGCATCAGCTCGATCGATTGCGCGGTGGCGCTGTCGTCTTCGATCAGAAGGACCCGCATCAAAATCCCCTCGTGAACTCATTTTCGCGGACACCCGTCACCGGCGCGGCCCCGCGACTGAGCCAGATCAAATCCGACGCACACGCTATCTCGGAATGGTTAACAGATTCTGTTTGGCACCGGCAAGCGCACAATCTGAACTTTCCTCGATAGACTCTTGAATCCATTCCTGAATCCCAATCGCATGTGGCGTCGGACTACGTTCAACATCCGTGTCTAAGGGTTTCTACCGTGCGGCACGCCAGCGGTGAGTGCGATTGCTGGCCAGCGCGGCTCTGCGGTTTACCCCGCTTTAAACCCTGTCCTCCATGATTAATGCGACCCGTAAACGAAACGTTACCGTCTGCAGGCTGACGCTGAGGGTCAAACAGAGATTGCCGGAGGGCAGGCGGACGACTCGGGACTTGGGGGAGTATTGCGTATGAAGTCACGAGACACTGCGGTCCGCATGCTTCGATTCCAGATCGAAGAGCGTCGCCGCCAGGTGGGCCAGATCGAAGCGATGATCGAAGAATTCGGTCGCATGGTGTCCGATCTCGACCTTGAGATCGCCGCCGAGCACCGGCGCACCGGCATCGAGGACGAGAAGCATTTTGCCTATTCCACGTTCGCGCGGGCGGCGCGGCAGCGCCGCGCCAATCTGGAGGCGTCCGTCTCCGAGTTGAGCGGGCAATTGGATACCGCCAAGGCGGCTCTCGACCTCGCCATGGCCGAGCTTGAGCGGGAAGAAGAAAAGCTCGAGCGGGATATGGCCCACGATACGGGCCGCCACGCCGATCGCGCCGCAGGCTAAGAGCGAAGCTCCCATCCTTGTCGTCATTGCCGGCCTTGAGCCGGCAATCCATTCCGTCGCGGTCGTGATTTTCACAGGCGTTCTGGAATGGATGCCCGGATCATCCCCCGGTTAAACCGGGGGACCGGGCATGACGACCCTGTAAGACCATCGCGTATGCGCCACCGTTGGCAGGCCTCCGCTCTATCTGATTGCGTGCGCGGCCAGCCGATCGTAGATCGGCAGCGCCTCCTCCTCCATTTCCTTCAGATGCGGGTCGTCGAGCGTCGGCGTTGGCCGCGCCGGCCCGAAGCCGGTCGACCGGTTCACCGCATCGTACCAATGCGAAGCCCAGATCCCGTCCGTCGCGCGCGGGCCGGGTGGCCAACTCAGCATCGCCTCGCTGAAGGGGATCGATAACGCCTCGCAGAGAAGGCGAAGGACCCGCGAAGGCTCGGCCAGGAGCGCGTCGGCGTCGACGACCGGCGGCGCCCGGCCGCTGATCGAAGCCGCTTCCTCGAAGAGCGCTTCCTGCTGGGAAAAGCCGGTGTCGCGGAATTCGACCACCTCGCGCTTGGCGGCGTAGGAGGCGAGCACCCGCGCCGGATGGCGGATGAGGAAAGCGTGCCGGCAAGCGTGCATGAAGCTGCGTCCGATCTCCGGCAGCATGTGGTGCGTCATGTGTTTCTGATACCAAAGGCGGCATCCGCCGGGCAGCGGGCCGGCAAGAGCGCTGTCCACCTTTCGCCAATCCGCTTCGTGGTGGCGCAGGATCTCCGCGCGCATCGGATGGTCGAGACCGGAGATTTCCAGATAGGCCGCATAGAAGGGCTCGTCGGTGACGGCGCAATCGGGCCGGTTTCCGAAGGAGCGCATCAGCGCGGTGGAGAGGTTCCGCGGTCCGGACCACATGGCGATCCGCACAGGCCCATCGGAGCCGAGCGCGTCGCGCCGTTCGATCATGTGGACAGCACGTCCCGATATTCCGGATGGCGGCGGAACTGCGCCGCCGCGAAGGGGCAGAGCGCGAATATCTTGGAGCCCGTCGCGCGCGCGTCGGCGATCGCTTTCTCAAGCAGCAGGTTTCCGACCCGCCTGCCGCGCAGCGCCTCGGGAACATCGGTGTGGTCGATGATGATGAGGCGGTCGCTGGCGCGCGAGAAGGTCATCTCGGCGAGGTGGCCATCGACGCGCATCCGATAGACCCCGCCGGTCGCTTTGTCCTCCCGCTCGACCGCTGGAATCGTTCCCTCGCTCACGCCCTCGTCCCCCTCATCCGCGGAGAAGAACGTCCGCCCATTCCGGATGCTCCTTGAATTTTCGAAACGCAAACGGGCATGCCGGGATGACCTTCTGTCCGGCGGCGCGGAAGTCCTCCACGGCGCGGGCGACTAGAGCCGCCGCAACGCCCCGGCCGCGATGTCTCGGCGGCGTTTCGGTGTGATCGATGGTGACGACGCCGCGCGGCCGCTCGAAAAAGGTCAGCTCCGCCTGCGAGCCGTCCGGCAAGTCGTAGACATAGCGGCCGCGGTCCGGCGCTGCTTCGATGCGGATCGATTGAGGATCGACGTTCATCGAGCGTTTTCGCCGATCGGGGTGAGCGAGCGCGACGTGAGAGCCTTATAGAGCGTGCGGAGCCTTTCCATCACGGGGCGGGCGGGGGCGTCGCCTTCGCCGATCGTGCGCCCGTCGACGCTCCTGACCGGAACGAGGCCGGCGAAGGTGCCAGTGACGAAGGCTTCATCGGCGCCATAGACGTCGGTCAGCGAGAAGCGCTTTTCGAAGGCCGGAATGCCGCCGTCGCGCGCGACCTTCAAGATGCTGCCGCGCGTGATGCCGCCGAGGCAGTAGTCGGGCGGCGAAGTCCATAGCTCGCCCTTCCGCACGATGAAGAAGTGCGTCGAGTTGCAGGTCGCGACGAAGCCGGCCGGGTCGAGCATCAGCGCTTCGTCGGCGCCGGCCTTCGTCGCCTGGATGCAGGCGAGGATGCAGTTCAGCTTCGAATGCGAGTTGAGTTTTTGGTCCTGCTCGGCCGGGCCTGTCCGCCGCACATGCACAGTGAAGAGGGTGATGCCGCTCGTGACGACGTCCGGCTTCGGCAGCTTGTATTCCGGGATGATGACCACGGTCGCCGGGCCGATCGTGACGCGCGGATCCTGATAGGGGGTGCGCTTGACGCCGCGCGTCACCATCAGGCGGATGTGCACGCCGTCATGCATGCCGTTGGCGCGGAGGCACGCGAAGAGGCGCTCGGCCAACTCGGCGCGCGACAGGCCGATATCCATGTCGATGGCCTTGGCGCCTTCGTAGAGCCGGTCGAGATGCGCATCGAGAAAAGCGACGCCGCCTTCGATCAGCCGGAGGCCCTCCCACACGCCGTCGCCGAGCACGAAGCCGGAATCGAAGACCGATACGACGGCTTTTTCGCGCGGCAGCAGCGCACCGTTGACCGAGATCAGGATCCCGGCGTTGCGCGGATCGTCGGTGTATTCGTGGGTGCCAGTGCTCATCGCGGAAAAGGCTGTAGCCCGTAGCCCGGATGGAGCGAAGCGAAATCCGGGGTCAGGCAGGCGCGCAGCGGAGATCCCGGATTACGCTTCGCTCCATCCGGGCTACGGCAGGCTCAGCGAGCTGGCTCAGGCGCGATATTTCTGGATTTTGGTCGTGCGCAGTCCGGCCAGGCCGTGCTGGTCGATCGACATCTGCCAGGAAAGGAACTCCTCGACCGTCAAGGTGTAGCGTTCGCAGGCTTCCTCAAGGCTGAGGAGACCGCCGCGGACCGCGGCCACAACTTCTGCCTTGCGCCGGATTACCCAGCGCTTCGTGCTCGTCGACGGGAGGTCGGCGATGGTCAACGGGCTTCCGTCGGGCCCGATCACGTATTTTACGCGCGGGCGGATGTGTTCAGCCATGGACGACTCTTACGCACAACAGGTCACGTTCAACCTTCTAGGGCCTCCGTCTTAAAATTCGGCTAAGTCAGAGTGTTGAATTCCCTTAAGATTTGGCAAGGACCGGCCTTGCTGGCGAGGCGTTCTCCGCTATATTCGCGAGGCGCCGGAGCAGCTTGCATGATGGACGTCGATCTCGGTCTTCCAGGTCCGCGGGGAAGGACACGTGTCCTCGTCGCGATGTCCGGTGGGGTCGATTCCTCGGTGGTGGCGGCACTTGTGAAGCAGGCGGGCTACGACGCGGTCGGCGTGACGCTGCAGCTTTACGACCACGGCGCGGCGACGCATCGCGCCGGCGCCTGCTGCGCCGGCCAGGATATCCACGACGCCCGCGATGTCGCCGCCCGGCTCGGCATTCCTCACTATGTGCTCGACTACGAGGCCCGCTTCCGCGCCGCGGTGATCGAGCCCTTCGCGGAAAGCTATGCGAGGGGCGAGACGCCGATCCCCTGCGTGTCGTGCAACCAAACCGTCAAGTTTGCCGACCTCCTTCTTACCGCGCGCGAGCTTAACGCCGCCGCCATGGCGACCGGCCACTATGTGCGCTCGCGCCCGGTCGGGGGACGCCGGGCGCTCTTCCGGCCGGTCGATCTCGACCGCGACCAGAGCTATTTTCTCTTCGCCACCACGCAGGAGCAGCTGGAATTTTTGCGGTTTCCGCTCGGCGACCTCAGCAAGGATCAGACGCGCGCCATCGGCCGCGAACTCGGGCTCAAGGTTGCCGACAAGCACGACAGCCAGGACATCTGCTTCGTGCCACAGGGCCGCTATTCGGACGTGGTGGAGAAGCTGAAGCCCGAGGCCGTGAAGCCCGGCGAGATCGTGCATGTCGATGGTCGCGTCCTTGGCCGCCACGATGGCGTGATCCGCTACACGGTCGGCCAGCGGCGCGGGCTCGGCATCGCGGCCGGCGAGCCGCTTTTCGTAGTCCGCCTCGACGCCTCCAACGCCCGCGTCGTCGTCGGTCCGCGCGAGGCGCTCGCCACGCGCTCGATCGCCCTCCGCGACTTCAACTGGCTCGGCGAGGGCGACCTGGCGGAAGCGGCTGAAGGCGGCCTCGCGGTCTTTGCGCGCGTCCGCTCCACGCGCCCACCCGCGGCGGCGATGCTCGGCCTTCGCGACGGTCGGCCGGTGGTCGATCTCGCGGCGGACGAGATGGGTGTCGCGCCCGGACAGGCTTGCGTCCTCTATGACGGCGATGGGCCCGACGCCTGCGTTCTCGGCGGCGGCACGATCGAAGTCCGCCTCGGCGGCGCCGAACGGGCGGAAGCGGCGTAGACCGCTTCTGAGCGCTGCGCGGCGAAACGCGGCGTTCTTGACCTCGCGCAACGCATCTTAATGGAACTCTGCGAGGTTCCGGACCGTTATCCGGCAAATCTAAAGCATGGAGCAGGGCATGGCGAACGAGTCGACAGGCGCGTCTACGGCAAAGCATGGATCGCGTTCCACTGCGAGCGAAGCTGAATCGCTCGAAGCCCAGATAGAGGCTTTGAAGAGCGATCTCGCGGGGATCAGCGCGACGCTTGCCGACCTGGTGAAGTCGGGCGTGCGGGAGGGCCGCGCCAAGGCCGAGCGCACCGCCAACCAATACATGCGCCAAGGCCAGGAGCAGGCGGACGCGGCGCTCGAAGGCGCGCGCGCTTATGGCGAAGCGCTGGAAGGGCAGATCACAAAGAATCCCTTCACCGCGGTGCTGGTGGCGCTCGGCCTCGGCTATCTCGTCGGTCTGATGGGACGCCGCTGAAGCCGATTTCGACGGGGGCGTAGCGTCGCATGTTCAAGCTTGCCAGCTCGATCGGGCTCGCCCTCGCCCTCGCCGATTTGAAGCGACGCATCCATTATTGGGTGCGAACCGGGATGTTGGGCGCCGTCGGCGCCCTCTTCGCGGTGTTTGCGCTAGCGTTCCTGTTGGTCGCTGCGCATCTCTATCTTTCGAGCCTGCTCAATCCGATCGCCTCGGCGGCCATCATCGGCGGGGTGCTCCTCCTGATCGCGCTCATCCTCTTTTTCATCGCCTCGCGTCCGATGACGAGGCGCGCGCCTGCGCCAGCGGAAGCCCAGTCCCCAGTGGCGGGTGTCGGCGATGCCTTTCGCGAAGGCATGGCGCGGTTCGGCCAAGCAGCGGGATCGAGCGGCTCGCCGCTCCGCAGCCCGCTCTTCCTATCGGCGGCGGCAGCGCTCATCGCCGGCATTTTTCTCGGCCGGCGCACCAAGCGCGACAAGGACTGAGGCCCACAAATAAGTCGCCTAAGGCAGCGGGCTCGGCGGCTTGCTTCCCTCGAAATGGGCGGCGAGGTTGGCGAGCATCAGGTCGCCCATGGCGCGCCGCGTCTCCACCGTGGCGCTCGCTTGGTGCGGCTGCAGCACGACGTTGTCCATCGCAAGGAGCGGCAGGGGCACGTTCGGCTCGTCGGCGAAGACGTCGAGTCCCGCTCCGCCGAGCCGACCTTCCTGCAGAGCCGCGACGAGCGCCGGTTCGTCCACCACCGAGCCGCGCGCCACGTTGATCAAAATCCCCTCCGGCCCGAGCGCATCCATGACGCGCCTGTCGATCAGCTTTTCGGTCGCCTTGCCGCCGGGAACGACGACGA
>CAYTTC010000107.1:0-10373 GCA_964440525.1 uncultured Propylenella sp. | reverse complement strand
TGGTAGAGCGTGAAGATATCGAAGATGAACGTCGGAAAGCCGCGATTGATCGCCCGCGCCTTGGCGACGAGCGAAAGATCGGGCGGTTGTGCGCCGGGATAGGGTGGAGCCGGGGGAAAGACATCCGACGGAAGGCCCGAGCGCTCCCCTCCCTCCACCGTGGGGTCAGGCACGGTGAATCCAGCGGCGAAAGCCTTTACCTCTTCCTCGCCGAAATGCGGGCCGGTCTCCGATGCGAGTGTGCGGAACGCGACCATGCCAAGCGAATGGCAGCTCGAGCAAACCTCGTGATAGATCTGAAAACCGCGCTGCAATTGCTGCGGATCGTATTTCCCGAACGGCCCGGCGAACGACCATTCGGCGTGCCGCGGATGTTCGAGCGGATAGTGTGGGGTCGCGTGGGCCGGCTCTTCCTCCTGGGCAACAGCCGACGTGCCGAACGGCAGCGCGAGGACGAGGACGGCGGCGAGCCGGGTGATCGCAATCTGCATTGGCCTTTGCCCCCACGCCCTCATCAACTGGCCCCTCTAGCCACGCGTCTCGGGCGCGGCGGCGCTTGCCGCCGGATGCGTTCCGCCACCCTCCCCCGGCTGAAGCACGGCATCGGCGATCGATGCCGGCCGCGGTCGCGGCGTCTCGAACAGGCCGAGCAGCGGCAAGAGCACCAGGAAGTGGAAGAAGTACCAGAACGTGAGAATGCGCGCCGCGATGACGTAGCCGCCTTCAGGCGGCTGCGAGCCGAGATAGCCGAGGCCGATCGACACGGCGACGAAGATCCAGAAGAACTGCTTGTAGAGCGGCCGGTAGACCGCCGAGCGCACCCGCGACGTGTCGAGCCAGGGAAGCAGGAAAAGCACTGCGATCGAGCCAAACATCAAGATCACGCCGAGGAGCTTGTCCGGGATCGCGCGGAGGATCGCATAGTACGGCAGCAGGTACCATTCCGGCACGATATGGGCCGGCGTCATCAGCGGATTCGCCTTCGTGTAGTTGTCCGGATGCCCGAGATAGTTGGGGCTGTAGAAGATGAACCAGGCGAAGACGATGAGGAAGATGACGAGCGAAAAAGCATCCTTCATGGTCGCGTGCGGCGTGAACGGCACAACGTCCTGCTTCGACTTTACCTCGATGCCCGTCGGGTTCGTCTGACCGGAGACGTGCAAGGCCCAGATGTGCAGCACCACGACGCCGGCGATCATGAACGGCAGCAAATAGTGGAGCGAATAGAAGCGCGTGAGCGTCGGGCCGCCGACCGCGAACCCGCCCCACAGCCAAGTGGTAATTGTCTTGCCGACGAGCGGGATCGCGGAGAACAGATTGGTGATGACGGTCGCGCCCCAGAAGCTCATCTGCCCCCATGGCAGCACGTAGCCCATGAAGGCGGTCGCCATCATCAAGAGGAAGATGATAACGCCGAGAATCCAGAGAACCTCGCGCGGCGCCTTGTAGGAGCCGTAGTACATGCCGCGGAAGATGTGGATGTAGACCGCGACGAAGAACATCGATGCGCCGTTCGAGTGCATGTAGCGCAGCAGCCAGCCGTAGTTGACGTCGCGCATGATCATCTCGACGGATTCGAAGGCGAGGCTCTCATGCGCCACGTAGTGCATGGCGAGCACCACGCCGGTCACGATCTGCACTACCAACATGATGGAGAGGATGCCGCCGAACGTGTACCAATAGTTCAGGTTGCGCGGGATCGGGTAGGCGACGAAGCTGTCATAGAGAAGCCGCGTGACGGGCAGGCGCTCGTCTAGCCAGCGGCCGATCCTGGACCTCGGCGTGTAGCGGGGAAAGTATTCGTGCATTGCCGGTCTCGCTCAGGCCTCAGCCGATGCGCAGGGTTGTGTCGGCGATGAAGGCGAAGGGCGGCACGGCCATATTCTCCGGCGCCGGTCCGATGCGGATGCGGCCCGCCGTATCGTATTGCGAGCCATGGCAGGGGCAGAACCAGCCGCCGAAATCGCCCTGCTGGCCGAGCGGCACGCAGCCGAGATGGGTGCAGACGCCGACCATGATGAGCCAGGGTTCTCGGCCCGAAGCGGCGCGATTTTCGTCAGTCGCGGGGGCGCTCGAATCAAGGTTGGCGTTGCGCGCCACCGGGTCCTTGAGTTCCTCCAGCGACACTTGCCGCGCCGCCTCGATTTCCGCCGGCGTGCGGTGGCGGATGAAGACCGGCACGCCTCGCCACATCACGGTGATCGACTGGCCCTCTTCGACGGACGCGATATCGACTTCGATGGAGGCAAGCGCCAAGGCCGCCGCGTCGGGATTCATCTGGTCAATGAAGGGCCAGAGCGTCGCCGCGGCCCCGACCACAGCGAAGGCGCCGGTGGCAATCACCAAGAAGTCCCGCCGCGTGACTCCGGCATCATCCCCGTGCGGCTCGACAGACGTGGCGCCGGGCGCGGCCATGGTGGGATGGGTCGTGTCAGCCAAGTCCTGCCCCTCGCATTGGAACGGCGTGTTTCAATTCGCTGCCAGATCGCGAACAACAGCACAAAGGTCGAACGGCCGTCACCCCAGATGGCCATGCCGCCGACCGCCTTTTGTCATCGTCCTTCGAGAGTGTCCAGTCGGGCGGCTCGGCGACGGCAACTTGTCGCAACTGTTTCGCGCGCTACAAATTCCGGCCATTTCGTGGGAAACTCGGCCTGACCATCGGGTGCACGTGCACGATCGCTCGCGGCACCCTGAGGGGACTCGTTGAGGCCCGAGCCAAGGAGGCTGCAGCATGACCCAACAGGCGATCGATATCCTGACCCGCTGGATCGCCGAAACGGTTCGCCCGGTTCCACCGGGTGAGATCGCCAAGGAAGCCGCTCGTCTGGCCACCGAATTCACCGCTTATGCGGAGGACGCGGGACTGAACGTCGAGGACCTCGAACTCGATGTCGGCGAAGACCTTTTGGGCTACATGAGGGACGCGTTGCAAGCCGCTGCCGACGCTGAATCGGACGGGATCCTCGCGGACGAGGAGTGACCCCACCGCGAATGGTGCGGGCTTCGTCGGTCAGGCGATCTCGAGCTCGCGGTCACTGGCGGCGGCGGCGAGGAAGCCGCCGGATTGCCGCTCCCACAGCCGGGCGTAGAGGCCGCGGGAGCGTAGCAACGCCTCGTGCGTTCCCTCCTCCACGATGCGGCCCTCGTCCACCACCACGAGCCGGTCGAGCGCCGCAATCGTCGAGAGCCGATGGGCGATGGCGATCACCGTCTTGCCGCGCATGAGATCCTTCAGGCTCTCCTGGATCGCCGCCTCCACCTCCGAGTCGAGAGCCGCCGTCGCCTCGTCGAGAACGAGGATCGGCGCATCCTTGAGAATGACGCGGGCGATGGCGATGCGCTGGCGCTGCCCGCCGGAAAGCTTGATGCCGCGCTCGCCGACATGCGCGGCGTAGTCGGTCCGCCCGCGCGGATCGACCAGCCTGGCAATGAAGCGGTCAGCGCGCGCGACCTCCGCCGCCCCACGCATCGCTGCCTCGTCGGCCTCCGGCCGCCCGTAGCTGATGTTCTCGCGGACCGAGCGGTGAAGTAGCGACGTGTCCTGCGTGACCATGCCGATCGCCGCGCGGAGCGAATCCTGCGTCACGCCGGCGATGTCCTGTCCGTCGATCAGGATGCGCCCCTGTTCCAGCGTGTAGAAGCGAAGCAGCAGGTTGACGAGCGTCGACTTGCCGGCGCCCGAGGGGCCGACGATCCCGACTCTTTCGCCCGGGCGGATGAAGAGCGACAGGTCGCGGATCACCCGGTCGCCGGCGCCATAGCGAAAAGTGACGTTCTCGAAGGCAATCGCGCCTTCGGTGACGATGAGCGGCTCCGCGCCCGGGGCATCGATCAGCGTGTTCGGCCGCGCGAGCAGCTCCATGCCGTTCTCGATCGTGCCCGTGCTCTCGAAGAGCGTGGTGATCGAACGGAGCACCCAACCCGACATCTGGTTTAGCCGCATGGTCAGCGCATTGGCGGCAGCGACCGCGCCGAGTGTGATCTCGCCCCGCGTCCAGAGCCAGATCGTCAGCGCCGCTGCGACGAAGATGAACACCGAGTTCAGCACGCTGAGCGCCGCAGTCATCGTGGTGATGGTGCGGTTCATGGCGCGCGCGGCATTGAGCTGCCGCTCGAAGGCTTCGCGCCCGAACGCCTCCTCGCGCTCCGCATGCGCAAAGAGCTTGACGGAAAGGATGTTGGTAAAACCGTCGACCACGCGGCCGGTCAGGCCCGAATTTGCCTCCGACATGGCGATGGAACGCTCGCGGACCGGCGGCACGAGCGTCACGATCACCACGGCATACGCAACGAGCCAGCCAAGGAGGGGCAGCAAAAGCCGCCAATCGAAGCCGATGAACAGGGTCACCGTGCCGAGCATGTAAACGAGCAGGTACCAGACGCCGTCGATGACGTTCACCACGCTTTCGCGGAGCGCCATCCCGGTCTGCATCACTTTTTGGCTGATGCGGCCGGCATAGTCGTCCTGGAAGAAGCCAAGACTCTGCCGCAGCACGTAGCGGTAGCTCCGCCAGCGAACCAGGCTCGACAGGCTCGGCGTGATGGAGAGGTTGACGAGAGCGCGCGACCAGATGGTGAAGAATGGCCGCGCCACGAGCAGCACGACGCTCATGAACACGAGCAGCCAAAAGTTCTCGGAGACGAACTTTTCGGGACTCGAAACGGCCATGCGGTCAACCAGCGAGCCGAGGAATCCGAACATGGCGAGCTCGGTGACCGAGGCGATGAGCGAGACGATCAGCGTGACGACGATCAGCCACTTCACCGGCTTAAGAAAGAACCGGTAGGTTTCGATGAGCGCGCCCGGCGGCTGTTCCACCACCGCCGGCCCGAGCGGATCGAACCAGCGCTCCAGCCCGCCATAGGTTAGAAACCGTCTGAGAATCGCGGCCAAGACCCTGCTCCTGAACTCCTCTCGCGGCGCGGACCTGGTAGCGGCCAAGCAAGAAGACTCGCTTCGCATCCTAATGATCGACTGTGCCCTTTTCGAGCCGGATATCCCTCAAAACGCCGGCGCCATCCTGCGCCTCGGCGCTTGCTTCGGCGTGCCAGTCCACATCATCCATCCCGCGGGCTTTGCGCTTTCCGACCGCAACCTCAAACGCGCCGGACTGGATTATCTGTCGCGCGCCGATCTGATCGAGCATGCCGACTGGAGTGCATTCGAAGCCTGGCGCGGAACGGAAGCGCGCCGGCTCATTGCCCTTTCGGCGCGGGGCAACGAGCGTCTGCCGGACTTCGCCTTCCGGCCGGACGACGTGCTTCTCCTCGGGCGCGAATCGGCCGGGCTTGCCGGCCACGTTCTTGGCGCTGCCGACGCTTTGGTGAAAATCCCGATGCGGCCCGGAAACCGATCTCTCAACATGGCGACCGCCGCTTCGATCGCCGTTTTCGAGGCGCTGCGGCAGACGGCTCAGTTGGCGTGACGGCTTCGACGGCTGCGCGCCACCCTTCCCGCTCCCCCTGCAATGCGCTAAGCGCCCTCATGCGCAACAAAACGGCAGCGTCCTCCCCCGGAGCATCCGCATCGGGAGAGGCTGCTGAAATCGAAGATCGAAAGGCCGCCGCCTCGCGCTGGTTCGCAACGCTGCGCGACGAGATTTGCGTCGCCTTCGAGGCCTTGGAGCACGATCTGCCGCCGAGCGCGTCGCTCTCAGAGCTTCCGCCGGGGCGCTTCGCCCGAAAACCCTGGGAGCGCGCCGATCATACCGGCGCGCCGGGCGGCGGCGGCGTCATGTCGGTCATGCACGGCCGCGTCTTCGAGAAGGTCGGCGTCCACGTCTCCACCGTGCATGGCGAGTTTGCGCCGGAGTTCCGCGCTGAGATTCCGGGCGCGGCCGAAGACCCACGATTTTGGGCCTCCGGAATCTCGCTGATCGCGCATCCGCAGAACCCGCACGGGCCCGCGGTTCACCTGAACACCCGCATGGTGGTGACGACCAAGAGTTGGTTCGGCGGCGGGGCGGATCTGACGCCGGTCCTCGACCGCAGGCGGACGCAGGATGATCCCGACAGTCTTGCCTTCCATGCCGCCCTGCAAACAGCTTGCGACCGGCATCGCCACATCGACTACGCGCGCTACAAAGCCTGGTGCGACGAATACTTTTGGCTGAAGCATCGCGGCGAGCCGCGCGGCATAGGCGGGATTTTTTTCGACTACCTCGACAGCGGCGACCGAAATGCCGATTTCGCCTTTACCCAGGACATCGGGCGCGCGTTCCTCGGAATCTACCCCGACCTGGTGCGCCGCAATTTCTCAAAGCCTTGGACGGAAGCCGACCGCGAAGAGCAGCTCGTTCGGCGCGGACGATATGTCGAGTTCAACCTCCTCTACGACCGCGGCACCATTTTTGGGCTGAAGACCGGCGGCAATGTCGAGGCGATCCTTTCCTCGCTTCCGCCGGTGGTGAAATGGCCCTAGTCGCAGGCGACCAAAGGCTTCACGTTGCCGGACAGTTCCGCCGGCGCTCAGCTTTCCGCCAGCAATTCCGCCCGGCTTAGCGCGAAGCCGCTTTCGACCCAGCGCTCTTCGAGCTCCTTAAGGCGGCGACCAACATCCGGCCCCGGTTCCAGACCGCGCGCCACCAAATCCTTTCCCGACACAGGAAATACCGGCTTCGTCCAGGCCTCCGTAAAGGCGAGGAGGCGGCGGAGCTTCTCCACCGCCTCGGCATGGCCCTTGTCGATCTCTCGCGCGAGCGCATGGCGGATGCGGTCACGCAACCCCTGACGCCCGGCCCAATAGAGCGTTTTCGCGAAATCCGCCTCCGACATGGCCGGGTCGGGCTCGGGCGCGTCGACCCAGGCAAGGAGCCGCGCCATCTCCGCCCGCGACAGCCGCAGCCGCTCGGCGAGCGAGTCGACCCGCGCGCGATGTGGCGGCAGGATCGCTTCGAGGCGAAAGAGCGCATCAGGCTCCCAACCCTCCTTCCGCTCGGCGGCGACGAGGCGGTGGATGGCGTCGATGCCCCAGCTTTCCGGCAGCCCCTTTTGCAGGACCTCGGTGGTGCGCATCCATAGGAGCGCCCGCGCCGGATCGGGGGCCCTGAGCAACCGCTTCAATTCCGCCCAGACGCGCTCGGCCGAAAGCGTTGCGATTCCGGATTTCAGCCGCGCGCAAGCCCTGAGGCCATCCGCATCGGGGCGCCCTTTGCCGTACCAGGCGAAGAAGCGGAAAAAGCGCAGGATGCGGAGATAGTCCTCGCGGATGCGGTCTTCGGCCTCTCCGATGAAGCGAACGCGGCCCGCCTTCAGATCGGCGAGACCGCCGAGCGGATCGAGCACCTCGCCGGCAATGTCGCAATAGAGCGCGTTCATCGTAAAATCGCGGCGCGAGGCGTCTTCCGTCCAATCGGTGGTGAAGTGCACGATTGCATGGCGGCCGTCGGTCTCCACGTCGCGCCTGAGTGTCGTCACCTCGAAAGGCCTGCCATCGACGATCACCGTTACGGTGCCATGCGCGATACCAGTTGGCGCAGTCGTCAGCCCCACCGCTGCGGCACGCGAGATCACCTCCGCCGGGAGAAAGACGGTGGCGAGATCGGCGTCGGTCACCGTCCGCCCGAGAAGCGCGTCGCGCACCGCGCCGCCGACGATCCGCGTGGCGCGGGTTTCGCCGTCGAGGGCGGAAAGGACCGCCCGCACATGCGGCTCCTTGAGGAGCGTCCAATCGTGGAGCGCCACCTTCACGCCTCTCTCCCGGTCGGCCTGTCGGCATAGAGGCGCTCGTAGAGGATGCGCACGATTCCGGCCGTGATCCCCCAGATGTTACGATCCTCGAACGGCATCTCGAAGAAGGTGCGGCTGGCGCCGTTCCAGATGCGGCTTCCCGTCCTGTGGTTGGCGGGATCCATCAGGAAGGAGAGCGGCACCTCAAAGGCGTCCGCCACCTCGGCGGGGTTCAGCGTGAGCGCAAAGCCCGGCCGCACGACCGCAACGACGAGCGCCACATGGTAGCCCGAGCCGGTCAGATAATCGGGGCCGCGCCCGACAGTCTCGATGAATTGCGGATCGAGGCCAATCTCCTCGCCGGCTTCGCGGAGTGCTGCTTCCTCCGGGCCGGCATCACCGGGGTCGATGCGGCCGCCGGGAAACGAGATCTGCCCGGCATGCGCGCGTAAGCCCCCGGTCCGCTCGGTGAAGAGCAGCGTCGCTTCCGGCTCGCGATGGATCACCGGCACGAGCACGGCGGCAGGGCGCCGCTCGATCTTGAGCAGGGCGTCGGCGAGCTCAGGGTTGAACACATGGTCCCCCACGGCAATGCCGTCAGGCGAGAGTCGTTCGACGACGCGGCGACGAAAGTCCTCCGCCGAATAGCGACGCGGCTCACCCACGATCCGGCCCGGGAAACGCGAAAAAGACTCCACCCGACCGGAGGCCGGGCGCGCCGTCCTTTTCGTCGGCGATGCCGACCAGTTCGAGCGTCAGCGCGCGCGTGGCAAGCGCCTCCAGTCCGCCGCGCACCTCGAGATATGGCTTCAGCCCGCCTGTCCCCGCCTCCGCCGCGAAGCGGAGCGGGTGCTCCGGGCCGGCGGCGACGATGTCGCCGACATTGGTGCGGAACGTGAGAACTCGCTCGGCACCAGTCCCCTCCGCGGCCACCTCCACGGCAAGGAAAGGTGCGTCTTCGACCGTGATGCCGACCTTCTCCACTGGATTCACAAGGACGTGACGCCCGTCGCTTTCCCGCCGCAGGATGGAGGCAAAGAGCCGCACCAGCGGCTCGCGTGTAATCGCGCTGCCGCGATAGAACCAGGTGCCATCGGCGGCGATCCTGATGTCTATTTCACCGCAATAGGGCGGGTTCCAGCGCTCCACCGGGCGCGACTGAGCCTGCTGTCCCGCCTGTTCGACGAGCGCGGCGAGGCCGGGCGGAAATCCGCCGGAATCAGTCGGCATGCTCGTTGCTGCCTTCATCAACCGCCTAGGTACGACCAAAGTTACCAAATGGAGCGATTTTGATTCTCGCCTTCCCCCCGAAAGAGTTGTCAAATTCTCCGAACAGGAATCACCTGCAAATAGCCGTTCCGGCTCGACTTATGGATACCACCCTATGAGCGCAATCAATCCTACGCCTCTCGCCACCGAGCCCATCGTCGAAGAGGCGAAGGCGGCGGCTGCGAAGCTCAAGGACGCGCGGGCGGCGATCGCCGAAGTCATCTTCGGCCAGGAAACGGTGGTGGAGCGGGTGCTGACCACGGTGCTTGCCGGCGGCCACGGACTTCTCGTCGGCGTGCCGGGCCTGGCGAAGACGAAGCTCGTCGACACGATGGGCACCGTCTTCGGGCTCTTAGACAACCGCATCCAGTTCACCCCGGACCTGATGCCATCCGACATCCTCGGATCGGAAATCCTCGACGAAACTCCCGACCACAAGCGCAGCTTCCGCTTCGTCAAGGGACCGGTCTTCGCGCAGCTTCTGATGGCCGACGAGATCAACCGCGCCAGCCCGCGTACGCAATCGGCGCTGCTGCAATCGATGCAGGAGCATTTCGTGACGATCGCCGGCCAGCGCCATGATCTGCCGAAACCGTTCCATGTGCTCGCCACACAGAACCCGATCGAGCTGGAGGGAACCTTTCCGCTCCCCGAGGCTCAACTCGACCGATTCATGATGCAGATCGACGTGCTCTATCCCGACGTCGAAGCCGAGCGGCGCATGCTGTTCGAGACGACCGGCGCGGAGGAACCGAAGCCGCGCGCGGTCCTCACCGCCGCGGAGCTGATGGATGCGCAGATGCTCGTCCGCCGCATGCCGGTCGGCGAGGCGGTGGTCGAGTCGATCCTGAAGCTCGTGCGCTCGCTGCGGCCAGGCGAGGCAAGCCCCGACGTCGGCGATCACATCGCCTGGGGCCCGGGTCCGCGCGCCAGCCAGGCGCTGATGCTGACGGTGCGGGCGCGGGCGCTCCTCGACGGGCGCTTCGCCCCTTCCCTCGACGACGTGGAGGCGCTCGCAATACCGACCCTGCAGCACCGGATGGCCGTCACGTTCGCGGCGCGAGCGGCGGAGGGCATCTCCGTGCGCGACCTCATCTCCAGCGCGCTCAAGGCCGTCCTCTAGTCGATGGCCTATTCCCAACCGGCGACAGTCCGCACCCGTGTCGAGACGGCGCTGGCGTTGGCGGCGCGCCTGCCAGACCTCCTCGTCGCGGCGCGGCGGATCGCCGCCAATGTGATGCTCGGCGTGCACGGCCGCCGGCATCCCGGCCCGGGCGAGACCTTCTGGCAATTCCGCCCCTATGTCGTTGGCGAGCCAGCGCGGCGGATCGATTGGCGTCGCTCGGCGCGCGACGATCATCTCTATGTGCGCGAACGGGAATGGGAAGCCTCGCAGACGGTGTGGCTGTGGGTGGACCTGTCGCCCTCCATGG
>CAYTTC010000106.1:0-10513 GCA_964440525.1 uncultured Propylenella sp. | reverse complement strand
GAAGACCTGGTTCGCTATTCAGAAAGCAGTGCGAAATTCTTTCATCCGACCGGAAGCGGGAATCGATCGCCCAGGTGGCACGCAGCAAGTGCGTCGCCGTGCGGAGCCAAAAGCGGCGGCTCGACTCGGCAGCGTTCGAACACATGCGGACAACGGGGGTGAAACGGACAGCCGTCGGGTAACTCAAGCGGGCTCGGCAATTCTCCGCGCGCGGCCGCCACGCGACTCCGCTTCGATGGGTCCATGCTCGGCGCCGCGCCAAGAAGCGCATGCGTGTAAGGGTGCTTTGGAGCAGCGAAGAGGCTTTCTGTCTCGCCGAGCTCAACGATCGATCCGAGGTACATCACCGCGATCCGATGCGATATGTGGCGGACAAGCCGGAGATCGTGCGCGACAAAGAGAATGGTGAGGTGCAAGCGCTCCTGCAACTCCAGCAGGAGGTTCACGATCTGCGCCTGCACCGAAACATCAAGCGCGGAAACCAGCTCGTCCGCGATCAGGCATTCCGGCTCAACCGCGAGCGCCCGCGCAATCCCGATCCGCTGCCGCTGCCCGCCGGAGAATTCGTGCGGCCGGCGGTCGATCGAATCGGCGGGCAGGCGGACAAGGGCGACGAGCTCGCGGATGCGGTGCGGGATTTCTTGCTTCGGCCGCATGCGATGCACGGAAAGAGCCTCGCCGAGCATCTGCCCGACCGTCATCCGCGGATTCAGCGATCCATAGGGATCCTGAAAGATCATCTGAACCCGACGGTTGAAGCGCCGAAGCTCGCGACGCGGCAGCGCGCGCACGTCGAGCCCGTCGAAGCGGATCTCGCCGCGATCGGCTTCCAGCAGGCGCACGAGGCAGCGGGCGAGCGTGGACTTGCCGCAGCCGGACTCGCCGACGATGCCGAGCGTCTCGCCCCGAGCAACGGTGAAGGTAACTCCGTTCAGCGCATGCACGATCTGAGGTGGTTTGCGGACAATCCGCCGCGCCAGCGTCTGGCGCAAGCGGAAGTGCTTGACGAGGTCGAAAACTTCGAGAAGGGGCTTTTCTGCCTTCGAGTTGACGACACCGGCGGCGTTCACGGCGCGCGCCATTGCGAGGCCACCTCGTCATGATGGAAGCAGGCGACTTCGCGATGCGGGCCGATGGCGGAGAGGGACGGCCGCTCCTCCCGGCAGATCGCGGTGGCGAAGACGCAGCGCGGGTGGAAGGCGCAGCCGCGCGGCACGGCGGTCGGCGGCGGCGGCATGCCCTCGATGGAATTGAGCGGCTGCCGTTCGCGCCCGCTCCTAGGCACGGAACCAAGCAGGCCGAGCGTGTAGGCATGGCGGGGCCGGGCGAGGACATCCACGACGCCGCCCGTCTCGACGATACGGCCGGCATACATGACCGCCATGCGGTCGCAGGTCTGCGCAACCACGCCGAGATCGTGGGTGACGAGGATGACGCTCATGCCGAGCCGCTCCCGCAGCTCCAAGATGAGCTTCAGGATCTGGTCCTGAATGGTCACATCGAGCGCCGTCGTCGGCTCGTCGGCGAGCAGCAGCTTCGGCTGACTGGCCAGCGCGATGGCGATCATGACGCGCTGGCGCATGCCGCCGGAGAACTGATGGGGGTAATTGTCGAGCCGGCTCGCCGCGGCCGGAATGCCAACCAGATCGAGCAGCTCGAGGGCGCGCTTCTGGCGGGCGCGAGAATCGAGGCCCGTATGCGCCTTCAGATTCTCGTCGATCTGCAGGCGAACGGTGAGGACTGGATTCAGCGCCGTCATGGGCTCCTGGAAAATCATTGCGATGTCGCGCCCGCGGACGCGGCGAAGCTGTCGCTCGGGCAAGCGGACCAAGTCCTGGCCACGCCAGATCACGGAGCCGCTGACCTGACCCGGCGGGGGGACGAGCCCCACGATGGAGCGCAGCGTCATGCTCTTGCCCGATCCGGATTCTCCGACGAGACCGAGCACCTCACCCGGACTGAGGTCGAGGTCGATCCCGTCGACGGCGGTGAGGGTGCCGTGCGGCAGCTGAAAGCTTGTCGTGAGGCCGCGAATCTCGAGCGCCGCCCCGGCGTCGGGTGCAGGGGCCACTGTGCTCACCGCTTCGGCCTCAACAGTTCCGCCAGACCGTCCCCCAGCAGGCTGAAACCGAGGCCGGTGATGACAATCGCCACGCCGGGAAAGATCGAGATCCACCACGCGGTCGACATGAAGTTCTTGCCGTCGGCGATCAGTACGCCCCATTCGGCGGCGGGCGGCTGCGCTCCGAGCCCGAGATAGCCGAGGCTCGACCCGAGCAGGATGGCGAGCGCCATGTCGGTCATGAGGTAGACGACGGCGGGCGTGATGGCGTTGGGAAGGAGATGGCGCAGGATGATCCGGGCGGCGCTGTAGCCCATGACGCGGCCGGCGTCGGCGTAATCGAGGCGCTTCTGCACCTGGACCTCCGCGGCGACGAGGCGCGCATAGAAAACCCAGCCGACCACTCCGACAGCGATGTACATATTGCCAAGACCGGGACCCAGCACGGCGATGATTGCGATGACGAGTACGAGGAAGGGAAAAGTGATCACGGCATCGAGGACGCGCCCGAATACGGCCTCCGCGACGCCGCCGTAATAGCCGACGAGCGCGCCGATGAAGGTGCCGAAAAGGAATGGGGCGATGGTCGCGAAGACCGCGATCTGCATGTCGATCGTATAGGCGGAGATGACACGGGAGAGCACGTCGCGGCCGAAGCTGTCGGTGCCGAACGGATGCGCCCAGCTCGGGCCCTTGAGGATCGCCTGATAGTCGAAGGCGAGAGGGTCGTATGGCGAAACGAGCTGCGGTGCGATGGCAAGCAGCGTGCTGGCGCCTAAAATTGCCAGGCCGGCGACGAATGTGAGGGGCACGCGGCTCGCGCGACGCTGGCGTGGCGGCGCCGCCGGTTCGGCCGCCAACGTCACCGGCTGATCCTCGGGTCGAGCGCCGCCTGCACGATGTCGGTGATGAGAAAGATCAGCGAGACGAGCAGCGCGAGCGCCAGCGTCAGGCCCTGGATCACCGGGTAGTCCCGTCCGTAGATGCTCTCGATCATCAAGCGCCCGACGCCGGGGATGCCGAACACCGTCTCGGTTATCACCGCGCCACCGAACAGGGTTCCGACGGACAGGCCGAACAGCGTGACGGTCGAGATCAGCGCGTTGCGCAAAACGTGCCGAGCGAGGATCAGGCGGGGGCGGAGTCCCTTCGCACGCGCAAACGCGACGTATTCGGAGCCGATCACCTCGAGGATCGCTGCGCGCAGGTTCCGCATAAGCACGGCGGCGAGGCTGAGCGCGATCGTCAGCGCCGGCAGGAAAAGATGGTAAAGCCGCTCGCCGAACGTGTCGCCGTAACCGCCGACGGGGAACCAGCGCAGATGCGCGGCGAAGACGGTGAGAAGCACCAGCCCGATGTAGAAGACGGGCATTGAAAGCCCGACCTGGAACGCCCCGCGGATGATGTTGTCCACGGCGCTGCCGTTGCGCAACGCGGCGACGAAGGCCAGCGGAACCGCCAGCACCACCGCGATGAGCGCCGCCATGCCGGTGAGGAGAAGCGTCACGGGCATGCGCTGGCGGATCAGGTCGACGACGGGCGCCTTGAGATGAATCGAGGAGCCGAGATCGCCCTCCAAGATGCGCCCGACGAAGACCATGAACTGTACCGGAATCGGCTTGTCGAGGCCGAGGTTGCGGTTGATGCGCTCCACATCCGCATCCGTTGCCCGGTCACCCAGAATCGCGCTCGTCGGGTCGCCCGGCAGGAGCCGGACGATGACGAAGATCACGACGAAGATGAAGACGAAGGTCGGTATGAGCTGCAGTAGGCGGCGCAGAAGAAAATTGGAGCTGGGCAAAGCGCTGGCCTCTCCTTGCGCGCCACCTGACCCCGGATCCGGCGGAGGCGGCCCGCGCCGCCTCCGCCGTGGCGGATGTTACTTCTCCAAGTATGCCGCCGCGAAGATGTTGTTGCCGAGCGGAATCTGCACGAAGCCCTTCACATTCTTGCGCAGCGCCACCGGATAGGGAGTCTGGTAGAGCGCCACGATCGGCCCGGTCGCGTTGAAGATTTCCTGGATCTTCGCATATTGCTCGGCCCGCTTGGCGGCATCCATCTCCTTCTGCGAATCCTCGAAGAGCTTGTCGGCCTCCGGATTCTTCCAGCCGCTGTGCAGCGCGTCGATGGTCGGCGAATAAGCGAAATAGGACGTGATCTCATTCGGATCGGCGATGTCGTCGGTCCAGGCGCCGAGCCGCATGGTGAACGTGCCGGCGCGATACTGATCGGTGCGAGTGGCGTTGTCGACCTGCTGCAGCTCGAGCGTGATGCCGATCTGACCCCACATCTGCTGCAGCGCCGTGGCTTGGCCGACCTCGTCCTGGTTGCCGGCGAGCACAAGCAGGCTCGTCGAGAAGCCGTTCTCGAACCCGGCCTCCTTCATAAGCTGTTTGGCCTTTTCGACATCCACGGGATAGAGCGGTCCCGTTCCGGAATTCATCGGCGTGGCGGAGGACATGTACGAGATCATCGGCGTACCGACGTTATGCGTGACGACCTGGATGATCGCATCCTTGTCGACCGCATAGTTCATCGCCTGCCTCACCTTCTCGTTCGAAAGCGGATTGTCCTGGCCGTTGAGCTGTGGCCGCACGTTAAGGGTCACGTAGGCAACGCGCGTCGAGGGGAACAGGACCATTTGCAGGTTCTCGTCGGCCTGCAGTTCAGCCACGCGCGAATAGGGAATGAACTCGGCGCCGTCGAGCTCACCCGCCTTGAGCTTGAGGAGACGCGTCGCGTCCTCTGGAATTACCTCGAAGGTCACGCCGTCGAGATAGGGCAGCGGTTTGCCGTCCTCGCCCATGCGCCAGTAGTTCGGGTTGCGCACCAGCTTCATCGTCGAGCCGCGCTCCCACGATTCCAGAACGAAGGGGCCGGAGCTGATCGGATGCTCGGCGTAGGCCTTGGCCTTCTCCTCGTCTGTGGCGCCGGGCGCGGCCTCGAACGCCTTCTTCGGCATGATCTGCGTGTTGAAGACGGTGAGCGCCGGCACGATAGCCGGGTCGGTGTTCTTCAGCTTGAGCATGACCGTCTTGTCATCCTGGACGACGACATCCTCGAGCGAGGCGAGGAGGAAGCCCCAGATCCCGTTGTCGGGATTGGCGGCGCGCATCAGCGACCACTGCACGTCTTCCGCGGTGATCGGCGATCCGTCGGAGAACTTGATGCCGTCGCGCAACGTCAGCGTGACGCTTTTGCCGTCATCGGCAACCTTCCATTCGCTGGCGAGACCGGGCTGCACGCCCTTGCCGTCGTCGGTCGGCAGAAGAAGAGTGTCGTAGAGGTTGGACAGGATCCAGATGTCGACATTGGCGTCTTGCAGGACCGGATCGAGGAAAAGGCTGTCGGCATAGCGCCCGTAGGTCATGATGCCGCCGCGCTCCACCGCGAGGGCGGTCGAACTGATGCCGACCAAGAGCGCAGCCGCAACAGTGATCTTCGTCAAGCGTCCCATGGCAATCACCCCTTCGCTGAAGCTAGTATCGCTGTTATAGCCTGTTAGCACGCTATCTGCGGCGTTTCGGCCTGTCAACGATGCGAGAGTCTGCCGAAATTCCAGGCATTTCCATCGAGATGTGCGGCACAACCCTGCGCAATTGCGGGCCTGCCGAAAAGTGTGCTAGTCGGCCGGTACGAACAAGTTGCGGGCCGTGATGAAACTCTCCGTCGATCGCGATCTTCCCGTGCCGCTCGGGGTGCAGCTGCGCGGCCTCATCGAGTATGGCATCGCCTGCGGGGAATTGGAGATCGGCGAGCGGCTGCCCTCGGTTCGCGACCTCGCCGATGCGGTCGGCGTCGCGCCCATGACGGTCAGTCAGGTCTACCGGGAGCTCAAATCGGCGGGTCTCATCGAAGCGCGGTCCGGTTCAGGCACCTTCGTCGCCGACAGCTCGCATGCCAGGACCGTGTCGCGCGCCGGCACGGGCGATCTGGACAGCCGTATCGACATGGTGATCGAGAACGGCCTTGCGATGGGCTTGAGTCCGGGCGACCTCGTCTCGCTTTTCAATGCCAGGATCTTCTCCCGTGCCGCTCGCACGCCGCGCGCCCGGCTCGTCATGGCCGGCGCGTTCCAAGCGGCGACGCAGCGTTATGCGCATTTCATTGCCGGCCATCTCGGATCCGCTTCGGTCGAGGCGGTTACCCTCGACGCGCTGCAGCGCGATGCCGATCTGCGCAGGCGGACGGCATCGGCGGACCTTGTGATCACCTTCGCCAACAGGCACCGCGAGGTGCAGGATCTCCTGCCCGACACGCCCGTCGTCTCGATCAGCTTCATCCCGTCGGAAGAGACGCGACTAGCGCTCGCTTCGATCAGCCCGTTGGCGCGGATCGGCATCGTGTCCCGGATCCCGGAATTCCTGCCCATCATGAAATCCGGCGTGCATCGCTTCGCGCCGCATGTGGAACGGACGTCGGCAGCCGTGCTCGACGTGCAGGAACTGGAGTCCGGCATCCTCGCGGCGGATGTGATCGTCTATGCGACCGGCGCCGAAATGGTGCTCGACCGCCTGAAGCCCGGCACGCCCGCCATCGAGTACCGGCACATTCCGGATCCTGCCGACATCGAGCGCATCATCATGCCGTTGATCCGGGGCGTCAGCGCGCCCCGTCCGGCACTGGAAAGGGAAGCGTCGTGAAGATCAGCGAGATGAACTGGTCCAACGTCGAGCGCTATCTTCAGGCCGACGACCGCGCCGTCCTGCCGCTCGGCAGCACGGAGCAGCATGCCGGGCTCAGCCTGTCGGTCGATAGCATTCTCAGCGAGCGCGTGTCCCTGGAGGCGGCCGAGCCGCTCGGCGTGCCGGTGTTTCCGGTGCTCGCCTACGGGGTCACCCCGTATTTCCTCGCCTATCCCGGCAGCGTCAGCATCCGGGTCGAAACCTATGTCAGGATCGTTCGGGACATCCTGGACAGCCTGAAGCGCGCGGGCTTTCGAAGAATCCTGATCGTCAACGGGCACGGCGGCAACCAGCCGGCCCAGAGCTTGGCGATCGAATGGATGGCCGACAATCCTCAGGTCGCGACTAAATTCCACAACTGGTGGAACGCCCCAAAAACCTTCGCCAAGGTGCAGGAGATCGATCCCGTCGCCTCGCACGCCTCCTGGATGGAGAATTTTCCCTGGACGCGGCTCGAGGGCGTGGTGCAGCCGAGCCAGATGAAGCCGATGATCGACATGGCGCGCCTGCGAACGCTGGGACCTGAGGCCGTTCGCGCTTATCTCGGCGACGGCAACTTCGGTGGTTATTATGAGCGGCCGGACGACGAGATGCTGGCGATCTGGTCCATCGCCGTCGAAGAAACGCGTGAGCTCCTCGAAAGCGGCTGGGCATGATCCGCCCGATTCTGATCTGGGGCGCCGGCGCCATCGGCGGCTCTATCGGAGCGGCGCTTGTCCGCGCCGGCAAGGATGTGCTCTTCGTGGATCGCGCCGCCGATCACGTCACTGCAATGAACTCCGGGGGCCTGCGCATTACCGGCCCGGTCGAGGAGTATCTTGTCTCTGTTAGCGCGGTGACGCCGGGCGAATTGCAGGGCAGCTACGATCGCATCCTGCTTTGCGTGAAGGCGCACGACACGCGTGAAGCGGTGGCGCAGCTGAGCCCACATCTTTCCGATGACGGCGCCGTCATATCGGCCCAGAACGGCTTGAACGAGCGCCTCATCGCGGACCTGGTCGGGCGCGAGCGGACCATTGGGTGCTTCGTCAATTTCGGCGCCGACTACCTTGAGCCGGGCGTAGTGCATTATAGCGGCCGCGGCGCCGTAGTGATCGGCGAGCTGGACGGCGCGCGTACACTGCGCGCTGAGGAGCTTTTCGCCCTTCTGCGGATATTCGATCAGGACGCCGAGCTTACCGCGAATATCTGGGGCTATCTCTGGTCGAAGATGATCTACGGGGCGCAGCTGTTTGCGACGGCGGTCACCAACGAGGCCATCGCCGACCTGTTTGCAGACCAGCGCTACCGGCCCGTCCTGACGGATCTTGCGCATGAAGTGGCTGCCGTGGCGCTTGGCGAGAATGTTCGGCTCGAGGCCTTCAACGGTTTCAACCCGGGAGCCTTCCTGCCCGGCGCGTCCGCCAGAGCGACGGCGCGCTCCTTCGACGATATGGTTGCTCACAACCGCCGCTCCGCCAAGACGCGTTCGGGCATCTGGCGCGATCTCGCAATACGCAAGCGCAGGACCGAGGTTGACGCGCAACTCGGCCCTGTCGTCACGATCGGGCGTGAACACGGTGTTGCGACGCCCATCACCGCCCGCATCATCGCCCAGATCCATGAGATCGAGGAGGGGCGACGGGAGCTGACGACCGCTAATCTTGACGAGCTCGGCCGGCTCGCTCCCGCGCCCACGGCGGCGAGGATCGCTCAGTCGTGAACATTGATTTCGGCGGCCGCACGGCCATCGTGACCGGCGCTGCCCATGGGCTTGGGCGCGCCATTGCGATAGCGCTGGCGACGAGCGGAGCACGAGTCGTTGCCTGCGACGTAAACGCCGCTGGGCTGCCGCAGACAGCCGCCGCCGCGGGCGCCGCCTGCCGGCAATACCTGCTCGACGTTACCGATCGTGACGCGGTCGAAAGGCTTGTTCGCGAGGTCGAAGCGGGGGGCGCGGCGGTCGACATCCTGGTCAACGATGCAGGCGGGGTGCTCGGACAGGTGGGACGTCCGCTCGAAGAAGTGAGCGAGGCCGACTGGCATGCGATTGTGGCGGTGAACCTCACCGGCGCATTTCTGATGTCGCAAGCCGTCGCGGCGGGGATGAAGGCGCGCCGCTACGGGCGTATCGTGAATATTTCGAGCGGCGCCGGACTCGGAGTAAGCCTCACCGGCATCCAGGCCTATGCCAGTGCCAAGGCAGGGCAGATCGGTCTCACGCGCCAGCTGGCGCATGAGCTTGGCCCCTGGAACATCACCGTCAACAACGTCGCTCCCGGCTTCGTCCGCTCAAATCCAACCACCGAGCGGCAATGGGAATCGATGGGACCCAGCGGCCAGGAGCGGTTCATCCAGTCGATCGCGCTGAAGCGGCTCGGCGGGCCGGAGGACATCGCGAACGCGGTTCTGTTCCTTGCCTCAGACCAAGCTGGCTGGATCAGTGGCCAGGTGCTCAGCGTGGACGGCGGGAAGTGAGCGATGTCGAGAAATTCCTACAGAGCAATTTCGACGGCTACGTCGAAGAGCTGAAGGCATTCTGCCGGATCGCAAGCGTCAGCACCGACGCGGCACACGCCGGCGATATCAGACTGGCGGCACGCTTCACAGCCGATCGTCTCGTGCGTGCGGGATTCGACGACGTTCGCATTGTCGAGACCGGCCGGCACCCGCTCGTGACCGGTCACTGGATCCGCGCCCCAGGCGCCCCCACGATCCTGGTCTACGGCCATTACGACGTGCAGCCGCCCGACCCGCTCGACAAGTGGACGACGCCGCCTTTCGAACCGACGGTGCGAGATGGCCGTCTCTATGCCCGCGGCGCTTCCGACGACAAGGGCCCGGTCCTTATCCCGATCCTCGTCGCCGAGGCCTTTCTGAAAGTCTGCGGAGCGCTGCCGCTCAACGTAAAGGTTCTGATCGAGGGAGAGGAGGAGATCGGCAGCCCGAGCTTCGCCGCTGCGGTTTCCCGGCTGAGGGAGGATCTGAAATGCGACCTCGTCGTCTCCGCCGACGGCGCAATGTGGCGCTCCGACCTGCCGTCGATCACCGTCGCCAGCCGCGGCCTTGTCGCTCTCGACCTGACCGTCACCGGCGCCGCCAAGGACCTGCACTCCGGCAGGCACGGCGGCAGCGCGCCGAACCCGGTGCGAGCGCTCGCCGCGCTGATTGCCGGCATGCACGACTCCGATGGAAATGTGGCGATCGCCGGATTCCATGATGGCGTGTTGGCTCCCGATCCGGGCATTATGGACGCCATTCGTGTGGCACGCTTCGATGCCGACGGATATTTTCGCGAGATCGGCGCGTCCCGTCCGGAGCCCATGCCGGACGGAGTCGACCTCCTGATCCGACAATGGCTAAAACCGACATTGGAGTTCAACGGGATTTCGGGCGGCTACTGCGGTCCGGGCACCAAGACCGTCATCCCCAGTGTGGCCTCCGTCAAGATTACATGCCGGCTTGTCGCTGATCAGGATCCCGGATTGGTCGCGGCATCAATTGAGCGACATTGCCAGGAGCGTCTTCCCGCCGGCTATCGACTAGAAGTGGTCCGCCACGGCCCCGGAACCCCGGCATTCGCCATAGACGCCGAGACACCTGCGCTGCAGACGATCGAAAGAATCCTGCAGGGGCTGTACGGGAGGAAGCCGCTTCGCGTCGCAATGGGGGCAACTATCCCGATCGGAACTATCCTGCGTGAACAGCTTGGAGCGCCGACGGTGTTCTTCAGCTTCTCGACCGCCGACGAGGACTATCATGCCCCAAACGAGTTCTTTCGGCTCAA